>CBFGRJ010000006.1:0-55849 GCA_965651135.1 uncultured Myxococcales bacterium
GAGCTCGGTTGGGTCAAGGGCGCTAGTCACGTGTTGGCGTTCACCGCCTCCTCATCGGCGACGTCTCATCGGGAGACGGTGAGCTTCGATGCTGCCGAGTGCCGGGTGACTCGAGTCGGCGAGTGGCCCCTGTCAGCCGGCCGGAACGAGCTGGTGATCTCCCTCGAGGGGGCCGCGGCGAGGCTCGACTTCATCCGGTTGACGCCGGTAGGCCCCTAGCCAAAGCGGGAGGCAAGTAATTCCGACGCCGCGGAGCCCCCTTGCCAAGTAGCAGTAAACACAGCTGATTGAACCCGGGTCCCGGCAACCGGTATCGCGTTCTACGAAAGCAGAATCCAGCTATACAGCAACCGAGCACATTTCGGGAATCGAACCGAAATACCGTTGACAATTCAGACGTTAGGCTAAACCATCCTTAGATACGAGGGAGGCGCAGAACGCATGACCAAGAGCGAGCTTATCGAGGCGATTGCTGCTCGGGGAGAGCTCACCAAAGCTCGCGCCGAAATGGTGGTCAATTGCGTATTCGACGCAATGACTGAAGCCCTTCAGCGCGGCGAAGGTATCGAAATCCGAGGGTTTGGCAGCTTTACGGTCCGCCCCTACAAGCCCTACGACGGTCGCAATCCTCGCACTGGTCAGCCTGTACCCGTTCCCGCCAAACGATTGCCGTTCTTCAAGGTCGGCAAAGAGCTGAAAGAGCTCGTGAACAACAGCCGGCACATGGCGATCACTGGCGGGCCAGACAACGAGCCAGCAACCTGAACGCACGACTCTCGCGTTGGTTTCTGTTCGTTCTGTGCTTGGGAACTCAGCACGCCTGCGGCGCAGCGGAATCCGCCGCGGGTGCGTCCGCGGCGGCGCGACGAGCGCCTCCTCCCCTGCGCGAGCTAGCGCTGCACGAGTACGTTCCAGCGGGAGGACTGAACTGGGTGCTGCTCGGAAAACCCCGGGAGCTCAGCGATCACCACGACCTGGTGCAGAAGTTGGAACCCCTTCTGCCCAAAAAGCGCTTCGACCTATATGCGCAGCAGACTGGGATCGACCTGAGGCAGCTCAACCGGGCCCTGATCGCTGGGTTCGATCTGGGCACCCTCTACTTGGCCGAAACAGAGTCAGATCTGACAGCTGCCACCCAGGCTTTCGCAGAAAGGCTGGTGAGCGGGGTCGAGCTCGTGGAGCCGCACCCCAGACTCAAGCGCATTAGCGGTGTGGTAGGACGGACCCCCCAATCCCTCTTGAGCTTCGAGGGCAAGCTGGTCGCCGTCGCGGTCGGTGACCCGACCACGGTCCGAATCGTCGAGGCCTTCGCACGGGGTAAGCTGCGACGAACCAAGTCCATCTTCGAAGGCGCCGCACTGAGGTCCTTTCGCGAGTTTGGCACGCAAGCACCGCTGACATTTCTTGCGCCCGGGCCCTTCGAGGGAAAGTGGATGTACGGGGCAGCCGGCCTCTTGGCGGCGGCGCAAGGGGTTGGCATTAGCGCCGCACCTACCGATCGAGGATCCGTCACCATCAGAGTGGCGATCGACGGGCCCTGGGAAGAAGAGAACATTCATGCGGTCGCCAGGATGAGGGAAGCTTGGGACGGACTTGCGCAAAGCTCGACCGGGCGCCTGTTTGGCCTTCACGAGCCTGCATCGCCACCCACTATCGCCACGGAACACCAGCGGGTCGCCCTGACTGTCGAACTGGAGCTGAGCCCGATCATCGACGGCCTTCACGCAGCCGTGTCAGCAGACGTGTGGGAGATGCTCGACTTGACGCCCACATCGACACCGCATCACGGCGGCGACGAAACCCGTAGCGCCGAATAGTGGCGTGCCCAGCTACCGCGAAGATCCCGCCAGGTCCCTTACATTCGACGGGTTAATGCCTCGCCTGTGATTGACGAAACTCCCACATGATGCTAGTTTCCGCCTCGGCCACATCGGTGGCAATTTGGGCGGAACCAGAAGGGCGAAGGCTAAGAGCGAAGGCTACAGTTACTTTGGTTGATCGGTACCGAATTGTCATTGTGAGTAACCAGCCACGTCAAATTGGGAGAAGCAGGCGCGCCTCGCAAACCCGAGGGGTGTGGTTGCCGTGCCTGTCGGTGGGAGCGTCGAACCGTGTGTGCTGATCGCGCACCTGGTCTGGGTCGGACCGCCAAGCGGGATCGCGCGCGCACCCGCCCTTCACTCGGAGTTGGAATGCAAGCTGTAGAGAGTAATCATACGTTCAAGGTTGGGCAGATGGCGGTTCACCCCGCTCATGGCGTAGGGGAGGTGTCCGAGATCGAGGAGCGCGAGCTCGGAGGTCGGAAAAGCCTGTGCTACGTGCTGAGGATCCTCGGAAGCGGGCTCAAGGTCATGGTGCCTACGGATGCAGCAGGGCTCGTAGGGCTACGGCCGGTGATGCAAAAGCGCGAGGCCCAGAAGATTCTCGACGTGCTCAGAGCACCGGAGGTAGCCGTCGATCTGCAGCCCTGGAATCGGCGCTTCCGCGCCTACACCGAAATGCTGAAGAGCGGGCTCCCGATCGAGATCGCCAAGGTGCTCCGCGACATGTATCGATTGAAGTTCGACAAGGACCTCAGTTTCGGGGAGCGGCGATTGCTCGACCAAGCCCGCGGGCTTCTGGTTCAGGAGCTGGCGCTCGCAAAAAAGGTCGACCGCTCCAATATCGAAGGGGAAATCCAGCAAATCTTCTCCGCCTGAAAGCAGGCGGCAGAGCAGTGGGCGGGTGCCCGCAAGCGCGCTAGTAAGCGTGGGATGAAGATCTACACGAAAACGGGCGACGCTGGGCAAACCGGCTTGTTCGGCGGAGTCCGCGTGGACAAGGACGACGAGCGGGTCGAAGCCTACGGCACCGTGGACGAAGCCAACGCGGCGCTTGGCATTGCCCGCGCGGCGAGCTCCTCGCCCGAGCTGGCTGCTTGGCTCGAAGAACTGCAGAGCGACCTGTTCTCGCTGGGGGCGGAGCTGGCATGCGCACCCGGCAAAGCCGAGACCTTGAGCATGCCGCGCATCGACAGCGCACGCGTAGAACGCCTGGAGCAGTTGATCGACGAGATCGACGCCAGACTGAAACCGTTGAATACGTTCGTCTTGCCGGGTGGCACCGCGGTCGCGGCTGCTCTGCACCTTGCCCGAACCGTAGCGCGGCGTGCCGAGCGCCGCACCTACGCGCTCAGCAAGTCGGTGACGGTGAGCCGCGACATTCTGGTGTATCTGAATCGCCTCAGCGATCTGTTGTTCGTGCTGGCTCGGCACGAAAACGCCGTGGCGCATGTGAACGACGTTCCCTGGCGCGGCAGCCGCCGCTGACTCCGCATTGCAACCCAAGAAAACCCCCGGTATGACAGGGTGCGCCTGAGCCGGCGCCAGCGCCATGGTCCTCGAGGCAAACACACTAGTTCGCGACAAATACCGCATCACCCGTCTGATCGGGGACGGGGGTATGGGGGCGGTGTACGAGGCCCAGCATCTCGTGCTCAAGGTCCCGGTGGCGTTGAAGTTCTTGCACTCCGATCTGGCAGAGCGGCCCGGCCTGGCAGACCGGTTCTTGAGAGAGGCGCGCGTCTCGGCGAGCATTCAAAGCCCGCACGTGACCCGGGTGACGGACGTCGATACAACGGAAGCCGGTACGCCGTTCTTGGTCATGGAGCTGCTGCGCGGCGAGTCGTTGCAAGAGCTGCTCGATCGCGAAGTCCAGCTGCCGGAGAGCACCGTCATCGACTACGGCCTACAAATTCTTTCCGGGCTCGAAGCGGCGCACGCGCTGAATGTCGTGCACCGCGATCTGAAGCCGGACAACGTATTCATCACGAAAGGTCCTGGGGGACCCGTGCTGAAGCTCATCGACTTCGGCATCGCCAAGCTTCGCAGCACCGAGGAGTTCAAGCAAACACTGACCCGCGCTGGGTCGATGATGGGAACTCCGGAGTACATGGCCCCCGAACAACTCTATGCGGCGGAGGACGTCGACGCGCGCGCTGACCTGTTCTCGCTGGGGGTGATGCTGTACGAAATGCTGTGCGGCAAAAGGCCCGTCGAAGGTGACGATGCCACGGAGATCGTCTCGCGGTTCGTGGCCCGAAACATCGTGCCTCTGAAGGAGCGGCTGCCCAGCGTAAACGACGCGCTAGCAGCCGTCGTACATCGAGCGCTGGAGCCTGAGCGCGAAGCTCGGTTCGACAGCGCCTTCGCGATGCGCATGGCGCTTGCTCCGCTGGCCACCACCCTGAGCCACGCGGGCCAGCTAGCCGCGACACCAGCGCCGCTACCGGTCAACCCGTCGAGCGAAGTCGACGAACCGGACCCCAGCACGCGCCGCACCTCCGTTGCCGATACCCTGCCGCCCGATTCCGCCAAGCCCGACACCACCGAGGACGATCCCGTACTGCCCGCGGCAGGTGGCACTCAGTTGCGGCCGAATGCGCCGGCCATGGCTCCTCCAGCGTCTCCCATCGCGCAGCAAGCGGCGCGTGAGTTCAAAGTGCGCCCGGCGGGCGTACCCGTCCCAACAGCACGGCCCGCACGCACCCGAACCAGAAATGCGCTGATCGCAACGCTCGTGGTGCTGCTGGTGCTGATTGGCGCGGCCATCGTCGTGCTGGTCGTACTCGATGGGCGCCGATCGCAACCGCCGCAGGAGCTACCCGCCTTGGTCTCACCACCGCCCGGCACGATCGAACCAGAAACCGTTCCCGATGCCGGCACGGTGACGCCGACGCCAACGGCAGCGGCTCCCGATCGTCCGAAACCACCGGAACCGCCAGTCGCTCGGCCGGGGACTCCGCGCCCGCAGCCCAGCGCCAAGCCTTCGACCCCGGATGCCGGCCCGATCTTTCCCTTTCCATCTACCTTGCCGCCGCTACCGAGCAGCCTCCCTCCATTGCCGTCCGGTTTCCCCACTGCCTTGCCCAGCTTCTTTCCGCCGATTCCCGGTCTTACGCCGCCTCCGGCACCGGAACCCGACGCAGGTCAGTGAGAAAAGCGCGAGGGGTGCCGGCGGTTCACCACCCGACGCGCAGCTGGTACTCGCAGGAAACAGAGCCACCTCTACGATTCGACCGGAATGACTGGCGAAAGCCCAACTTTACGGGATATTCGAAGCGAGCCTGTGTCGGTCCGCTCGTTTCGCGAATCGTTGGGAGCCGAGTACGCTGCCCGCTACGACGCTGCAACCATCGCGGCACACGCCCAGATTGCGGAACGCCGCGGCGATGCCACGGTGAGCCTGGGCACGTTCGATCGCGAGCACCGTCCTCAAGTCGGCGTCTGCGTCGTCGCGCGCGACGCTCCGGGCCTGCTCGCCATCATTACCGCCGCATTCGTGGCCTGTGGCCTGGATATCTCGAGCGCTGAAGCCTACACGCGGACGACGCCCGCCGGAGAAGCCGAAGCGGTCGACATCTTCTGGGTGTACCCGCGCGATGCAACCGAGTCGCGCAAGCAGCTCGAAGACGCCGATCTCGATCATCTGCGGACGGTCTTGGTAGAAATGCTGGAAGGGCGCGGCGAAAGCTTGCCGCGCACGCCGCCCACCACGCTGGATCGACCGGTCGAAACCATGGTGAGGTTCGTGGAGTCGGACGACGGCATTTTCACGACTCTGGAAGTGGAGACCGACGATCGTTCCGGCTTGCTCCAATCGTTGGCGAGCGCGCTGTACCGGGCACGCGTGCAAATCAACAGCTCCCAAGTGAGAACCAATGGGCAACGGGTCTACGACCGCTTCAAAATAGTAGAAGTCGATGGGAGCCCCATCAGCCCCGAGCGCAGGTTGGAAATTCAGGTCGCGGTGCTGAGCGCGATCGATCCGAACCTGGCTTCTTAGCCTTGGCTGCGACGAATCAACGGCCAGGATCTGGCGGATTCGCGTTGACCTCAGCTGCGCCGGGGGCGGCGTCGCGAATGCGGCGCAGTGCATGAATTTGGCCGTCCCTGGCGCGCCGGTGCACGAACAAGGGCCGCTCGGAGGGGGGCTTGGACGAAGGACGAAAGCGCGCAGCGGGCGCAGCACCCACCACGGACGGACCATCGCCGTGGCTGGCATCACCGTGAACCGAGTTGCCGTTGGTGGCCGCGCCGCCGCCCGCTGGATCGGTAGCAGCCACGCCAGCGGTGACATCCAATCCGTGGGCGAGCTCTGCACCCAAGATCGAATCTTCGCGCACGCGTGCCGGCTTCGCTCGCGTGACAGGCAACACGCTCGCGAGCTCGAACTCGAACCCAAGCTGGGAACCGTCGGCATCGTCCGACCGACGCGCGCCCTTCGCTCTCGCCTCGCGGGTTTCGGGAGCTCCCTTCTTGTGCTTGCCGCGGGCTGCCTTGGCCTTCGCCGGTAGCTTGGCCGCTCCGGTTGAGCTGCCGTCGGCAAGCGACGAGCGCGCCTCGTCGGCGGCTCGTTGCTCCGCTTCCGCAACCATGCTGTCGATGGATTGGAAAATAATGGTCGTTAGGTCGCGCTTGAATCGATCAACGCAGTCGCGAAAGCGCCGCTCGGCGTCATCCATGGCATTTGCACTTCGCACGGGAATTCGATTCCGTCAAGCGAGGACGAAGCACGAGACTGAGGAACAGTGGCTGCCCGAGTTCCGGGTGGAGCATTGGTCTCGGGGTTTCGGCAACCCCGCTGCATACCGAGCTTGACGCAGCAAGCTCGCTCTACGACATTTCGCGAGCAGCGCGGCGTGCGCGAGCAACAGGGTTTCTAGTAGACGAGAGTTCTGGTGCGACCGGTCCTGTCACGCGACGAGATGCGAAACTTCGACCGCCATGCGATCGAATCGGCGAAGGTGCCCTCGCTGCTCCTGATGGAGAACGCCGGCCGCGGTGCGGCGGATACTCTGTATGCCAAGTTCGGTGCTTCACGCCGAGCCGTCGTCTGCTGTGGCAGCGGCAACAACGGAGGGGACGGATTCGTGGTCGCGCGACGCCTCATGACGCTGGGCGTCAGAGTCCACGTGCTGTGCAGCGCGCCGCTGGAACGACTCACAACCGACGCAAAAGTCATGAGGGAAGCCTACGAAGCGCTGGGAGGCAAGACCGAAGCCCTCACCGTGGAGGCGCTCGAAGCATGGCTCGGACCGCAAGGCCCCGAAGCGTCCGTGGTGGTCGACGCGCTGCTCGGAACAGGGCTCGAGCGCGAGATCCAGAGTCCTCTGCGCGAGGTCATCGAGGCCATCAACGGCTCGGGCGCGCCTGTAGTCAGCTTGGATATTCCCTCCGGGCTGCATACCGACACCGGGGTTGTCTTGGGCACCGCCGTGCGAGCCAGCCTCACCGTGTGCTTCGGTCATGCCAAGCTGGGTCTGATGACTCCGGTCGGTCTCGCCCACTCCGGCGAGCTGGTCGTGACCGATATCGGCGTTCCTTCCAATCTGTACACTCAGGTGGGGCAGAGCGCGTGGGCAGTCGACGCCAGCGACCTGGGCACCATGCTTCGAGCGCGCGAGCCGGGAGCGCACAAAGGGGACTCGGGTCGCATTGGGGTGCTTGCCGGCTCACCCGGCACCATCGGAGCGGCTCATCTCGTAGCACGCGGAGCCTTGAGAGCCGGCGCAGGGCTGGTGACTTTGCTCAACATCGACTCCGTGATCACTCGTCTGGAGGGACAAGTCCGAGAGACCATGACCGCCCGCCTGGACGAGAGCTCGCTCTCGGATTCCCTTGCGAACGTGACCGCCAAGTTGCAAGCCCTGGCGATTGGCCCCGGCTTGGGCACCGGTGACGCGAGTCGCACTTTGGTGCACGCCGCACTGGAGCTCCCGTGCGCCAAAGTGTTCGACGCAGACGCTCTCACGATCTTGGCCGACAATCCGAAGAGCCTCAGGCTTTGCCAGGGGCGCGCTGTCATCACCCCTCATCCCGGGGAAGCCGCGCGCTTGCTTGGCGTCACGACGGCAGCCGTCGAGTCCGATCGCTTCACCAGCGTTCGACGGCTGGTGGACCTTACCGGGTGTGTGACGCTGCTCAAAGGTGCTCGCACGCTGATCGCCGGCCCGGAACAGCTACCGCACATCAACTTGACGGGGTCACCGACACTCGCCACCGGCGGCGCCGGCGATGTGCTGACAGGGATCATCGGCGCCCTACTCGCACACAGCGCGCCGTTTCAAGCCGCGCTGTTGGGTGCCGGGATTCACGGACTGTGCGGTGAGCTGTGGAGCGCTCGAATGGGCTCCGACCGCGGCATGTTGGCTTCGGAGATCGCCGACGAAATTCCGCGCGCCATTGCCCAACTGTCAACCGGGGGCCAATCGCTGACAGATTGACACGCGACCTGCGGCTGTCGGGACGCAGGCCCCTCCGACTTTTCCCAGGGAGTTTTGCTTCTAGGTGCTGGCACGCCGTTTGCGAAGTGGCCCCAGCGGAGAATAAAAACCCCATGTCCACGAATCAGCCGCTGGCGATCAGTCACTGCGCCCGACACGAATTTCGTGAGTCCCTGCAAGCATGCCTGGGATCACTGCGCACGCGAGCGTTGAAGCTGTGCTTGAACCGCAGCGACGCCGACGATTTGGTGCAAGACACCATTGTTCGAGCTTTGCGCTTTCAGCAGACCTTTCGCCCAGGCACCAACCTGCAAGCCTGGTGTCAACAGATTCTCTACAGCGTTTTCGTGACGCGGTGCCGCAAGCGCGGCCGTGAGCAGCGTGCCATGGAAGCATTTCGACGCGATCCGAACACCTGGCACGAAGCGACCACGAGCGTGACTCTGAACACACTGCCGGTAAGCGTCAGCCTGGCGCTCGATGCGTTGCCGGACAAGTTCCGCAGTGTGGTTCACTTGGTCGACCTGAAAGAGCTGAGCTACAAGGAGGCAGCCGAAGCGCTGGACGTCCCCGTCGGAACCGTGATGAGTCGGCTATTCCGTGGGCGGCGTCAGTTGGCATCGGCGCTGCTCGATCCGATGACCACCGAGCGTGTGCCCGCGCAAGCAGCCTGATCGAAACAGCTAAGCGTCGCCCAGCACCACGACGGTACCTGCCAAGAGCACCTGATCGCCCCCGGCGCTGCGCAAGATCAGGCCGCCATTTTCGGCGATGCCAAGCGCGGTGCCCTCGACCTCGTCCACGCGCACTCGCTTGTTTCGCAGCGCATCGCATTGGCAGAGTTCCAGCCACTGCTCGTGAAACCCGCGCTCGAAGAGCTCTCGGGTGCGTCGCTCGAAGGCCGCAAGCAATTCGACCAATAGCGCCTCGCGCTCGAGCAACGTAGCCCCCAGAAGCGCGAGCGAAGTGGCAACGCCCGCGAGCTCTTCTGGAAAGCGGCGCGTGAGGACATTGAGCCCTACGCCGACTACGACAGCCTCCGTCACGCCGCCCTGGACGTGAGCTTCCAACAGCACGCCGCAGAGCTTGCGGCCACCGACGAGCACATCGTTCGGCCATTTTACCTGGCAAGCCCGAGAGACGTGGCGGGCGACCACTTCGCGCACGGCCAAACCGACCACGAGCGGCAAGACGCTCAGCTGACTCTTCGGCCACGACCCGCGCAGAACGACCGAAAACGTCAACCCTTCACCCGACGCACAAGACCAGCTGTTGCCGCGCCGACCGCGCCCTCGGCGCTGCTCGTCGGCGATCACCACCACGCCGTGTGGCGCACCCTCTTTGACCAAGACCAATGCATCGTCGTTGGTGCTATCGGTGACTCGATGATAGACAATGCGGCCCCCCAAACTCAGACCTTGCTGTCGACACAGCTCGACACAGCGCTCGTAGTCGAAGTCGAAGCCGACAACCAGAGCGGCGCGCCTGCGCAGCAATAGAGCGCGCTCCGCCGGCGAATGCCGATGCGAAAGCGCCATATCGAGGTAACGGGCGGCAACGCTCGGCTCTCCGAGCGACGCGTGGAGCTCGGCATAGACGATCAGAGCATACGGATAGTGTTCGATGAGCCCTCGCTCGATGATTGCATCCAGAGCCTTCAGCCCTGCCGCGGCCCCCTCAGCCATAAAGATGGCGACCGCGCGATCCACGTCCACGAGGGGTGACGGCACCATCGCGCACAGCGAGTCGTACAGCTCGACCACCGTGCTCCACTCGGTCTGGGAGTGTGTGGCGGCGGCGGCATGGCACGCCGCGATCGCAGCCTCGATGTGATACCGACTCGAGACATTGCCTTGCCTCGCTCGCTCCAGTGCCTGCCGCCCGTGCTGCAAGAGCTCGGCATCCCAGCGAGCGCGGTCTTGCTCGTGCAGCAACAGCACACTGCCATCGGCGGCTCGCCGCGCCGGAAATCGCGCCATGTAAAAGCACAACAGCGCATACAATGCCTGGCTCAGCGGAGTCGAAGTCTCCGGGGTTTCCGCCAGCAGGCGCGCGAGGCGCAAGGTCGTGGCACAAGCCGTGTCGTCGATGACCGTCTCACCGTCCGTCGGGCTGTGTGCGGCTTCGAACACTTGGTGAAGCACCTCCAAAACGGCGCCGAGCCGCTCTGGCATTTCGTCGGGTGTGGGCAACTCGTAGCGCGCCCCTTGCGCTCGCAACCGGTGCTTGGCCCTTTCCACTCGATGTTGCACGACGCGCTCGTCAGTGGCTAAAGCAAGCGCCAGGGTCGAGGGGGCAAAGCCATACACGGCGTTCAGACTGAGCGCCGTTCGCGATGGCTCCGACAGGAGCGGGTGGCAGCACCAGAACATCAAACACAGCTCGTCCTCCACCGAAACTTGGAGCGGGCTGCTTCGTTCGTGCCGCGACTCAAGGGCATCGCTGACGTGGTTGCATGCGGCACGCAATAGCCAAGCCATGCGCTCGGCCGGAGCCCCCTCTGCGAGCCATTGCTCGCGCGCGAGCAAGCAGGTGCTCTGCGCGGCTTGCTCGACCAAGGACAGATTGGCAGTGCCGAAACGGCGCAGCAGGGCTGCCACCAGGCCGCCGTAGCTGGCTCGGAGCTCGCGCTCGAGCCGCGCTCGGCCCGTCTCAGCGTCGGCATTGTGCGAGCTCACGTTGCCACCATTGTCGCGCAGATAGGAATGCGGGCCAAGGGACGGGACCGCCATGAATGCCATGCACGCTGCTTAACGAGCTCGCGGTGGGCTCACGGACGTGCAGTGGCTGCAGGCGGGTCGTCCCGCCGCCCAACCCACTAAACCGCGGTCGTGGCGGCGCGTGGCGGGCTGCATGGATTCGAGGGGGATGCAAATCCGAGTTGCCTCGCGCCCGAGTTCTCGTAACTTGTGGAGCACGACCATGAGTAGCGAAGCCAATCTGGAAAGATTGAAATCGACCAAACGGAACGACGCATGCCCTTGCGGGTCGGGTCGCAAATACAAGAAGTGCCACTTGGCCGAAGACGAAGCCGCCATGCACGAAGCGGCGAAGCAAGCCAACCAGGTGGCTCCGGCCACCGACGAAGCAGCCGTGAGTGGAAAGAAGAAAGAGCCGGCACCCAGCGCGGCGGACCGCTCACCCGGCAAGCAGAAAACCCTGGCCAAGGGGCAAGGGCAGGTAGCACGTCCGAAAAACCTGCCGCGCCGTAAAGCGGTTTGAGCTCCAGTCTCAGCTCCCGTACACCTCCAGTTCCAGTGATATGTCGGCAGCAGGCGCCGAATGGGTGAGTGCGCCAACACTGATGATGTCGACCCCCAGCTCCGCGAGCTTGCGTATACGCTCTCGCGTCAGGCCTCCTGACACCTCGATCAGAGCGCGCCCGCGACTGCGTTCGAGCGCCCGCTCGATGGCGTCGTCATCGAAGTTGTCGAGCATGATCAGCTTGGCGCCGGCCTCGAGGGCCTCGTCCAACCCTTCGATGGAGTCGACTTCGACTTCGATGCGGTGAGTGTGCGGGGCGTGGCGCTCGGCAGCGGCGATGGCGGCAGCAATACCGCCTGCCGCACGGATGTGGTTGTCTTTGATCATGACGCCGGCCCCGAGAGAGTCGCGATGGTTGTGCGCACCGCCCATGCGTACGGCGTAGCGTTCGAAGACGCGCAGGCCCGGAGTGGTCTTGCGCGTGTCGGCAATCCGCGTGCTGGTGCCCTCGGGTAGCTCTTGAACGAAGCGACGCGTCAGCGTGGCAATGCCCGCCATACGCTGAACGAAATTGAGGGCGGTGCGCTCGGCCGACAAAATGCTGCGCGCAGAGCCCTCTACCTCGTAGAGCACGGTACCCGGCTCGACAGAGCACCCGTCACGCACGAATTCTTCGACGCGCAACCCGGGATCGACTCTGTAAAACACCCGAGCAAACACCTGACTACCACAAGCCACCAGCGGCACCTTGGCGATCGCTCGCGCGATCGCTGCGGTATCCTCGGAAACCACGGCTTCGCTGGTGAGATCGCCGGCATGCAAGTCCTCGCAGAGAGCGCGCTCGACCGCCGCGTCGAGTAACACACTAGGGATCATCGAACAGACCGTAGCCTCGTCCGAGGTACCAGGTAAAGAGATTGCAAGCTGCATGAAAGGCGACCGCGGCGCCAATGCCACCAGTCCTGGCGCGCAACCAGCCGAACACCAAGGACGGGAAGAAGACCGCCAGGCGACCGAGGAAGGGTTCGGTGAGTAAATGCCCCAGGGCGAACACCGCGCTCGCCACCACCAGGCCGAGGCCTACACGAGCGCCAAGTACCTTGAAGCGAGGACGCCAAATGCGATCCAGCGCCGTTTGCAGGTAACCGCGATAAAAGGCCTCTTCGGGAAGGGCGATCACGGTGAGTTGGGCGAACACTTGATCCAACAGCGTGAGCCCATCCACGCTGGGAACGAAGGTACCGGATCTACTTTGCACGCCGTACCACTGCACGTAGCCGAACCAGAACGGTGGGAACAAAAGCAGCGAGAACCCCACGGCCCAGCACAGAGCCCAGAGTGTGGCTTTGAAGAGACGCCCGAGCGCTATCGGTTCCGGCTCGAGCAATCCACCCAGCGAAAGGCCATAGTGCTTTTCGATCCCAGGTGTGTCGCTCTTGAGCACGAGCACATAGGTCGCGATCAGAAAGCAAAACCCAATGGCCGTGCCGGCATATCGTTCCGGCACGAGTTGGCTCACGGCGCCAACCAATGCAGTCACCAAAAACGCCACGAGCAGCGGATGACCCCGCCGTAAAACAGCATCTGCCCTCGAACTCTTCACTGCATTCTGTCCATCGCCTGCTCGCCCCCGGGTGTGTAGCGTGTGTAGGGTGCGTAGGGTGCGTGGGCACGCAGCCTGCCTGAGCGCTGTCGCCGAAGCACGCGCAACGCGGCAGGCCGGGTTTCGCGCGAGCGTTCCCGATCACCGGCTATCGTGTGACGCTCGAATATTCGAGCTTCATCCGAACGGGCGGACGGGCGCTCACCCGGAGAGCTCCACTCGGTCCCTTTCATGGAGTAAGGTGCCCGGCACTTCTGCTTCGGGCCAACGAGGCCAGGCCCGTGATTGTTTCATCTCCGCACCACCTGCGGGAGGATTCCATGCTCGACGTAAACCATCCCCAGCCACACGCGAACCCAATGCCGCCCAAGATGGAGTTGGCCAAGTTCCCCCCTGACGATTTCGATGCAGGACCGCCCGGTGGCTTTCCCCCCGGCGGCGGCGTTCCAGCCGGATTCGATCCGAGCGGAGGCGATTTCAAGAAGGGTCGCTTCAACCCCTGGGTCATCATCGTCGGCTTGTTGGCTGCAGGCGGCCTCATCGCGTTTTTGATCCTGGGCGCCACGCAAGAAGCAGAACGTTTGACCATTGAGCAAGCCCAAGAGGAAAAAAAGGCGATCTACGTCCTTCCGGAAGCCGAGCAGCAAGCTCGTTGGCTCAAATGGGCTGCGGTCGAAGGTTCGGATGACAGCGGCATCGGTGAGCTCCGCCAAGAGGCCTTCAAGCAGCTCGCGTGGCACAAAGATCCCGCCGCAATTCCGCACTTGGTGAAGGCGCTCAGCTCGCCTTCGGACAAGGTGGCAGGCATGGCAGCCACTGCCCTTGCCTACTACGGACAGCCCGACGGCGAACCAGCCAAAGACGGGCTGCTTCAGGCGTTGGCCAAGGCTGGTCCCGGCACAAAACCTCAAATCGGCTGGGCGCTGGTCGAACTGGGAGATTCGCGAGCATTCGACGAGGTGCTCAAGCTCTACCGTTCTGGCCACCTGTCGAAGGTCGAGCGCTTGGGCGGCGGCATCGCGTTCGATCCGGAGAAGTTGGTCAAGCTGATCACGCTCGACAAGCTCGCCACGTACGCGGGCGACGAGAGCGCTGCGGTACGACAGATGGTTGCCACCGTTCTGTCACGCAATGCCGAGCCGAAGTACACGGCCACGCTGATCAAGCTCCTGGAAGATCAGGACGCCGAGGTGGCCCGTCAAGCAGCACCCGGTCTGGGTAAGATCGGCGATGCGAGTGCCCGCGATCCGTTGCTCGCCAAGCTGCGCGACGCGGACAAAGACAGCCGCGAGAAGTATCTGGACGCCATCAAAGACGGCGTAGGCGCTGTCGGCCTGGTGCTGGCGCTGGGCAGCGTGCCCACCGACGACGAGAAAGCCTCGTGGTACGGCAAAAAGCAGATTTTCGACTTGCTAGAAAAGCTGGCAGACCCTCGCGGCGGCACGGCGCTCTTCGAGTACATCCAGACAAAGCCCCATATCCACTATCAGACTCGCGCTGCCTTTTTGATGGCCGAAATTGGGGACGTGCGCGCCGTGCCCACCTTGGCCAAGCGCCTGCGCATGGATCCGCTCAAGATCTACTCGGACCAATACGATTGGGAAATGGCGCTCAAGCGCGACGACAACGAGCGCGTGATAGCCGCGCGCATGATCGCGGATCTCGCGGTGCTGCATCCCGACAAGGCCGAAAGCATTCGGGAGCAGGCAGAGGACGCGGTGATCTTCTGGATCCACGAGCTGCCCTCACCCCACGCCAACGGCCTGAGAGCATTGGCAGCCATGGGCTCCACCAAAGACATCGAAGCGCTCCGCAAGTGGGCGAACCCCGATGCGCCGCTCCCGAAGGAGGGCCAACAGCCTCCCATGCCCGAAGAATGGGTGATCGCGCAGAGCGCGCTGCGCTACGCCGGCTGGATGAAGGACGAGAAGACCTGGCCGGTGTTCGAAAAAATGCTGAGAAGGAGGCCGGAAGAGCTCAACGTCACCATGGATGGGTTGATGGCGGGCGGCCTGGCCATCTTGGGCATGTCGCTCCGTGCAATCGGTGTGGGCGCCGCGCACGGCATGAGCGAATGGGGTGATCCAAAGGCTTTCAAGCCCCTGCTCGAGTACGTGGAAGACGAGAAAGAGAACGAGCAGTCCAGAATGGCCGCCTGCGCCGCCATGGCCTGGGTCGCCGAGAAGGACGACATTCTGACCGTCGCCAAGAAGATCCAGGAGTACTCGGGCAACGAGAAGTCCGATCAGTTCCGCCGCGAATGTTTGTTGGAAACACTGATTCAGCGACCGATGCCCGGAACGGCACCCGCTCTCATGCAACTGATGACGGCGGATTCGGCAATCGAAACCCGGCACCAGGTGGCGCGCGCGATAGCCAAGAGCGGCATCGACAAAGACACCGAAGCCAAGCTGTTCGAGATGCTCAAGGACGAGGTGCTGATGAACGACGCGGCCCTAGCCCTGATCTTGGGCGGAACGCCCGATGTCGCGGCCCGCGCCGTCGCCAGCTATTCCGACGAAAGCAAGAAAGCCGCACTGGAAGACTTGCAGCACTTGTGGTTCAACAGCTTCGGGTACTGGTCGACGGAAGACCTAGCCAAGGGTCTCTTGTTCAAGTACGTGGACAACGCCGTCGCCATCTCGCGCATCGAAGTCATGCAGACTCGCCAAGAGTGGGCGCGGGCGATGCTCGAACGCCAATTCGACAACCTGGTGTTCGACAACGGGCCGCATTCGTTCACACGGGTAGTGCTACGCAAGCGCTTGTACGACATGGCCAAGGGCGACGACAAAGAGAAGCGCGAAGGCGCGATTCGTACGCTGCACTTCATGAAGGAGCAGGGTGTGTTGCTCGCGCTGCGAGACGAGTCCGGTGAAACCGGGCGGCTGGCACGCGAGGCCTACCACGAGCTGATGAATCCCAAGATCATCACGGGCGTGAAAATGCCCCAACTGGAGACCGCCAAATCCGACGAGTGACGCGGCCGACGAAAACTCGTTCGTACGCGAGGCTAGCCAGATTGGTGTGCGTCGGGAGCGTGGCGGTTGCGTGCCGCGCTCCCATGCCTCCGCCCACGAAGGACGCCAGTCAACCGCAGTTGAAAACCGTGCAGGCGCAGCCCGGGGCGGTGGTCAAGCGCGCCTGCGTACCAACCGGCAGCGAACTGTGTTTCAACGCCGTCGATGACAACTGCAACGGCGTCATCGACGAAGGCTGCGGAGTGCATACGGGAGCCATCCAGTTCGCCATAGCGTGGGATGATCCGGACGCCGACGTGGATCTCAACGTCATCGACCCGAATGGGGAGCTGGTGGAAGTAGGTCGGGTGACACAAAGCGGTCTCACGAAGCAGCGTGACTGCCCCGGGCGAAGCAATGCGTGCCAAGGGCAGAACATGGAAAACGTGTATCTGGAGGATGGGGAGCCGCTTTCCGGAAAATACTCGGTCTCGGTGCGGCTGGAACGCCTCGGACAGACTGCACCCCCCATACCGGTGATGCTGGGCGCACGCATCGGTCAGAAGACCTACTCGCTAGAATTGGAGCTGAAGCGGCCGGAGGACGAGCACCAGGTGGCGCTGGAGTTCTGAGCTCGTGCCACGCATCGACGCTGCGCGCTCGTCGCGATAGAACTGGAGCATCTTGAGCCACGTTCTCGGAAAAGTAACGGAGGGCGCAGCGGCCGAGCCGCGCGGGCCAGACGTGACGCACGCGATCCGCGTGCCGGAAGCGTGGCTGGCCAATGGCGCCACCATAGAGCTCGAGCTACCCAGGACCCTCCACTGTGCCGGTTGCGACGGCGGAGGGTGCGACGCGTGCCAGCGAGCGGGAGCCATCTCGATCCGAGAGCGGGACGCTGCATCAGAGCCCCTTCAGGTCGCGCTTCCAAAGAGCACTCAGACGTCGGGGCGAGCCGTCATGCTCCGCATCCCCGAAGCGGGTGGCCCCTCGCCGCTCGCGGACGTACCACGAGGTCTTTTGTTGCTCAAAGTTTTGGTGGGCTCCGAACCAGATAGCGGAGTGCGGTTGCTCAGAGCTGCTCCCGTGCGAGAGCTGAGAGCGCCTCGACAGGTGGTGGTGCGCAGCCTGCTCGTGGCCGGCTTGCTGCTGTTGACGTTTCTCTGGATGCTGCACTTGTCGGGCTGGCTTTGACGCTCGCGCCGCCTCGCGCGCTCGGTGATGTGCTCGCCGAGCCCACTCTCGCATGCATCGACCGACATCAATGCGCAAAACAGCGGCGTCGCTGAGAATCGCCGCATGCCTCGCCCACTAACGTAGACCCAGCTTGGGTTGCGCGGTGTGAGCCGCGCACAGCGCCTCGCTCGAGTCCATGTCGACCAAGCCACGCCACGCGCTCCCTCCGCCGCCCTCGCGGCTTCAGCCACAGTCTGCGACACGGACGCCCTCGCGCAAGCCGCCGCGTAGAACTCGCTCCGGAACGAGGCAAGCGGTGCGAACCGTGAGCCCGACGAATCCGCTGGCTGCGTTGAGTGCGGCGCCCAAGCCGAGCCCGGGCCGGTTCGAGCCCGCGCCGCGTCCCCAGCGGCTAAAGCCCAGCCGACCCACAACGGCTGAGCCGCCTGCTGCCAAACCAGAACGCACCGACGACGCGTTCGCCTTTCACGGAGAAGAGGCGCCGACTCGACCCTTTTCGGACGGCCTCGAGCCGCATCTGCTCGCCAAGCTGCGACAAGAACGGGTCCCAAAGGTGAATACCCCGGAGCCCCCCTCGCTCGAGCGTCAGCGCGCCGAGTTCGTTCCGGCGCACCCGTTGCCCAGACGCAGCAGCCCGTGCCTCGATTCGATGCCGTCGCTGCCAATCGTGGTGACCACCGACGAACCAGAGGCAGAAACACCGGCGAGTCGAGACGAAGAGCCAGCATTGGAGGCGATGGAGCCACGCGTAGCGTTCGATACGGAACCCCCCGCGCGCATCCGCCCCAGCGCGCTCGGGCGCCCGCGGCGCTGGACGCGTCGGGTCTTTCGGGCGTCGATGTGTAGCTTGATCGTAGCCGGCGGTGTGCTGATCACGTGGGACACTGCAAAGAATTGGCTTTCGAGCACACTGGCGGCCCTGCCCAGTACCAGCGCCGAACCAATACGCCGAGCCATCTTGGCAAAAACGGTGGTTTCGAAGCCGGCGCCCCGAAGCGACAAAGCTGCCGCGCCTCGCCAGCCTCCACCAAAGAGTCAAGCAAGCCAGGCTTCGATACCCTGGCTAGCGGTTGGTGAGAGCACCGAAAGCGTGTGCCAACCCGATACCGCTGGCGGCGATGCGCCCAACAAACAAGCCTTGCGGGACGCTCGAGCGGCGCACGCGGCTGGACTCCGTGCACTGGTGCGAGGCAGCGTCCGCGATTCGCTCGGAAAGCTCTGCGAAGCGGCCGCCTTGAACCCCAAAGAGCCAGGGCTCGCCCTCGACATCGCTCGCACGTCGCTGCTCGCCCGCAACGCAAAGGCTGCAGAAAGGTGGGTGGAGCAGGCGCTCGCCCTCGACCCCATGCACAAGCAAGCGCGCGAGCTACATGCGGATAGTTTGGCCTGGCAGGGCCATGTCGACGCCGCCAGAGATGCCTGGTTCGCGATCCATGACATCACTCGACCCGACGCCAAAGTCGTCCGGGAGCTGTACCGCGGGGCCATGTTGGAAGGCACGACTGCGTTGAGACGCGGTGAATTGGCCAAGGCCGAGCGCTTGTTCAGACGCGCCGTCGTCCTCGACGAAACGAGCAGCGAAGCACTGACGCGAGTGGCGGAGGTGGTGTTCCGTCAAGGGCATGCGCCAAGCGCCGAGCGATGGCTGAGCCGAGCGCTTGCGCTACAACCCGACGACAGCAGGCGACAGCTCCTCGCCGGAGACATCGACCAAGCACTTGGGGACCCAGAAGCTGCCACGCTGCATTGGCAGCGCGCCCTCGAGCTGGACCCGAAAAACTCCGCGGCTCGCCAGCGTCTCGCAGCGAATTAGCGAGAACATAGCCATTCAAAGGCTCATTCGCTGAACCATTGGGAGCGCCTGAGTTCTGGGCTAAGGTTTCGGCCTCATGAATCCAGCGTTGATGGCGTTCATCATTGTGAGCCTGGTCGTGCTATTTTCCTGGAGTGCCGTGCGGCGCGCCAAGCTCCTGCGCGTCGGCCTACCCACTAGCGAGAGCCGCACCGATCGACTCACCGAGCGCTTGCGCCAGGTCTGGACCTTCGCGCTGGTGCAAAAGAAGATGCGCTACTACTACTGGGCCGGCGTTGCGCACCAGCTCATCTTCTTGGGCTTTCTGGTGCTGCTATTGCGTAGCGTCATCTTGTGGGGAAGGGGCTTCGATCCGACGTTCAACCTTTGGGTTTTGGGGCACGAACCCACACTCGGCTTGCCGCTGGGCCAGCTGTACAACTGGTTGAAAGACGTCTTCGCCACCCTGGTGCTGTGTGGTGTAGCAGTCTTCGTCTACTACCGTGTCATTAGGCCGCAGAGGCGCATGGCGCTCGGCTGGGAGGGTTTGCTCATCCTCGGCATCATCACCGTCATGATGTTGGGTGACATGCTGTACGACGGCGCGAGCCGCGCGCTCTGGGCACGCTTCGCGGAGGAGTGCGGCAGCGGAGCCTCCGGGGTCTGGTGTGAGCGAGCGGCAACCGTCATCGCACCCCACCCCTCCCCGAGCGGAAGCGAAGTCATCGCTTTCCATTTTTGGCCGGAGCCCGCCGGCTCCTTGTTTTCCATACTACTGGCGGACCTCGAGGTGAGCTCTCTAGTAGTGCTGGCGCATGCAGGCTACTGGTCCCACGCCAGCCTGGTTTTGATCTTCCTCAACATCCTGCCTTACTCGAAACACTTTCACATCATCACCGCCATTCCGAATGTCTTCTTGTCGGACCTGACCCCTCGTGGCCGGCTGCGCCCTGTGGCCAAGAACACCGAGGCGCTCATGAACATGGTCGAGCAGGCCAGCGAGCACGAAGACATGAACGGCGCCCGCATCGGCTACAGCCGCATCGAGCATTTCACCTGGAAAGACATCCTGGACTTCTACACCTGCACCGAGTGCGGGCGTTGTTCGGACAATTGCCCGGCTACTCGCACGGGCAAAGTGTTGAGCCCGAAGCATTTCACGCTCGACCTGAGGAATCACCTGTACTCGCGTCAGGACGAGTTCTTGAAGCTGGGCGGGGAGCCTCCCCGCGTGGAGCTCGCGGCACCGTCCGAAGAGGCGCCGACCGCTGACGCCTCCACCTCCGAAAGCAACGGCGCACCGCAAACCGCCACCGCTCGAGCATCCGAATACAAGCCGATCGATCTCGTTCCCGAAGTCATACACCAAGACGTGCTCTGGGGCTGCACCACCTGCCGCGCCTGCGAGCAACAGTGCCCGGTCAACATCACCTACGTCGACAAGATCGTGCAAATGCGCCGTCACTTGGTGATGATTCGCGGAGAATTCCCAGGAGAGCTGACCAAGCCGTTCGAAGGCATGGAGACAAATGGCAACCCATGGAATCTGGCGCGCGTCGACCGCGCCAACTGGGCAGAAGGTTTGAGCATAAAAACGCTGGCAGAACAGCCCGAATGCCCCGTGCTGTTCTGGGTAGGTTGCGCGGCGAGCTACGATGACCGCTCCAAAAAGATCGCCAGAGCCACGGCTCGCCTGATGCAGGCGGCGGGCATCGACTTCGCGATTCTGGGCGACGAAGAAAACTGCACAGGAGATCCGGCGCGTCGGGCTGGGAACGAGTATTTGTTCACCATGCTGGCCGAGGCGAATATCGAGGTGCTCAACGGGTACCAAAGCCAAGGCGGCGCACGGACCATCGTCACGACCTGCCCACATTGTTTCAATACGATCGCCAACGAGTATCCAGATTTCGGCGGCCGTTATCAAGTGGTGCATCACACCGATTTCTTGTTGGGCTTGGTGGCTGAAAGGCGGCTGGTTCCCAAAAAGGCCGTCAACGCGAAGGTCGCGTTCCACGACTCGTGTTACCTCGGCCGCTACAACGATATTTACGAGTCGCCCCGCCAGATCTTGTCCGGCATCCCTGGAGTCGAGCTCGTCGAAGTTCCGGTAGAAAACCGAGATCGTGGCCTGTGCTGCGGCGCTGGAGGCGCGCAGATGTGGATGGAGGAACAGAACAATGATCGCGTCAACGTCAAGCGGACGGGTCAGCTGCTGCAGACGGGAGCGGACACGATCGCCAGCGCTTGTCCGTTCTGCATGACCATGTTGACCGACGGCGTGAAGGCCGCGTCGGCCGAAGCCAGGGTGAAGAACCTGGACGTCGTGGAACTGCTCGAATTATCTTGTGAAGTCCAGGCAGCCTCCTGAACACGACGGGCTGGGCGACTCCCGCCGAACGGGCCCTAGCCGAGCGCGGCGTCTGCTATAATGCCGGGCGTGTCCGAACCGCGCAGCGAGCACGAGCCATTCGGAGATGCGACCGGGACTCTCGAAGCGACCGAGTCGAGGTTCGAGTGCGACCTGTGCGGCAAGTCCTTTCGTGGCGCTCCAGGCGGCAGCGGGCTGTTCATGTGGACGCGAGGCGGTGAGATCCGCACCGAGGAGCCCCCGCTGTGTAAGTCCTGCGCGCTCAAGCTGACGCTGGGTGCATTTGCCATATACGACGACGGCGGCGGCGAAGAGTAAGCTCGGCTTGCGATACTTCGGGAGCTGCGACAGGCTCCGGCGCATGCGACCGATAGTACTGTTGGCAACGGCGCTGCTCGCAGCATCGTGCTCCGAGCGTGAAACCGAACCGCAAGCAACGCAGGCAGAGAAACCGCCCCTCGCCGAGCCTTCCGCCACCCCCGACGAGCCGCTATCCAAGGGCGACTCACTCCCACGAATCACCGGCATAGCCCAAACGGGAGCCGGTGTCGGGCTCGGCGACGATCATGGTCGCGTGTCACTCGTGTTCACCTGCGAATCACTGGCGACGGCTCGCTGCACCCGGCTGAGCAAATGGCTGCGCGACCGCTGGCTCGACCTACGGGAGCTGGACGCGTTGGTCTTGGGCGTGACCCGCGATCATCGCGTGAAGCTACGCGAATTGGCCTATGAGCTCGAGCTGCCGTTCTACGTATTGGCCGATCCCAGCGGGCGACTCTTCCGAGCCTTCGGGCTCGAGCAAGCGGGCCCCGTCTTCGTCGTGGACAAGAACAACGAGATCCAAGCGCGGCTAACCATGGAGCCTCCCGAGGCGCTCGCCGAACGGGCCCTGAGCTCGCTGGCCAGCCTTTCCCGAGACAGCGGTTGAGCTCAGCTGGCTCGATGAGCCCACCAACGTTCGGCGTGCTCTTGTGACCAGGCCGACGCGAGCGGGATTGCCTCCAAACGTTCGCGCATTTCGCGCGCGGTCTGCGGACGCTCGTCGGGATCTTTACGCAAGCACGCCTCGATCAACTCATCCAGCTCGGGCGGTAACGAGAACTTGGCGTGACTCGACGCCCGCGGCGCTTGCTCCTGCAGATGAGCCTTCGCCATTTTGATCGGGTTGTCGTGGTCGAAGAGCAGACGACCAGTGAGCATGTAGAACGCCACTGCAGCTAGGCCGTAGAGGTCGGCTCGTCCATCCACGAATTTGCTGCCCTTCAAGCTTTCTGGGGCGAGGTAAGCCGGTGTGCCCAGGACCACGGCGGCGCTGGTCAGCGAGGCACGCCCACTGCCCTTGTCAGCCTTGACCAGCCCGAAATCGAGCAGCTTTGCGAAATCCCACATGGCGCCATAGTGGCATAGCATGATGTTCGCGGGCTTGATGTCGCGATGCACCAATCCCGCCGCGTGGGCTTCTTCCAGCGACAAGCAAACCTGACGCAACACGTGAACGACGCGCTCCGGCACCATGGCTCCATGCCGACCCACCAGCGTCTGCAGATCCACACCATCCAAATGTTCCATGACATAATACGGATAGCCCTCGCTCCCGACGCCGAAGACGTAAATCTGAATGGTGTGCGGACAGCCAAGGCGCGAAAGGGCCAGCGCTTCCCGATTGAAGCGCTCTAGATCATCGGCGCGTACGTCGGCTCCTTTGATTTCTTTGAGCACTGCCGTGCGATTCAGCTCTCGATGCCGGACCAGCCACAACTCCCCCATCGTCCCTTCAGCTAGTTTCTGGATGCGTTCGTAGCCGCCGAAGCCGTCGGAGGGAGGTGGTGCCGACGAAAGCGGCCGAACCGATGCCAGTGGCGGGGGCCCCGAAGGGCCTGCGGCGCGTTCAGGTGGCGGAGACGCTCGACGATCGAAAGGGGCGACGAGCGCTGCATCCGTTGGCCAGTGTTTGAGGCGATACAGCGCAGCCGCCGTTGCCAAGAAGCCGAGCACGGCGCTGGCTGGAGGCCATAGCAAGGCGACTACTCCGGAAAGGAATGCCAGCGCCGCAATGACGATGAACCAGCTCTTGCTCGAATCCACACCAACCCAGTGCGGCACTCTACCGCGTTTCGCCCCTGCTGACGGGTGGCACGATGCTTCCACGGAGGTGAAATTTTCCAAACCGTGGCATGATGGACGACAGCTGACCTATACGAGCCACGTGAAGGGTCATGCCCCCGTGAGCGAAACGACCTTGAAAGCCTACTCGGCTCTATCGAATTTCTGGCTTGTTGGCCTACTAGCGGGCGGCCTGCTGATGGGCTGCAGCGACGACGCCGATTCGTCGACGACGTTCACCACGACAGATGCTACCGCCGCGTCGAACAGCGTCGATGGCAGCACCGGCACCGCTATGACCAGCACCAGCACCGAGAGCAGCGCAGCGAGCAATACGGCGAGCAGCAACACCATGGGCGCCTCCAGCGCGTCTGCGACGGGCGCGGGAGGAACGGGTGGTACGAACACCTCGTCCGCCAGCAGCGCCTCCGCGGGCGGAGCCACTCAGACCTCCACCGGCGGCACAGGCGGCGCGAGCACGGGTGGAACGGGCGGTGCGGGAACGGACTCCTCTGGCACGGGTGGCAGCGCGAGCGGTTGCGCCGGCCTCGACACCATCATCTGCGAGGACTTCGAATCGACGCCGGTCGGCTCCATCCCCGAGGGCTGGTCGCAGCACGGTGACGAGATCGCCGTGGCAGACGACCAAGCATATCGTGGGCAACTCTCGCTCAAGATGGGGTCCATCCCGGTGTGGGAACGGCGCATCTACCACGATGCCAGCGCCCTGGGCAGCGCGCATTGGGGGCGCATTCATTACAAAGTTCAGCTCCCCGTACCGGATGCGTTCGTGCATTCGACGCTGGTGGCGCTCTCGGGCGACGGCCCCTTGCACGGCCCCTCGGAGTTTCGCGTCGTCGATACGGTCAAACAAGCCGTCGACACGCCGGACGTCGGCTCTCAGCACCAATTCTTGTACAATGTGCAGCCTGAAAATAGCGGCGAGTTCGCCCGCCAGGGACCCTACGATCAGGCTTTCGACGGCGAATGGCATTGCGCGGAGTATTACGTGGACGCCAGCACGCAACGCTACGACCTCTATATCGATGGAGTCGAAGAGATCTCCTTCGAAGACGGCGCCGGCAACTACGAAGACTCCGACATTCCCGACATGTTCGACGAGCTGCGCATCGGCTGGATCAACTACCAGGAGGCTCCTCCTGGATTCACGGCGTGGATCGACGAAATAGCCTTCGCCTCCGAACGTATCGGTTGCGCACTCTGAACCGACTACTGCAGCACTCGATCGGCTGCGTCGCCGTCCCTGATCGGAGGGCGGCGCGCCAATAGTTCTTGAGCGGTAGCCCTAAGGCTTGCTGGGACCGTCGTGTTGCCGACAACTTGCAAAAGCTCTACACGGTTGCAGATCACGAGCAGTGGGCCAGCAATGTGAGCGGGCGTGCCGGGGTTTTGCACGATGGCCATGCGCACGCGCCCTTTGCACAGCCACTGTGGCGCACGAGCCAGTGCTTCGAGAGCCGCCACATGGGCCGGCCGCCGCGCCGCCAGGCGTAGCACGTCGGCTTCGACCAGGTATGGGTTCTGTAAGAGCTCACGCAGCACGAGGGGATGTGGATCAGCCAACATTTTCTCGATGTGTCCGCGAGAGGGCCGACGCGCCAAGCTGCGCCGCTCGCCGACCGTGAGCTCTCGCCCAGTACCGTAGTCGGGGACTTCTTCACGCGGGGATGGACCGATCGGTGGCGCACTAGTGCCGCGCACACGCCCCCAACACAACATGCGCCCCAAGCTGAGCAGGTGAGCATCTTCGGCGATGGTCCTGAGCTCGCGAACCAGCGCCGAGTCGCCTTCGGCAGTGAAGTAGCAGGCGACCGCGAGCAGCGCCTGACGCGCGCCCGGCTCGGAGCGTTCGCTTTGAGCGCAGAGCTCGTCGAGCCTCCCAGCTACCGTCTGAGCGGGCCAGCGCCCGAAGTGGTCTTTGAGCCAGCTCACACGCAGCTCCAGCTCTGGCAGCGACAAGAGCAGGCGCGTCATGCGTTCCACTTCGGATCCCAAGCCGGACGCGGGCACGATACCACCAGGATAGCACCGACCTCGCCTCTTGTTCAGGCTATCGCGGGCTTTCTATGGCGCCGCATCACACTCGCCTCCATAGTCGACCGGCACTAAGCTACACGGACTCGACGACGGCCCCCTCGACGACCGCCTAACCCCATGCTGAATACCCTGGTCACCCGCCTGAGCAGCGCCTGGCAAAAGCGAGAAAAGCCAGCCACACGTCTCGCCGCCTTTGCCTCCCTGTTGCTGCTGCTGGCGGTGGTTGCCCACACCGCACGCTACGGAACTACCGAGGCGCGAGCCGCCGCTTTGTTGCTGTTGGCCCTAGTATTGGCAGCGCTGGCCATTGCGATTCGGCAAGCTAGTCGTCGCTGGCGCAACGAGCGGCGAATCTTGCGGCAAGTTTTGTTCCCAGTCGACCGCGAGCTCGGGAACAAGGCGCTCAGGGCCTACGATGTGGTGGAGCAAACCACGCTCGACGCGTCGCTGGGCTCCCCCGCGCTGGCCAAGCATCATTACGAGCGGCTGCTCAGGCAAGCGTCGCTCGAAGCCGTGAGCAAAGCAGCCGCCAAACGCGCAGTGCGCTGGCGTTGGTTCGGCTACGCGACGCTGCTGGTGTTTTTCGGTGCCGTCATCCCTGACCCAATGCGTTTGGTCGAAGGCTTCGACGTACTGTGTGCCATCAAGGGCAAGGCACCGCTCCCGCTCACCTACGTCGATCTGAAGCGGGTCTCCGTGAAACCTCCGAGCTACCTGCGAGAGCCGGTGCGCGCCGCAATGCCGGGTGTCTCGGGTCGCTTCGCTGCAGGGAGCACAATCGTGGTGCAAGGCAGACCGCGTTACGACGGTCGCGAGCTGGTGCTCACCGACGGCACTCGTGAGGTGGCGTTCGTCGACGACGGCCACGATGGCATCACCGCCAACTGGACGCTTACCGAATCGGTAAACCTCAGAGTCGCGGCACGCCACGGGGACGTCCGCATCGAGGAGCCCGAAATGTTGCCGCTCGAGGCCATCGCAGATCAGGCTCCAAAGGTGTGGGTCGAGCAGGCGCCCAAGACGATTGCGCTGAAAGATCTGCAACAACTCGACATTCGCTACCGGGCCGAAGACGACCACGGCATTCGCCAAGTCGACCTGGTGATCGCCTCCGGCAAGCGAGAAACGCGCCGCGTCTTGCTGAAGTTGGATGGCGAAGATCGGTCCGCACGCGGTGGCTACTCGCTCAACGCCAACGACGAAGCACTGCGGCGCATGTTCTTGCCGGTTCAGATCAGCGTCGAGGCGAAGGACGACGACCCCATCAGCGGCCCCAAATGGGGCAGGAGCCTGCCTATCGTGGTGTTGCCCCCCACGATAGGCGAACCAGAAGCCAAGCGCTTCACCGCGCTGGCCGAAGCGCGCAATCGGTTGGTCGACGTGCTGGCGCTCTACGCGGAGGCGCCCTCGGAAGACCCAATCGAGCGGCGCAAGCAGTTGGACAAGCGCAGGGTCGAGCGAGCCAATGCGCTCGAGCAACTCGAGACGACTCTGGAACAGAGCCATGCAGGTCTACCGGTTGCCCAAGGCCTGAAAAGCTTCATGCTGGGGCAGCTCAGGGTCCTCAAGCGCGCACCCCGGCCGGGCGTGTCTGCGGAGCGCCAGTTGCAAGACGCGGTGCTCGCCATCGACGTGGCGCTCGGGCGTCTGGCCACGCGCGACGCCCAATCGGTCGCCGTGCTGTTGGCCGATGTCGTCGAAGACGTCGCCGAGGGGGCCAAGCAAGCGCGCGAAACCGAAGACCGCAGCAAGGGCCTGACGCGCCTCGACCATTCGTTGGCGCTCGCGCGCGACGGCGCCGAACAACTCTCTCTCTTGGGCATACTAGGAGAAGATCTGGGCAGCGTCGCCGTGGGAGACTTGGACCGCGTCAAACGCGCACGTGAACGCCAAGACCTGACGCATACCGAGCTCGCGGCACGGCACCTCGCCGAACGGCTGCGCCGTCCAAGCCCATCTTTCGGCGGGGGAGCTCGCGGTGGGGTCGAAGCGGGTGCAGCAGGTGGCGGCACGCCACAAGGAGAACCGTCGAAGTCGGACCAGCAGTTCGATCGGCTGGCGCAAGAGCTCGAGCATTTGGCCCACGAGCACGCGCGAGGCATGCTGTCGGTCGAGCAAGCCCTCGAGCAAGCCGAGCGTGCCGTCGACGATAGTCAGTTGCGAGCCGAAGCCGCAAGGCGCGCCAGCGAGGTACGCGACAGCGTGGCGAGCTTGCCCGACGTGGGGGCCGATCCTGGCTCGTCGAGAGCCGACGCGGCGCTGGCGCGTGAACACGCCCGGGCCATGGCGCAGAATCTCGAAGGCCTCGATTTGAAGCGAGCGGTAGAAAGCGCCGAGCGAGCTCTCGAAGCGCTGCGCGAATCCCAGCGCAAGAGCGAACACAGCTCACTTGCCGATTGGCTGGACCCCGACGAGCTGCGCCGTGCCGAAGACCGCCTGAGAGAACACCAAAAGTGGGCCAAAGAGGAGCTCGCCAAACTGCGCAGAGCCGCCGAGCAACAAGCGCGCGAGGGTTTGGTAAGGGCGAGCGAATTCGAGCGAGAGCTGGCCCAACGAGCCGGCAACCTGTCTGGGCGAGGCAAAAACGACCAAACACCGCTGCCAGAGGACGTGCTCAAGCGTTTGGATCGAGCGGAACTGTTGATGCGACAGGCAGCTCAGGAACTGGCCGAGGGCAGCGCCGAAAAGGGCTTGAGTCTGCAGCGCGATGCGCAACGCCTGTTGGAACAATCTCGAACCGGCAAGACCTCCGATCGCGCTCCCGGTGAACGGTCAGACAGCGGCAGCAACGACGGTGAAGAGCTCGATCTGGGCGGCGAGGTCCCTGACCCGGACAAACAGGACAAGGCCGCCGATTTCCGGGAGCGCGTACTCAAAGGATTGGGCCAGGAACGCGAAGGCAGACTCGGACCAGCCGTCAAGCGATACGCGGAAGGCCTGCTCAGATGAACATGCCGATTCGCAGCGCAGTGCTGAAGCTGGTGCTGGTCGGGTGCAGCGTACTTTTGGCTCAACTCGGTCAGGCCAGTTCTGACCGAACCGAAAGCGTGATGGACGCCATCGTGGAGCTCGACGTCGCGCGCGCGAGCAAGCTGCTCAGCGACCACTCCGGTGGAGCGGGCATGCCGCTCGAGCGAGCGCGGTTGGCCTTGTACCTGGGCGACTGCGACGCCGCTCAAGCGGTGCTTTCGAGCCCTTCGCTGCGCGCAACCCCCGAGGGAGCGGAGCTTTTGGCGCTCGCCACCAGCTGCGCCAAAGCCACGGCAGGCGCGCTCGTGATCAAAGACGACAAAGCCGGCGTGCAAGTGCGGCTCCAAGACTCGCGCGACAAGGCCTTGGTTCCCTTCATCGTGGAGGTGGCCAGCAAAGCCCGAGCCGCCATGCAGCGGGACCTCGGTGTGGATCTGCCACGACCGCTGCGCATCGAATTGGTGCGCGACACGTTCTCACTTTCCGCAATCACCGGGTTGCCGGTCGAGGCCGCCGACACGACCGGCACGCTGGCGGTGGCGCGCTGGGGTCGCGTGACCATGATGTCCCCGCGCGCTACCCGCCGGGGGTACGGATGGGAAGACACGCTCGCTCACGAGATCACTCACTTGGCGCTCGCTCGCGCCACGCGCGACCGCGCCCCGCTGTGGCTCCAAGAAGGCATCGCCAAGCGCGAAGAGACGCGCTGGCGTGAGCAGCGCCCGGGCGACGGCGAGCCTTCGGCCGACGCCATTGCCCACCGCGCCATGGTCACTGGGCGCTCCGTTGGCATCGACAAGCTCGGACCGTCGATCGCCATGCTTCCCACCCCAGAAGCCGCGTCCATCGCGTACGCCGAGGTTCAGAGCTTCGTCAATTACTGGATCAACGAAAACGGGGACGCAGCTCTAAGACTGTTGTTCGCCGACTTGAAGGGCATTCAATCCAACACGGCCGATGCTGCGCTCAAGAGCGTGAGCGGCTACACGCTCACGGAATGGAACCTCAAGTGGCGCGCTTGGCTCGGCGAGGCTGCCGAGCCGACCCCAGCCAAAGAGCACCCTCGAATCCAGGGAGAGTCACTGGCCCGCTGGGTACGCCTGACCGACCTCCTGCACGAGCGGGGCCATTTCGGGGCCGCCTCCAAGGCTTTGGCACCTGCTCTCGACCCCGCCAAGGGGCTAGCCAGCGTGCATTGGCGGGCAGCGCGCTCGGCGCTGGCCGATCAGCAGCCCGAACAGGCGCGTGAGGCGTTGGGCGGCGTTTCGGACATCGACGTGCTGCACGGCGCGTGGTTCGCGCTGAAAGGTAGGTTCGAGGAAGAGGATGGCGCACTCGAGGCGGCAAAGTCCTCCTACGATCTGGCTCTCTCGGTAGATCCGCTGTTCGACGAGGTGGCGTGCCACGGCAGAATGCGCCATGAACAGTTCTCATCCAACTCGCGTGAGCACGAAGCGCTCTGTCGTGCCGCCCGGGAAATCAGGCGCTGATGCCGCGGAATCAAGGCAGCTCGGGCAGCAGATCAAACAACGAGCGCCTCGGGGGAGCGCTCGGCGAAGCGTTGACCAGGCGCAGTGACCAGGAGCGGTGACCAGACGCGTTGACCATAGCCCACGAGGCAGCCTACCATGCGTCCCCAACAGCGAGTAAAGCATAAGGATTTCGGGTGAGTGTCACGACCTTCGCCGCAGCGCAGTTGATCCGGTTCTTACCGCGGGTAAGGCTGAGCCAAGCAGTCGGTCGCCTTTGTGACCGGCCCCTGCCCCCCCAAGTATCGAAAGTGGTGGCTCTAGCCTACGCCAAGGCCTACCGTGTCAACATGGAGGAAGCGCATGTCGACGGCCCGTTCCCGTGCTTCGACGCCTTCTTCACACGCAAGCTCAAGAGCGGCGTGCGCTCGGTAAGCCAAGACGCAGTGGTCAGCCCCGCCGATGGCTTGCTTTCCGTGCGAGGGCCGGTGACCAACGACTGCCGCATCCAGGTCAAAGACCAGCAGTACTCCGTCGCGGAGCTCATCGGAAGTGTAGACGATGCCAAGAGGTACGTGGGTGGCTCCTTCGTCGTCATCTATCTGTCTCCTCGCGACTATCATCGGGTCCATGCACCGGTTTCCGGGCATCTCGCTTCGCTGAGGGCGATCCCGGGCGACCTGTTTCCCGTCAACTCGATCGGCGAGCGCTACGTGCAGGGCCTGTTCGTCCGCAACAATCGAGTCGCGTTTCATCTCGATACGCAGGAGCTCGGTCGCGTCACGTTAGTGATGGTAGGAGCCACCATCGTGGGCCGCATCGGCGTGACCGCACTCGACGACGCGAGCCCCCGGCCCGGGCTGCACACCTTTTCCGAACCGGTCGCCGTGACACGCGGTGACGAGATCGGTGTTTTTCATTTGGGTTCTACCGTGGTGGTGCTGTTCGAACCGGGCGTATCGATTCAGCGCCAACCTGGAGTCGTGCGCTACGGGGAGACGCTGCTCAGGGCATCATGAACGGAGAGCACGATGACCACGAACGCGGTGACGGCAGCCGCAAACCGTTCGCGCAGGAACGAACTACCGCTCATGCCGACGATGCTTCGGGGCCGCGCGCGTCAGCTCACCCCGTGTCGAACCTTGCCGCCGCGGAGCTAGGTCCGGGTGAGGGCCCAGGGCGCCGTTCCGGGCCTCCTCCCAAACCGCGCCTCAAAGATTCCAAGTATCCGCCCCCGCCAGTGTCCCCCTCGTCTCCGGCAGCGCCCGCTGAACCGGAGGCGGAACCTCGCCCCTACCGCGCGAAGGTGATCTCGAGCCCCGATCTGCCTCCAGCGAGGCCCCGCACCAGCCCTCCGCCACCGGGGCGAACCAGCGCTCCCGATCTGTCGGACGACGCCGAAGCAACACCGAAACCGGTCATCCCACGGGCGCCGGCAGCGCCCACTTTCGCCGGCAGCGAAACGCCTTCGCGCGCCCCCTTGGCGCCGCCCCCAATTCCTCCCCGGCCCAAGCGGACGTCCAATCCGAGCGTCGATGGCCCACCCGCGCCGGCACGGAGCGTGAATCCCTCGCGCCCGCCCGTCATGCCACCCGCGCCGATCCCGCGGTTCGTGTCCGAAGAGCTGGACGACGACGAAGCCTCGCTGACAACGCCGATGGTGCCGCCCAAGTCGCCTCAGGCACCGGCGAATCACCCACTGCCGCCGGCGCCACGCGCGCCCGCGCGGCCCGCCGCCGGCGAGCCCAGGGTTTCGCCTCCGCCCCCGGCTCCCATGGGTGCCGCGACGTCATACCCGCCTCCCAGCACGAGTCAGCCCCCCAAGCTCGATCCGATTGCCGTGCACGCCATCCGCGTCATCAGCTTCGGAGTCGGAGACTCGGCGGACCTACCGCCACCCCCGCGCGCGCTCGATCTGTCCGCCCCGGGCTCCCCAGCCGGCGGCGGCGAAGAGCTCGAAGAGTTGGAAGAATATGCCGATGAGGTCGAGCCCGCCCCGGATTCCCTCGACGACGCCGAGCTCGAAGCGTTGAGCGACGACACCGATGACGCGGCTCCCGAGCTCACCATCGACGTGGAGGAGGAACCGCTGGCGGAGTCGCGACCCGCAGAGCTCAAACCACCTCCGCCGCCCAAGCGTAAGACCCCTTCGCCGCCAAAAAAGAAGGAGCCCAAGGTCCCGGCCAAGAAACGCCGACCTTGGTGGGAAGAGATCTTCAGCGAGGACTTTGCTCGCGCGACGCACCATTTGAGCAGCCGACACATCAAGCGTGAGGTGGACTTCATCGACCACTCGTTGGGTGTCGCACAGGGTGCGGTAGTGCTCGACTTGGCCTGCGGCATGGGGCAGCACTCCATCGAACTGGCCGAACGCGGCTACAGCGTCGTCGGTTTCGACCTATCCGTGTTCCAGCTGGCCGTAGCCGGCGAGGCCGCGCAGGAGCGCGGGTTGAAGATCAATTTCCTGCAAGGCGACATGCGCGAAATGGCCTTTCAGGAAATGTTCGACGGCATTTTCTGTTGGAACACGAGCTTCGGGTACTTCGAGGAGGAGAAGAACGTGGCCGTGGCCGAGCGCATCTTTCAGGCGCTGCGGCCGGGCGGTATGTTCCTCATCGACGTCGTCAATCGCGATCACGTGATGCAGCATCAGCCGAGCCAGGTCTGGTTCCAAGGCGACGCATGCGTTTGCATGGACGACATGAGCGTCGACTACATCACCAGCCGCCTTCGCGTCAAACGATCGATCATCATGGACGACGGCCGCACTCGCGAGTGCTTCTACTCGATCCGATTGTATACGCTCCACGAGCTCGGCAAGCTGTTGCACGAAGTGGGCTTTCGCGTGATCGAGGCGAGCGGACACCCGACTACGCCCGGCGTCTACCTCGGTCCCAACTCGCCGCGCGTCATCATCTTGGCGCAGCGCCCATAGGCCTCCCGTGCTAGGCACCCGCGGCTATGCGCGCATGGCCGCGATCGGCTTGGTGCGCGCCGCGCGAATCGCCGGAAAGAACCCGCCGATCAGCCCCATGACCATGCCTGCCACGGCCGAGCCCACGATGATGCCGACGGTGGGCGTGAACGAGAACGTCACCTCTTGCCAGGTAGCGAAGTTCATCATCGAAAACTTCACCGCACCCATACCGAGACTGGCCAGGGCACCCAACACGCCACCGATCAATGCCAGCACGATGGCTTCGAACAAGAACGCCACCAGCACCGAAAAGCGCGAAAACCCCAGAGCTTGCAACGTGCCGATCTCGCGCGAACGCTGACTCACCGCGGCATACATGGTGATGGTTGCGCCGATCATGGCGCCAATCGAAAAGAACAGCGAGACCAAGATGCCGATAGCCGAGATGAAGATGCTGGTCCCCTCCGACTGCTTCTCGTAATACTCGCTTTCGCGATAGGCCTGCAGCCCGAGCTGCTTGTCATGCTCCATGGCAGCGCGGAACGCGTCGAACTTCGTGGGGGACTCCAGCTGAACCAAAACCGAGCTCACCAAACCCTCGCGCCCGAAGGTGCTGCGCAGCGTGTCGATGTCGCACCAGACCTCCGAATCGAATCCGCTGCCCCCGGCGTCGAAGACACCCACGACCTGCACCGGTCGATTCTTCTTCAGCTCGAAACTCTGACCGAGCTCGAGACCTTGATAGCGCCCGCGCAGCGCCTTGCCGATCACGACCTCGTCGGTGCCAGGTTGTGCGGGGCGGCCGGCGATGATGTCGAGCTCACCGCGCAGCTTGTAGCTCATCGGTTCGACTCCACGCACCTGCACGTTCGAGACCTTGCCGTCAGTACCCAGCTTTTCTTGCGCGATCACCACGACTACCTCGCCCGCGCCGAGTGGTGTGGTGCCCTCCTTTTTCACACCGGGGGCCGACTTGATGATGCCTACAGTCGGGTTTTCGATACTGCTCGCCAGCTCTGCATCGCTGCCCTTACGAATCACCATGGCGCGATCGTCCGCCCCGGTGCTGACCAGCGTTTGCTTGATGCCATTCGCCAACATCAAGCTCGATGCCAGCACGAAGACGACCAGCGCTATGCCCAGTGCCGTCGCAATCGTGGTGGTCTTGCGCACGAACAGGCTACGCACGTTGTAGCTCAGGGGGATGAACATTGCCTTACCCTACCCTTCTGAGCGAGCTCACCACGTCGAGCTTGCTGGCATTGTAGGCGGGAATGGCTGCGGCCAAAAGTCCGAGCAAGGCCGCCAAGATCAACGCCGCCACGGAGGTGGTCGGCTCGATGCGAAAATAGGGAAAGAACGCGCCCATGTTCTCTTCCAAGAACCGCCCCAGCCCGCGCTCGACCACGGGATAAGCCAATAGCAGACCCAAGACACCGCCGCCGAAGCCGATCGTCGCAGCTTCACCCAGCACGAACAGGGTCAGGTGTTTGGGCAAGAACCCGATGGCCCTCAGCACCCCGTACTCATGAGTGCGCTCGCGCACTCCCATGGCGATGGTATTGCCCTGCGCAATGCCGTCTGCGCGCGCTTGCGGCGCTCGGCTCCGGGCAAACGAGTCAGCAAGAGCGGCAACTCCACGTTCTCGAGCGCCGTCAGCACCGGCATCATGTTGTATGTCTGAAATACGAATCCGATGTTTTGCGAACGCCACTTGGCGCGCGCTCCCTCGCTCATGGTGCTGAGCTCCGCGCCAGCCACACGCACGCTACCTGCCGTAGGGCTATCCAGCCCTGCAATGAGGTTGAGCAGCGTGCTTTTGCCGGAGCCGGATGGACCCATCAAGGCTTCGAACGAGCCCTCGTCGATCGAAAGGTCCAGGTTTTTGAGCACCTCGACCGGCTCCTTGCCGCGGTAGTAGGTCTTGCTCACCTTGGTGAGCTCGATCACTGCTTGGGCCGGGGCCTTCTTTTTGCTTGGCTTCTCGGCTACGAGAACTTCGGCGCCCGCCTCTCGTTCGCCTGCGTCCTGTATCGCTTCTTCGTTCGCCATATTCGCCCTTTCACTGCTCCAGTTTGATGGCTTGCCCGTCTGACAGTGTTTGTGGGGGGTCCGACACCACCTGACTTCCAGCGGCGGGACCCTTGATCAATTCGAACCCGCTGCCGAATGCCGGCCCCAGCTCGACCGGCACCATGCGCACCTTGCCCCCTTCGACTAGAAACACCACCTTGGCGCCCGCGCGCTCGGTCACCGCAGAACCCGGCACTACGGTCTTCGGCGGAATCTTCAGCGCCTCCTGATCCAGCTCTTTCTCGAGAAAGCTCACACGCGCAGACATGTCCGGCAACACGCCCGTTGCCTCGTCTGCGAAGGCGACCTTCACGATCACCGTTGCCTTGGCGCGATCGACCTCCGGTGTGATTTCTTTGACCACGCCGCGGAAGCGCGTATCGGGATAGGCATCCAGCACGATTTCCGTGGGTGCGCCCGGTTTGACCTGACTCAGGCGCGCCTCTGGAATGTCCGTCTCGACCAGGAGCGTGGAAAAGTCCGCCACGCGGATCCCTCCCATATCCACCGTGACGCCTGGAGGCTGAGGTCCAACGTATTCACCGACCTGCGGCGGCTTGTTGATGATGGTTCCCGAAATCGGTGCCTTCAACGTCAGATTGCCGAGGCCCGTCTTGAGCACACCCACCTGCGCAGCTAGGGCGCCGGCCTGAGCGTCCATGGCCTTCGCTTCCGCCTCGGCTGCCTTGACGGTCTGCTCCAGCGAGGCGACGTGCGCCTCCAGATCGTCGGCCGTACTCCACGCCGCAACACCCAAGTCGGCGAGCTTGCGCTCACGCTTGGCCCGTTGCTCCGCTTCCGCCAGCTCCGAGCTTGCCACGGTGGCGCGGGCTCTGGCGCTTTGGGCCTGCGCGCGCGCAGCCGCCACTTCGCTCAGGGCCGCCTTGATGGCTGCCTGATCGTCGGCAGGATCGAGCTCGAGCAGCACCTGGCCCTCCTCGACTTTGTCACCCTGCCGAACGTGCACCGCCAGCACTCGACCGGGCACTTTGGGTGCTACGCGCGACGCCACGTCTGCCTGCACGTAGCCGGTCGCTGTCAGCGCTACCGAAGCTTGGGCCGGCGACACCAACGCAATCTCGGTGACCGTGACCGGCGTCTTGAAGATCATACCTTCTACGTGAGGCATGGCGACCGCCACACCGGCGCCCAGTGCCCCCAACAAGGCGAGCCAGATCAGAGCCTTGAGCCAGCCGCGAGAAGGCGGTGGCGCCGCTCGATCGATCTTGAGCGAAGCGAGGTCAGCGGAGAGGTCATCCATGGCTGCTCCGCTCGCGTAGCGCCAACTGCAGGCGACGACCAGACCCGTTTCGTCGCCCCGGTTTTTGCGCTGCTTCGGCCCGCCACAGTTGGGACGGCAGCCAGTCGGACCATCGCTGCGCCCCGTCCAGCCGCTTCGAAATTGCGCCGCTCGTCCAGTAGTACCACCTCAGCGATTCACACTGCTCATGTCCGCATACCGCTCACCGACGGCGGAACCCTTGGGAGCGGCTTCGTCGATGGATCGGAGCTCCTCTTGGGTGAGCTCGATGTCACAAGCCTGGACGTTTTGCTCCAGGTACCGCCGGCGCTTGGTGCCTGGAATGGGCACGATGTCGTCGCCTTGGCTGAGCACCCAGGCAAGCGCCAGCTGCGCCGGTGTCACGCCGCGCCGCTCGGCGATCTGTTTGATGCGCTCGACAACCGCTAGATTCTTCGCGAAGTTGTCGCCCTGAAAGCGGGGAAACCAGCGACGCCGATCATCGGCAGGCAAGTCGTCCGGTGTTTTGAACTCACCGCTCAGAAAGCCGCGCCCCAGCGGACTGTATGCCACGAATCCGATGCCGAGCTCGCGAACGCACGACAGCAGCCCGTCTTCCGGCTCGCGGCTCCAGAGCGAGTATTCGGTCTGCAGCGCGCTGATGGGGTGCACCGCGTGCGCGCGTCGGATCGTCTCCGGTGCTGCTTCTGACAAGCCGAGGTAGCGGACCTTGCCTTGCTTCACCAACTCAGCCATGGCGCCCACCGTCTCCTCGATGGGGACCTTCGGATCGACTCGGTGTTGATAGTACAGATCGATTGTCTCCACACGCAAACGGCGCAGGGAGGCTTCACACGCGGAGCGCACGTAGGCAGGGCTGCCGTCGATGCCTTTGAACGATCCATCCGTACCGCGCACGTTGCCGAACTTCGTAGCGATGATGGCCTGCGCTCGCCGGCCCGCGAGCGCGCGGCCCACGAGCTCTTCGTTCGTGAAGGGACCATACATGTCCGCCGTGTCGAAGAAATCGATCCCGAGCTCGAGGGCTCGCTCGATGGTGGCGATGGACTCCGCGTCGTCGCGCGCGCCGTAGAACTCCGACATGCCCATGCATCCCAGTCCAAGCATCGAAACGCTGAGACCCTGAGAACCGAGTTTGCGTCGTTGCATCGTTCGCTCCTTTCGTGTGCCGTTTTCGGGGCGAAGCAGCATTGGGCCCGCCAGGCCAGATGGCAAGCAGACGCAGGGCCGGACAGATTTCGAGGGGCCGGTCCGCGCTAGTCGATCAGCTCGAGGTGGTGCACGGCCAGGCGAAAGCCATACATCTTGCCGTAGTCGTCGACGGTGAACTGGATCTCCTGGGCGCGGTCCAACCCATGGAACGCAGCGTCGGGCTCGAGGTCTGCAAAATACACCGTGCGCGTGGCGGAGGTCACCCCCGTGTACGACACTGCACCCCAAGCGTAGCCGTACTCGTTGCCATCGGTCGTCTTCACGGCGACGTAGACGGGAGCCGCGCTTTCGATGGTAAAGCGGATGCCGGAATACGACGAAAGGTCGTAAACCCCGTCGTTCAAGATGACGCCAATGCCTGCCGTGCCGCAGCCAGGGCAGAGCCCGTTGATGAATGCACCACAGGTTTGATCGCCCCACGTCGCTTCGCTCGAGCTCGGAGCAGTTCCGATCGCACTCTCGATATACGTTTCGTCGGACGCAAAGGTGTACCAACTCCCGTTGCGACCCTCGATTTCGGGGATGTCGGCGTCGCAATCCGAAAAGTCGTCGATCAGCCCGGGTGACACAGGCGTACCGCCACTACCGCCGGAACCACCGCTTCCCGAGGGGGGTGCACCACCGCTCCCGTTGCTCGCGCCACCGCTGCCGCTGGTGACGCCGCCGGTGCTCGTGTCTCCACCGGTGCCCCCCGCGGAGCTTCCTCCGCTGCTCGTCGAGGACTCTCCGCCACTTCCGCTCGAAGTGCCTCCGCTGCCGCTGGTGCTGGTCCCGCCGCTGCTACTCGAGTCGCCGCCGCTGCCCGTCTTCGGTCCGCCCGCGCTGGAGGTAGCCCCGCCGCTGCCGGAGCTCGTGCCACCCCCCGAGCCATCACCGCCGCTGCCGCTACCGGACGGGCCCGGGCCCCCACTCGGATCTTCGCATTTCAGCTCCTCGTTGCAGCTCAGACCCGAATCACAGGTTTCATTCGGATAGCAATCGCAGCCCTTTGATCCTTCGTCACAGCTATCCGCACTGTTCGAACCACCCGCGTTGCAAGCGAGCACCGCCAGCAGCACACCTGAGCCAACTATTGTCGCCACCTGTCGCATAAATCCTCGAAAAGCCAAGTTTAACTAGACTGAAACCACGTCAAACCGACACAGGCTCGCACTAAGTTCGCGGACGCGCAAGAGGCTCGTTCGTTACGCCGATTTTTCGCTCGCTTACGGGGCGCCTCTCATCACGATGAGCTCATGGCCCGAGCTCATGGCATGGCGACGTCGATCGCCTGGCCCGTGTAGGTCACGCTCGCATGAGGCTCGGGCTCGAAACTGAACCCTACGGGGGCTCGTTCTGAGACGAACACCACGTCGAAGCGGCGCACGCCGAGCATACCGGCAAATTCGCCTTGGCGAGCGCCCAGACTCAGCGTGCGATTCGCCTCACTAAAGGACATGGTGATGCGGCTGAAGGCTCCGCCCTCGTAGGCATGGGTTTTACCGTCGTCTTCGTAGAGCACGAACTCGCCATCGGCACCGGTATAGACATAAAGCGTGATGGGGTCGGCGGGCTTTTGGGTCGTGTATTCGAGCTCGGGGCCGAACGGAACGATGGCCCCTGCTCGAACGAAAAGCGGCAAGGATTCGAGCGGTGCCGGAGCGTCGAAGCTCTGCGCCCCAGCCAACGCCTCACCGGACCAGAAGTCATACCAGTCGCCCTCGACACTAGGCAGGGTGACCTTTCGCGAACGGGCCCGGTAGCTGGTGACTGGATTCACCAAAAAGGCCGGCCCGAACATGTATTGATCCTGGATATCCCGAACCGCGGGATCGGTCCTGAAGTCCATCACCAGGGGGCGCATCATGGTACCTCCCGCGTGCGTGACCGCGCCCGCTAGCGAATAGACGTACGGCAGCAAACGATAGCGCAACCTGTCGAACTTCACGTGCGTCTGAAAGGCGGGGTGGTCGTCGCCGCCCATCGTCCACATCTCGCGGGGCGGCGCCTGACCATGCACGCGCAACAACGGCACGAAGGTGCCGTACTGAAACCAGCGCGTGTTCAGCTCGTACCACTCGTCGCTGTTGCCCGCGGCGAAACGTTCCGGCACGGCAAAGCCACCCACGTCCATCGTCCAGTAGGGGATGCCCGACACCGAAAAACCGAGGCCCGCTGGGATTTGCTTTTGCAACGCCGTCCAGGTGGAGGTGATGTCTCCGGACCAACTGGCCGAGGCATAGCGCTGCTGGCCCGCAAAGGCGGAGCGAGTGAGGATGAACACGCGCTGGTCGGGCGCTGCCGCGCGCTGCCCCTCGTAGACCGCGCGACTGTTGACCAGAGAGTAGGCGTTGAGCATGCGCGAGCCGGAACCGAGGGCGGTCGGGTGCATGTAGTCTTGATACAGTTGCCGGTGTTCGACGGGAGACAGGTAGGGGCCTTCCACCACCTCGGGCTCGGTGCCGTCCAGCCACCACGCGTCGACGCCCAACTCGAACAGGTGCTCGCGGATTTGCGACCAATAGAGCTCACGAGCTTCTTCATCGAACGCGTCGTAGTAACCCATCGGGTAGCCCTGAAAGTCCTCGATACCGTCCAGGGCGTTGCGCGGATAAATGAAGCCTCGAGCGTCGAGCTCCGCGTAATTGTCGGTTCCAGCGTAAAACTTGGGCCAGACCGAGATCATCAATTGCGCATGCTGATCGTGGATCTGCTCCATGAAGCCCAGCGGATCGGGAAATCGTGTCGGGTCGAACTCGTGGGAGCCCCAACTGTCGGGCACCCAGTATTGCCAGTCCTGCACGATGTTATCCAAGGGGATACCGCGCCGCCGAAACTCCGCCAACACCTCGAGCAATTGCTCGGCCGAGGTATAGCGCTCTCGGCATTGCCAGAGGCCGAACGCCCACTTCGGTAGCATCGGGGCCTCGCCCGTCACCCTGCGATAGCCGCGCACCACGTCGTCGATTTCTGGCCCATAAAAAAATGTATAGTCGACGCCTTCGCCTACTTGAGACCAGAGCGACGTCACCGGATCGCGCGCTGGAGCCTTCACCGCGAGGTCGGCGATTTCGACGCCTATGTCGGGAGTGAACGACAGCGCCAATGACACGGTTTGCCCTGCCTCGAGCCAAACTCGCGCGTAATCACGATCGGGCAACCATCCCTGTCGCCAGTGTTCGATCACCGTTTGTCCGTCGATGCGGAGCTCGATCTGCCCGGAAGAGTAGGTCTGGAACAGGTGTTCGCCGCTGACTCTAGCGGTGTATTCTCCTTCCCACGCGCCGCCACCGCCATTCAAGGACTCTAGCTCGGCGAGGTCGCCCCAGCGCGTCCAGGAGGTGTTGTCCCACAAGATACCGTAGCCGCGGCTCGATACCACCATCGGCACGACGATCTGAGTGTTGTACTGCACGAGACTCAGCGGCACGCCTTTGATGTTCAGCAGGTTCTGTTGGTGCTGACCCAAACCGTAGAAGGCTTCGTCGGGCTGGGGCTCCCAGGTTTGCCGAACGTGGAACGTGCTTTCGCCCTGTACTTCTGCAGGCGTGAGACTGCGCTCGCGCTCGGCCAGGATGACTTCGCCCGAGGCATCCAGAAATGTCAGCGCGCCCGTCGCCAGGTCGACCTCGACCCTCAGCCGCGCCGTGCTCAGCGTGGCAGACTCGTCGCTCTGCTCTAGCACCCACTCGGCGGAGGCATCGCAACGCTTCGGCTCTGTCGCCAAGCTGGGTCGCCCGGCAAAACCGGGTTCGCGCGAAGCGGTGACGCGAATGATATCGGCCGTGCACACCTCGAGCTCGAGCACGTAATCACCAATGTGAAAGGGTGGTACTTTGCCCGCGCCAGGCACGTCGACCGCCCCGGTGCCGGCATCCGCCTTCGAGCCCGCCGTCCCGCCCATCGAATCCGCGACGCTCGACCCCGCGCCGTTCGGCGCGGCATCGTCGGCACCCTGGCAAGCGCCTGCACTGGCCAAGCCGGCCACGAATAAAAAATGCCGACCTCCCATGCGTTCATGCTTAGGCGCTTTTTTCGCGCGCGGTCAACGCTTGGGAGAACGCGAAATCGCTCTCACCCGTGGTCGCGCGACGCCCACTTTCGGGCTCACGAAACCGCGCTCGCGGGCTCTTGCCGCTCGGGGCTACGGATCGGTGCCTTGCTGAACCGGCGGTTGTTCTGCCGGCCCCGGCCGCGGACCGTCCATACCGCCTGGGCCAAACCCGGGGCCGCGCCCCGGCCGTGACCCGCGTTTACCGTGCCCCGGCGGGCGCCAATGCTGGCCACCTTCTGCACCCATGTGCTGCCCCATTTTTGTGTGGGCGTGTTTCATGACCTGCAAGAACTCGTTCAGAGCAGCGTGGTACTGCTCGGCAGTGAGGTCCCCGTTGCCGCGCGCTTCACACAATCGGAACAAGAGCGCATCGAGGCCTCCTGCCCTGCCATGAGCCGGCATCGCATGCCCTGCCGGTAAGCGCTTGCTTTTCGAGAACCGACCTGGGTGCGCCGCTGCCGGCAGCGTGCAAACGCGAGACGTTCGCCCGTCACTCCAGGCAATCGACGTCGCGCCTGCGCTCGAAATCACGTGCGCACCGGGTTCGTTGACTGTGGCTCGTCCTACGGGCATGTGGTGATGGCAGCCCGAAAGCGCAACGAGCAGCAGACCCGACAGCACCAGCTTGGTTCGCATGCAATGACCTCCGTCCGTGACCCTTTGATGTGTTGGCTCAACTTACGCCAAGTGGGGCTCCACGTGCAAACGGGCAACCTGAACGGGTGTGCCTGGGCTTGACCCGAGCCGGGCTCTGCTCCAATGGTCGCTGTTCCGAGGAGTCACGAGACGCATGGATGCACAAGAAATCGCTGCCGCGCACGGGATCAATCTAGTCCAGATCGTCGCACTGCTCGCAGCCGCCGTGATCGCCGTTCCGCTCTTCAAGCGGGCCAAGCTGGGCTCCGTGCTTGGCTACTTGTGCGCAGGCTTGTTGATCGGCCCTTTTGGCCTCGGCCTCTTCGACGACGCCGAGTCGATTTTGCACGTGGCCGAGCTCGGGGTCGTGATGTTCCTGTTCGTCATCGGCCTAGAAATGGATCCGAGCCGCTTGTGGAGCTTGCGCCACCAAATCTTGGGACTCGGAGTCGCTCAAGTGGCGCTCTCGGGTTTGTTGCTCACGCTCGTGGGCATTGTCTTGGGCTTTACCCCCGCTGTCGCCTTCGTGGCGGGCATGGGCTTCGTGTTGACCTCTACGGCCATCGTCTTTCAGCTGCTCGAAGAGCGCGGCGAAATAGCGTCTCCCAAAGGACAACGCATCGTCTCGATCTTGCTTTTGGAAGACATGGCGATCGTGCCTTTGCTCGCTACGGTGGCTTTCATCGCCCCCGCGGCCGTAGAGGTCGGCGAAACTTCACGCCTGAAATCCATCGCCATCGGCGTCGGGGCGATCGCGGCGCTGGTCATCGTCGGCCGCTTCTTGCTCAACCCGATGTTTCGCTTGCTCGCAGCCGCGCGCGCTCGCGAGCTGATGACCGCAGCGGCGCTCTTGGTGGTGCTGGGGGCGGCGCTGGCAATGCAGCTGGGTGGGCTATCGATGGCGATGGGCGCATTTTTGGCCGGCGTGCTGCTCTCCGGTTCGACCTTTCGTCACCAGCTCGAAGCCGACATCGAACCGTTCCGAGGCATTCTGTTAGGACTGTTTTTCCTCGCTGTGGGCATGGCGCTCAACCTCTCGGTGATCGCCGAGCAATGGCAGAGCATCGCCGTGCTGGTGCTGACATTCATGTTGGTCAAGGGGCTCGTCATCTACGTCATCGCCCGCGTCTTGAAGGGCTCGCACGGCGACGCCGTCGAGCGGGCGGTGCTCATGGGCCAGGGAGGCGAGTTCGCGTTCGTGCTGTACGGAGCTGCCACCAGCCATGGCATTCTGAACGGAGCGCTGAACGCGGTGCTGACGGCGACGGTGATTGTCTCTATGGCCCTTACCCCTCTGTTGATGGTGGTTGCGGGTTGGTTGCTGCGCAAACCCGAGCCGTCGCTCGAAGGGGTCGAGGTCGCCGAAGGCCTGAACGGCAGCGTGATCGTGATCGGGTTCGGGCGCTTCGGCCAGATTGCGAGCCAACCCTTGCTGCGGCGTGGCGTCGATGTTTCCATCATCGACAACGACGTAGAAATGATTCAAGCGGCCGCCAAGTTCGGCTTCAAAGTCTACTTCGGCGACGGCTCTAGGCTCGACATCCTGCATGCGGCAGGAGCCGACAAGGCGCGTGCGATCCTGATCTGCGTCGATGACAAACAGGCCGCGCTCAGAGCCGCCGAATTGATCCGAGCGGAGTTTCCGCTGGCCCGCGTGCTGGCTCGCGCGTACGACCGTGGCCACGCCATGGCACTCATCGAGCAAGGCGTCGACTATCAGATACGGGAGACATTGGAGTCGGCCATGCAATTCGGAAGAGCTGCACTGAGCGCCCTCGCCATCCCGGAGCACGAAGCCGACGAGCTGGTGGCCGAAGTCCGCCGCCTCGACCTGGAGCGACTGGAGCTGCAACTCGCGGGCGGCATGTACGCCGGGAGCGCATTGCTCAAAGGCAATATGCCCGTTCCCGCACCGTTGACCGAGCCCACGCGGCCCGGCCGCGCCATGAATCCGGAAGCCGAGCTCGCTCTGGCCGGAGAGCACACGGCAACGGCCAGCGATTGAGGCCGCGCCGCGCTGTAGGATTACACTCCCCAGCACGGGTCACACGTTCAGGCAGGCGCGATTCGAGCCCCTGTCGCGCTGGGTGCTAAACTGGCCACACAACTGGGTGGAGGCTCACGCGTGACAAAGCTGCATACTCCCATACTGACGAGTTTCGTGTTCCTGGCCGCTGTGTTCCCGCTTGCGTGCGGCGATGCGGGCTCGGATGAAGACAAAAACAAGCAAGAAATCGCGGAAGACGGCAGCGAAGGCGGCCCGGCCGGCTCGGCAACCACAGGCGACAGCAACGGCGCAACGGGTAGCACCGATGGCGGGAGCGCGAGCAAGGGCGGTGATGGTGGAAGCAGCAGCAACGGGGCCAGCAGCGGCACCACGGGCGCTGGGGGTGGCGCCACCGGTAGTGATGGCGCAAGCTCGGGTGTTGGTGGCTCCAGCGACGGGGGCGGTTCCGGCGGGTCTGGCGGCACGGGCGACGACTCGAGCACGACCGGTAGCGATCCGACGGGCGGCGGCGGCTCACCGGACTGCGAGCAGATTCAGTGTCTTCGGGCGATTGAATGCGTAGAAACGTGTGACGGTCCGGTGGTGAAGAGCGGGTGCTGTCCCTGCGACGAGGGGACGTTCGACCGCATCGAGTGCGGCTCGACCACCAAGGGCGGCGCCTGCGCCGACGGCGACGAAAGGGACGACGGCTGTAACTCGTGTGTCTGCACGAATGGCAGCTGGGCCTGTACCGAGCGCGCCTGTCCGGAAGAAAAGGCCTGTGGCGGCTGGGCGGGCGACACTTGCAGCAAGACCGAGTACTGCGCGTACGTTGCGGGCCAGGCTTGCGGTGCCGCCGATGCCAGCGCTAAGTGCAAGCCACGCCCCGAAGCGTGCACGCTCGAGTATGACCCCGTATGCGGCTGCGACGGCAAGACCTACAGCAACGATTGCGCTGCTGCAGCGGCCGGTACCGGAGTCTTGAGCGAAGGGACCTGCGCGTCCAAGTGAGCTCAGCTCCGCGGCTGCGGCGTAAGCCCGCTCGGAGGCTCCGGAACGGTTAGCGTAAACAGCGGTTGTTCCGGGTGCTGGTCGACATTGACCTCGAGGCAGGCCCCGAACTGCGCAGCTGCTTGCCTCGCGGCCACGACGCCGGCGCTTTCCTTTTTCGTCCTTTCCTGCGGCGCTCGGAAACCCGAGCGGCGGTGCACCGCGATCGAGAGGCGCCAGGCGCTCAGACCGGGCAATGCGCGGGCCCGAAGCTCCACCGCGGCAGGCGGGCGGCTGGCCCGGGCATGGGTAATGGCGCTGCCTACCAGGCTGACTAGCACCAGATAGGCTTTGGCTACATCGACGTGGAATGAAGGCAGCGGAGGCAGCAGGTCGACTCGTACCCCTGCCTTGTGCGCCGAGGGACTCAGGTCGTCGATCACGCGCTCGATCAAATGGTCCATGGGCTGGGTGCGATGATCGCACTCGTGAGCGCTCTGGGCCAAGGTCAACCGGGAGATGTCTTCCACCGCGTCGCTCACCAAGCTCAAGGCGGCATCGATCGACTCTTGCACCTCGTGGTGCTGAGACAGCATCAGATCCGTTCTCAACATGGCAGCGTTGAGCCGGTTGCGAAGCTCGTGCACGGCGATCCTGCTCAAAGAAGACGACAGCGTCTCCCAAGCAGTGCGATCTTCTCGGTCGCGCGCATAAACGGCGCTGACCATCGAGGCCGACAACACGCCGAACGAGTGTCGCAGCTCGCCGGCGACCGCGAACACGACCCCCGGCTCCACCGCGCTCGGGTAGCCGCGCGCCAGCATGCTGGAGCGCTCGAATGTTCGCTGGCTCAGTACCTCGAGCTCGGCGACCAGCTCGTCCGTCGTACACCCATGGGCCCAGCGAAACTGCGCCAAAGCGCTCACGTCGGCCTTAAAGCTTGGATCTCGAACGGGGTCCTGATCGGTGCCGAGTGCCTGGAAGATGCGGCTGAGCAGGCTCGTCACTTGCTTCTGCAAGAGCTCGCTCGGCAAGCTCTGGGTTCGCGAAACAGACAAACGGGTGAGCTCAGTCAGCCACTCGTCCGCCAGTGCCGTGGCCGATTGCTCGAGCCGAGTGGCAAGCCAGCGTCTGAACTCGCTATGCTGGTCAATCATGGGCGATCCGATGCTCAGTCTTCGCCGCTGCTCGCCTTCAATGCCGCCGGGCGGGGAGCGTCTAGGCGGTGGTATCCGGATTCATTGGGAGTCGCGCGCAAGATCGTCTGCACGCATCGCTCGAGCTCGGCGAGCGACGGCGGCTTCGGCAAGCGGGGGTTCGACACTCGCTCCAGAAACTCCGAGGCTTCCGCGGTGAAGGCTCCGCTCATGAACACGAAGCGCTCCGCCTGCTCTGGTCTGGTCTCCAAGAGCTTCTTGTAAATCTCGATCCCAGACAAGTGAGGCATCAAGAGGTCGCACACCACCACATCGAAGCTCGCGCCGTGGAGCAACATTTCCAAGGCGACGCGTGCATCGTTGACCACTTGCACATCGTGCGTCGAAGCCAGCATTCGCGCTACGGATTTGGCTACGATCTCGTCATCGTCGACCACGAGCACACGACCTCTCAGTCTGGGTGATTCGGTACGCGCAGAAGGCCTTATCGGCTCCGAAACGGCTCTCGGCAAGTACACACGAAAGCTGCTGCCGACGCCGCGCTGGCTTTCCACCGTGAGCTCGCCATCCAATGATTCGACGATGCCCTTGCATACCGACAGACCGAGCCCGGTTCCAGCGCCTACCGGCTTGGTCGTAAAAAACGGCTCGAAGATCCGGCGCATCGTCTCCTGCGTCATGCCGGTACCCGTATCGGTGATGGTCACCACCACCTCACTCGGACCACTCGCTGAAGCCGAAACGGTTACCCTGTTGTTCTCGGGTTCTCCTTCTTCTATGGCTTGAGCGGCGTTGACCAGCAAGTTGACGAAGACTTGCCCAAGCCGCGTGGTGTCGCCGCGCACACGCGGCACGGAATCGATGTCCAGCACCAGTCGCGCACGGCCCTTCACCAGGGTGCTGGTCACGCGGATCGCCCAATTGAGAGCAGAGCCGAGGTCGCCATGCGTGGCGTCGGAATGCGGTCGCGCGAACAAGCCCAGGTCGGCGACGATCCGGCGAATGCGCTCGGCGCCATCCTCGATCTCACTGAGATCTCTGCGCAGCGTCGACAGCAGGTGGTCGGTGGGGCTCGTCGCAACATCTTGCCATTGGCCGAGCTCGCGCTCCGCCATGGCCGCATTGGCCAAGATATAGGTGAGCGGGTTGTTGATTTCGTGGGCAACGCCGGCTGCCAACGTGCCCAAGCTGGCAAGGCGGTCCGATGCTGCAATCCGTTCGTGCAGCGCCTCTCGCTCGCGCACGTCGCGCAAGACCGCGACGGCGCCCATCAGGGTTCCTTTACTGTCGATGATCGGCGCAACGCTCTCTTCGATCGGCAAATCACCTGTCGGGCCAATCAACGCCGCGCCGGGTGGGAGGTGAACGGGTACGCGCTGGCGGAGCGCGGCTCGCACTGCATCCACGGGCTCGCGTGTACGGCGGTGCAAAAGCTGATACACGTCGCCGAACTTGATGCCCACCAAGTCCTGACCCTGAGCACCGATCAGCTCCTTGGCAGCCGGATTGGCGAAAGTGATGATTTCTTGTGGGTCGACCGCGACGACTCCATCCCCAATCGCCCTGAGCATGGCAGAAAACCAGTGCTCGCGTCTGCGGAGCTCGCCCTCCATCTGGTGCTTGAACAAAGCGATCTCCACGGCGCTCTTGAGCTCCGCTGTCCGAAACGGCTTGACCAGGTAACCGTGCGCCGCCGTCTGCTTGGCTCGCCGCAGCGTCTGGTCATCGGAAAAACCGGTGAGGTAAACCACCGGCACGTCCACTAGTTGCTTCAAACACAGGGCGGTGTCGATGCCATCTCGCTCGCCTCGAATCTTCACATCCATGAGCACCAAGTCCGGCGCTACGCGCTGGACGACGGTCAAACACTCGTCGCTGGTCGCGGCCCTACCCATGACTTCGTAGCCCAGCACGGTGAGCGTCTGCTCGATTTCATCCGCCAAGAGGTCATCGTCCTCGACGACTACGATGCGTGCCATGTCCTCGACTTTCCAGAGCGGCGTGCATTGCAAGTTGCGACTGCCCGGTTCCACTCAAGTTATCACAGGACCTCGCCCTTGGCGCGGACTCGTCCGCTGTTAGGGCTTGGTTCGTAGTTGCAGGTAGGTCACGGCATGCCCACAGCGTGCGCAACGAGAGCGAGCAAGTCTCAGTCTGACGCAGCTGCGGCACTCTGCCACGCCGAGGCACGCGCGCTCGTGCGAGGCATTGACGCATTTCGCCAGTTCGGCTGCTGCACGCTGCCGACGTTTCGAACCGTTCGATCCTGCGCGTGTTCGCACTGGATCGCGCAAATGCTTGCTGGTTGGCGAGAAATTCGCGACGCTGATGCTCTGATGACTCCCCAAAGCGCCTTCAATCGCCTCGCCTTCACAGCCTTGGTTTTGCTTTCGTCGAGCATTGCGTGCGGCGACGACGATGATGATGACGGGCTGCACGACGTGGCCGTGCTCGACTGCACGGGTACGTGCAGCTGTGATGCCAGCACCCGCACGTGCTCCTGTGCCGGCGGCACGGATTGTACCCTCGTCGGAAGCAGTGATGTCACATTTGCGTGCGACGGTAACGCGAGCTGCGGCCTCAGCTGCGGCGACGACTGCGACATCATCTGCCCTGGGACCACCGGTTGCATTGCCGATGCGGGGAAGCGCGCATATTTCGAGTGCCAGGGTAATGCGCAGTGCGAGTTCACCTGTCGAGCGGACTGCGAGGTGTCGTGCGGTGGCGCCTCCCGCTGCCTGGTCACTTGCGAGGATCCCGATGCGTGTGACTTGTCGGATTGCCGGGGTTCCACCGATTGCGGCGGCGGGGTGTTCGCCTGCGGTCGCGCGTGCCCTTGAGCCTCGGCCGGCGTGCTAAAGTCGGCCTCCGTGCGGAGCCGGCGGATTGGAGTGGCCCTCGCGATGGCGCTTTCGTGGTTGCCGGCGTGTGTGTCGCGCTACTCCGTCCCCGAAACGCTTCTGGCACCGGAACGTGGCTTGGCACCCGCTGGCTTCGACGCAGCCAATGCCTGCAAAGACTGGCGTTCGGCGACGCTCAGGGTGCCGCACGACGAACGCGACGCTACCTTGTCGCATATTGCCTATCCGGAGGCGGAGGCAAACGCCTGCTTCATCCCAGTCGAATACATCGAAGGCAGGGCTCTACGCCCGGAGCTGCCCGACGGCTGCGGCTACCCCCACGACGCTGCGCGGGTCAAAGGCGAGCTCGAGCAGCTGGCTCGTCGCTTCCAAGCCTGGGACTTCGAAGCCACCAACGTGCCTTTTGCTCTGGATTGCTCGCTCGACTTCAGGCAGCGCGCCCGTGTCGGCCAGATCAACGCCGATACGTTGAGGGCCCTCGCCGACGAGCTCGAGTCAGGCAAGCGCTACCCGTACGCGGCCGTAGCCACTTTCGGATACGGAACCAGCACCCATGACGCGAGCGTTTTGAACGGTTGGCTTCCGGGCGACAGCTGTCCCACCGGCATCGACAAACTGCAGATGGACCTGTTTTCGGTCAATCGCACGCGAGCCTACCGAGCCGCGCAAGCTGTGTTGGTCGGTGTCGGCCCGGTGGCGATTCTCAGCGGTGGCGCAGTGCACTCGACCCTCAATGAATCGTTCATGCTGAGCTACCTGGCTCATTGCCGCTTCGGGTTGCCGCTAAAACGCATACTGCTCGACCCCTGCGCGCAGCACACCCACGAGAATCTCCGCAATGCGGGCGGATTGGTGGTCCGCCTGGGCGGGCGCACGGCCTACCTCGTGACGGACGATGGGCTCCAGGCCGACTATTTGCAAGAGTGGACCTTCTTCGACCTGATCGGCGGAAGCATCGACCAACGCTCGCTGCGAGATTTTCGGTTCCTGCTCGGCAGCTATCGACAGGCTAGTCGCAACATGAACGCGGGCTTCTGGTACACACCCTACCGCTTCTGGGCCGACCCGGACCCAAGCATCCGCGGGCTTACCTGTTTGCGCTAGTCGGCATATACTGCCGCCCATGAAGCGGATTTCCGTACTACTCGCGGGATGCGGCGTTTACGACGGCTCCGAAATCCACGAAGCCGTGCTTACGCTCTTGGCCATCGAAGAGGCGGGCGCGAGCTACCAATGCTTCGCTCCGGACAAGGACCAACTGCACGTGATCAACCACATCACGGGCGAACCGATGGACGAGAAGCGCAACGTGCTGGTGGAGTCGGCACGCATCGCGCGCGGCAACATCAAACCGTTGGCGGAGCTCTCCGCCAACGACTACGACGCGCTCGTGATCCCAGGCGGCTTCGGCGCAGCCAAAAACCTCAACCAGTGGGCCCTGAAGGGACCCGAAGGCGAGCTCGATCCGCAAGTCAAGCAAAGCATCGTTGCCTTTCATGGCGCGGGAAAGGCCCTGTGCGGACTATGCATGGGCCCAACAGTTCTCGCGCAGGCGCTCACCGGCGTTCCCATCGAGCTCACCGTGGGCACTACCCGTGAGAAATCGCCCTACGACATCGCGGGCATCAATGCCGGCATGCAGTCCCTAGGTGCCCGCCCGGTGGAGAAAACGGTGCGCGAAGTAGCCGTCGATACCGAACGGAAAATCGTCACGGCCCCCTGCTACATGATGGAGGCCTCGATTTTGGACGTGCGCAACAACGTGCAGCAAGCCATCCGAGCACTGCTCGAGCTCATCGAATAAAACCCGCGGAGCGCGACTCCTTTCGCCGATCATTTTCGTGCAACCCTCGGGTGCTCGAGCGGCGTGCCGTTATATTTTCTGGCGGCCAATCACCGTTAGACAGCGCTGCCCACCGCCGCTACACCCCCGACGGCGCACCCCCGACGGCGCCCGAAATCACGCGCAACTCGGCACGCCCTGCAACCGAGTTGAATTTCGGCTACCATGAGAGCGCGCGATGACCCAGCCGCTGGACTACCCCAGACCGCCCCCGAGCTCGGCCACCTTGATCTGCGACGACGGTGAGCCGATGGAATCGGCTCGCCATCACCAGCAGATGACGGTGCTCATCGAATCGCTGGAGTTTGCCTGGAGCGACCGCACGGACTTCTACGTGGGCGGCAACATGTTCCTCTACTTCAGCGAAATTCAAGCTCGGCACAACGACTTTCGGGGGCCGGACGTGTTCGTGGTCATGAACACCACGCGGCGTGAGCGCCGCGCATGGGTGGTTTGGGAAGAGGACGGGCAGGCGCCGGACGTCATCATCGAGCTCCTGTCCGACAAAACCGAAAAGGTCGATCGCGGCGACAAAATGCGCATCTACGCTCGCTCTTTGAAAGTCGCGGAATACTTCTTGTTCGATCCCTTCTCGGGCGTCTTCGAAGGCTACGAGCTCGATGCATTGCATGCCGCCTACGTGCCGAAAGTCCCCAACGCGGAAGGCCGGTTCTCATGCGAGCGGCTCGGCCTCTACTTGGGCAAAGCACGCGGAACGCTGTATGCCGTCGAAACCGATTGGCTGCGCTGGTTTTCGCGCGATGGGCAGCTCCTCGAAATGCCCGCGGAGCGCGCCCGAGCCGAAGCAAAACGCGCTGACGCAGAAGCCCGCCGAGCCGAAGCCGAAGCCGCCCGAGCCGAAGCCGAAGCCACCCGAGCCGAAGCCGAAGCCGCCCGAGCCGAAGCCGAAGCCGCCCGAGCCGAAGCCGCCGTGCAGCGCGCAGCAAAGCTCGAAGCGGAAATCGCCCGCCTCAGAAAAACGTAGAGCGCACTCAAATTCCGCCACCAGGTGCTGCCCGAAGCCCTTCGCACGCCTTGGCGCGCCCCCACGGGGAAGCATGTGGAACATGCCAATACGCGCCTGCGTTAGGCCTGGCCCGCTCCTTGTGCGCTCGACACATTGGGGCACCGGAACCAAAGCTAAATCCGGTTACTGATTTGCCCCCATATGGGGCCAAATCCGACTCTTGATTTGCGATCACGCGCAGAGGCATACCCGCGCGGCCGTTTCATCTTCATCTTCACGGACCTCTGCCCCGCCCACACGCCTCGCGCTTGGCCCTCACGAACTCGCGCCCGAAATCTTGCTCGGCGGCCAGCGCATTGTGCGCATGACAGCGCAGCGTGAGATTGTCCGCAGTAGGCGGCCCACCGAGTGCGTGTGGATTCACATGGTGCAGCTCGAGAAACGCCGTCTCCCGACAGCGCTGGCCCCGGCCATCGACGTAAGTGCATCGCGCGCCATCGCGCTGCCACACCTCGCGCCGCACGGCCGCTCGAACCGACTCGCGCTGGCGCTGGCGCGGATCAGCTGGCACGTCGTCTCGTTGCTACGACTTCCCGGAATGCCCAGCCTGTCGCATGGATCTTCACCGACGCGCCTATGCTCGCATGCCCGTTCCTGGGAGAAGTCGCTCGCACCCGCAGTGCGCTCGACCCGAGCGCGCCGGAGCCAAGCCAAATCCGGTTACTGATCGACGATCCGCACACAGCGGTGCCCGCGCGCCGCCGTTGCATCCGGTGTCAGACCCATGAATCTTCTCGTCCCGGTCCTGCGCGATGGGCCTGGGATCGCGAGGATAGGCTCTAACCCGGCGGCACGATGCTGTCGCCGGTTCCCAGATTCATGCTGCGTGACAAGCGTGCGAAGGCCTGTTCGACCCGGTCTCGGTCCGCCCGCTCGAGCTTCTGTTGACCAGCGCGAGCGAGCGCGTAGCGCAAGGCGGCGGCCTCGAGCTCGCTTAGCGCGGTGCTGCGGTACAGGTCCAGGTCGTGAACGCGATAGCGCAGCAGCACTTGACCGTCGTTCATTACGCGCTCGCCGACGATTTCGGCCTTGCTGCGACCGTCACCAACGAGCTGCCGAATGATTCCGCGCACCCGCGCCGCTCGGCGCCGCACACGTCGTGCCTCTGGATCTTCGAAGAGCTGAAAGAATTTGTTTCGCGAAAAGGTATCGGGAGCCAAAATCAACGCACACAACAGCGCCTCGAGATCGACCTTGTGTCGCGGCGCCATCGCGTCAGTCCTTGGAGGTGGCTTTCGCAGAGCCATCTTGCAGTTGTTCGAGTTGCGCTGCCTGATGCCAGGCTCCCACCGCATCGATCAGCTCGTCGAGGTCACCCTGAATCACCCTATCGAGCTTGTACAGAGTCAGCCCAATGCGGTGATCGGTCAGGCGGTTCTGCGGGAAGTTGTAGGTACGGATCTTCTCGGAGCGATCACCGGCCTTGACCATCGAGCGGCGTTCGTCGCGAATCGCGTCCGCCTGTTTGCGCTGTTCCAGCTCGAGCAAGCGGCTTCGCAAAATCTTCAGACCCTTGGCCTTGTTCTTGATTTGACTGCGCTCGTCCTGGCAGCGAACGCTCATGCCGGTGGGCAAGTGAGTGATCTGTACGGCGCTGTTGGTGGTGTTGACGCCCTGTCCGCCGGGCCCGCTGGCTGCTGCGATGTCGAACCGCAAGTCTTTCTCGTCAATCTGCAGCTCGACCTCGTCGGCCTCGGGCAACACCGCCACGGTGGCCGTGGAGGTGTGCACGCGCCCCTGCGCTTCGGTTTCGGGAACTCGCTGCACACGGTGCACACCGCTCTCGAACTTGAGCTTCGAAAAGACGCTATCGCCGCTCACCAGCGCAATGACTTCTTTGAGCCCGCCCGCAGCGGCCTCGCTCTTGCTAAGCAGCTCGACCCGCCAGCCTTTGGTTTCGGCAAAGCGCGTGTACATGCGAAACAGGTCGGCGGCGAACAGCGCCGCTTCTTCGCCGCCCGTACCCGCGCGAATCTCCAAGATCGTGTTGCGCTCGTCGTTCGGGTCCTTGGGCAAGAGCAAGATTTGGATTTGACGCTCGAGGTCCACCAGCCGCTGCTCGAGCTCGGGCAGTTCTTCGCGGGCAAGCGGGCCGAGCTCGGGGTCGTTCAGAGCTTCCTTGTCCTCTGCAATCTGCTTGGTCAACGAGGACCATTCCTTGAAACACGCGACGATGGGGGTCAGCTGACTCCGCTCACGGTTCAGCTCGTTCAGCTTTCGGGGATCGGCGATGGTCCCCGGATCGCACATCAACTGCTCGATTTCGTCTTGGCGCCGCGTAAATGCCTGGAGTTTGTCGGTCGGGATCATGAGGTTTCCGCTCAGGGGCCACTGTAGGCGCCGTCAGCCGTTCTTCAATCTACAGCACGAAGGGGGCCCCATACGAGAGCGATTGGATTTCAGTGACTTAGGCCGAATTCTAGCACCCCCGCATCAACTTGACGTAACGTAAGTTAAAGCTAGAACGTTAGGGCTGAAACGAGGAAGAGCATGGCCGATCGTTCGTCACGAAGACAGGCATTGAAGCAGTTTGCCGCGACGGGTGCCGTGCTCGGCGGGGCCGGAGCGCTCACTCACCTGCTCTACGATCCGGGAGGTTTCGGGCTGGCAGACCCCACCGGCGAGCGCCAGGTCCGAAGCTTCGAAATCGACAAGAGCAAGCAGCAAGACGCCGTCCTCGCGATTGCCAAGAGCAGCCAAGATCCTGCAGAGCTCACCAGGAAAGCCATCGAGGGTCTGGGCGGGATGAAGCGCTTCATCTCCAATGGCGACATCGTGGCCATCAAGCCCAACATCGGCTGGGACCGCATGCCCGTGCATGCCGCCAACACCAACCCGAAAGTCGTGGCTGAAGTCGTCCGGCTGGCGTTCGAAGCCGGAGCCAAACAAGTCATCGTGACCGATGCTTCTTGCAACGAGCCCAACCGCTGCTTTCAGCGTTCCGGCATTTGGCGCGCGGCCCATGCCCTGGGGGCCACCGTAATCTTACCCGCACAACATCGCTTTCGAGAGCTCCGCATGAAGGGCGACGTCCTCGATCAGTGGCCCATTTATACGCCACTCGTGAACGCGGACAAGGTGATCAACGTCCCCGTGGCGAAACACCACAATCTCTCGAAGTTCACGGCGGCCATGAAAAATTGGTATGGGCTGCTAGGCGGACGGCGCAATCGGCTCCACCAAAATATCGACGTGTCCATTGCAGATCTGGCGACTTTCATGCGCCCCACGCTCACCGTCATGGACGCGACGCGGGTCCTTTTGCGCAACGGGCCACAAGGCGGCAACATCGACGATGCCAAAGACATGCATCAAGTGGTTGCTAGCCTCGACCAAGTGGCGGTGGATGCCTACGGCACCACACTCATCGGCGAAAAAGTCGAGAACGTGAAGTATCTCAAGCTCGGTCACGAGCGCGGGCTCGGCAATATGCACTGGGAACAAGTCCCGCGCGTGGAGGTCTAGTCACATGGCCCAAGGGGCTTGCGGCGATCACGCCCATCCTCATCATGAATTGGCCCACTCGAGCCTGCCCGCCCCCATTCCTTGGCTGGGCCAGGTGGGCCGTGTGCGGGCTTTGGACGCGAGCCAGGCGCCGGCGCCAGTGCCGCGCCGCCTTCCGGTGCTGACCGCCCCCCACCGAGCATCCACCGACCAAGCCCCCACGACGCCGGTCGAACAGCAGCCGACCAATAGCGCACCGCTCGGCGCCACGACGGCCATTCGGCGGGCGAATGCTTCCGTACTCGAATCGGCAACCCAATGGCTCAAGTGGCGACCCAAAAAGAAAAAGCGCCCCGGCTCCGGCATCCCAGCGCGTAAAGTCATTCGAGTGCTGGTCTGGGTGCGTCGCTTTGCGCAG
>CBFGRJ010000007.1:0-55172 GCA_965651135.1 uncultured Myxococcales bacterium
GAGCACCTCAATGGAAGCGACGGTGAATCGGGTCGAGCCGGGCTTTTGCAACGCTTCAACTATTACCTGAACGATCCGGGGTACCTACAGACCTGGGTCGCCGCCTTGGAAAAGGTCACGAGCAGCGATGTTCGGCAAGCGACGCAAACGTGGCTCGCCGACACCCGGAGTGCCGCAGTCATCACCGTACCAGAAGCGAGCTCGGGATCATGATGGGCCTTGCCAAAAAGGCATCTTGGTTACTGGCGCTCTGCTTCATCGGCTGCGCCGCAGACCAACGCGCGCCCGAGAGCGCGCCGACACCACAAAAGGGCGCAGCGCAGCAAGCCACTGAATCCGAAGCTTGGCGCAAGACGCAGCCCTCGCCGGCCGGCGCGACTCCCTTCGAGTATCCGGTGGCTTCAGTCGCGAAGTTGGATAACGGCCTCACGGTGTACACGTTGCCTCGCCCCACCCCGCTGTGTGCTGCGGTGCTCGTGCTCAAGGGCGGCTCGAGCCTCGATCCAGCGGACAAGAGCGGCCTCGCGGCGCTCACCGCCAGGATGCTGTCCGAGGGCACCCGCGGCAAGAGCGAGCTCGAGCTGGCCGAAGCCACCGAAGACTTGGGCAGCGAGCTCTCGGCCGGCGTGTCTCACGATCACACCCTGCTCGAGCTCAGCTTCTTGGGCGAAGACCTCGACCGGGCCCTGCCCCTGCTCGCCGAGGTGGTCACGGCTCCCCGGTTCGACCGCAAGGCCTTCGAGCGGGTCCAACGAGAATGGAGCGACGTCCTGCGCAGCCAGCGACAAGATCCGACTCAGCTCGCCCGCATCGCAGGCATGCGGGTGCTGCTCGGCCCTAAGCTCGGCGCACCGACACAGGGCAGCCTGAGCGGGGTCAAGGCCATCGGCACGGGCGATCTCGGTCGCTTCCATCGCGCCAATTACCGGCCCGATCTGGCGGCGTTGGTGCTCAGCGGCAATGTCACCCCCGAAGCGGCGCTCTCTGCGGCCCGCGCCGCGTTCAAGGGCTGGGTTTCGCCGCCCGCGCTGCCCAACAGAAACACCGAGGCACCCCCCGCCGGCGCCAACACGCCTCGGCCCACTCGCCCGGGCCCAGCCGCCGAACCGCGTTTCGCGAAGGCAGTCGTGGTCGACCGCCCAGGCTCGGTGCAGAGCGCGTTGTTCGTAGCGCAGCCGTTTCCGTCGCGAGCGAGCGCCGGCTTCGAAGCCCGGGAGCTCCTCAACCAAATCGTCGGCGGCATGTTCACGTCACGGCTGAACCAAAACCTACGCGAGCAACACGGCTTCACGTACGGAGCTCGCTCCCGCAATCTTGCCACCCGACACTTCGGCCTGTGGTTGCTCACGACCAGCGTACGCAGCGACGCCACCGTCCCAGCGCTCGAGCAAATATCGCTCGAGCTCGAATCGCTTCACGGCGATCGCCCCATCACGGCTGGCGAAGTCGCACGAGCTCGCCAGGAGCTTCTCGGCGGCTACGCGCAGAATCTCGAACAGGCCGGCGCCGTCAGCGTCGACATGGCGGGACTCTTCGTCGATGAACAGCCGCCGGACTACCTCGCCAAGCTGGGCCCGCTCTTGGCCACCCTCGGCCCTGCCGAGCTCGGGCGCGAAGCTGCCCAGCACCTGAAGCCCCATGCGCTGGTAGCCGTCATCGTCGGCGACAAGCAGCTATTTGCCAAAGATCTCGAGCAAGTGGCGCATGAAGTCGTGGTGGCGCGTTCCGACCTTCTCGACTGACTCAGGGTCACCGCGGCGCGTCGAGGTCGATGGTTTCGAGCTCGCGCTGGGGCTCCACCACGGGCTCCTGCTCGGGTTCACCTACCGCCCGCTCGATGGTGGGGTCGCTCGACGCCGGTGCGAGGCGTTCGCTACTTTGGCGTTGCGCTACCAACAGTGCGATCAAGCCGCCCAGCGCGAACGCAAACAGGCCTGCGATGGTCCAGGTCAACGCCGAGCGCCAGCGCTCCTTGCGCAGCTGACGCACCCGTTGTTCCATGGCCGCCCTGAGCTCATCGGCTTGGCGCCGGTCTCGGATCAACAGGGTGGGCTCGAGCGCGCGGCGGCCACGTCGAGTCGTCGCGTGACGACTGTCGCCCCGCTGCACGTCCGGCTCGGCTTCACCGGATACGACCACACTCGGCTCGTCGACCTGAACAGCCTGGCGCCTCGCCGGCGCGTGAGCCTCACTTTGGTGCGAGATCACAGCGGCGTCGTCCAGGTCCAGCTCTTCCAGACTTTCGTCGCCGTCTTGGGAGGTTGGCTGAGAGCCCATGGCGCCAAGGCCCCTTATAGCCGTGCCATGCCCACCACGCCAGCAACCGACCCGGCCTACTGGCCCAAGCTGTCGGCGTGGGGCACTGGCCAATTCGCGAGGTCTTGCAATCGTTCTCATACCGGGCCGGCGCTACCTAGCCGCTGCGGCCACCTGCTTACCCCGCGCGCTCGCGGGTGCCCCGCGGTGATAGAGTGCCAACGCAATGGATTCGGTCTCGCTATTTCTGCTCGCGATAGCAGCGATTTTCGTGCTGGGAGCCGTCGGGGAGCTGATCTTTCAGAAGACTGGGTTTCCGGATGTGGTGCTGCTGATCGTGGCAGGCATCTTCCTCGGTCCCGTGTCGGGCTGGGTGACGCGGGAATTGCTCGGCCAGATTGCTCCGTACTTTGCGGCGTTGACCTTGGTGGTGGTGCTGTTCGAGGGCGGCAGCGCGCTGAAGCTCGCCGATCTGAAACACGCCGCGCCGCGCTCCTCGGTGCTGGCCGTCCTGACCTTTCTGTTCGCGGTCGCCGGCATGACCGTCGTCAGCATGGCCTTTGCCGCCCTGGGTTGGCTACCCGACACGTGGACGCTGCTGCACGGCCTGATGCTCGGCACCATCTTGGGCGGGTCGAGCTCCATCATCATCATGCCCGCGATGGCCGCCGCGCGACTCGAGCCCAAGTTAGCCAATCTCGTCAATCTGGAGTCTGCCTTGACGGACGCTTTCTGCGTGGTCGGCACCGCGGCGATCATCGACATCTTGCTGGGCGGAGTCGGCGGCGCGGCTGGGCCGGCGGTGACCTTGTTGCGCTCGTTCGGCATCGGATCGGTCATCGGCATGGTCGCGGGGTTGATCTGGCTGCTGTTCCTGAAAATGATGAAAAATCACGAACACGCTTATCCGATCACGTTGTCGGTGCTGCTGGTCCTCTACGTCGTCATCGACAAGGCCGGCGGTAGTGCAGCACTCGGCATTCTGTTCGTCGCCCTCATTTTGGGCAATGCACCTTCGCTCTCCCAGAAAATCGGCCTGGCGCAGGAGGTCTCGCTCGACACGTCGGTTCGCGGCTTTCATCGCCAAATGGCCTTCATCATCAAGTCGTTCTTCTTCGTCTTCATCGGCGCCATGCTCGGTCCTCCTTGGGGTCAGCTCGCGCTCGGCCTGGTGCTGGGCGCCGTGCTCCTCGCCGCGCGCATTCCCGGTGTCTTCCTTGCGCTATTGGGGTCCGGGCTTGGCAAAGAACAGCGCAGCATCGTGACCGTGGCGCTACCGCGCGGCATGGCCGCCGGCGTGTTGGCCACGCTGCCGGGGACCAAGGGGGTTCCAGGCACCGAGGGCTTGCCGGTGATGGTCTTCGCCGCGGTGTTCATGTCGATCTTGATTTTCGCCACCGGGTTCTACCTCGCGAAGCGTAAGATCAGTCCGGCACCCGAGAGTGAAGGCACGGTCCCACTGCCCGCCGGCGCCGCTCGTCCGTCGGCCAACTATCGAGTCGTGACACCACCCGAGCCGACCGTAACCTATCCCGCGGCGCCCGTTGCCGGTCCCGCGGTGGCACCCGAGGCTGCGAAAACTCAGCAGTATTACGAACAAACCGTCTTAGCCGTGCCTGCCCCGCCGCAGCCAGCGGGCCATGCCGGGGCGGCACCAGCGGCTGCCCCGGTGACCGCACCGCACCCGAAAACCCCAACCGGTGCCGGACCCGAAGGGCACGGCGGGTAGGCTCTCCCTAAAGCAGCCTCGACCGGCCTGTTGAGCCAAACGGGCGAGCGCATGTTAGCATGCCCAGGTGGCTACCGAGAGCCCCATTCTAGTCGTCGACGACGACCCGGTAAGCCGCAAGATTCTGGGAGACATCCTGGAGCAAGGCGGCTTTTCGAGCGTGGGGCTGGCCAGCGGCGTCGCTGCATTGGAATGGCTGGAGCACCACGTGCCCTTGGTGGTCCTGCTCGATTTGCTGATGCCCGAGCCCGACGGCTATGCCGTGCTCGACTATCTGCGCTCCGAGCGCCGCTTGGTAGACGTCCCGGTCATCGTTCTCACGGGCCTCGAATCCGACGAAGAGATCGAGCGTGTCTTCGCGGCGGGTGCCGAGGACTACGTGCACAAGCCATTCCGTGCGGCAGAGCTGATGGCGCGCATCCGCGGACAGCTCAGAATGCGCGGCTACGTGGAGCGACTCGGCAAGCGCGAGCACGACCAGCAGGCGGTGCTCGAGCTCACGCAAACACTAGCGTCCTCGCTCGACATTCGGGACATTTTGTTCACCGTCGTGCAACGTGTCGCCGAGGTCGCGCAAGTCGATCGCTGCAGCATCGTGCTCGTCGGCGAAACCGCGCGCACGGGCTTCGTGGTGGCCACCAGCGACGACGAACGAGTTCGTGATCTTCCGCTCGACCTCAACAAGTATCCCGAGATCCGCCGTGTGCTCGAAACCGGCAGCGCCCTGGTCATCCGCGATGCGTCGCAGCATCCGCTCTTGGAGGCAGTGCGCCAAGGCGAATCGGGGCTAGACTTCATTTCGATCGCGCTGGTGCCCATCCTTCACGATCACGGACCGCTCGGTGTGATTTTTCTACGCTCCAGGCGGGCAGCCGCGTTCGCCGACCACGAAATGTCGCTGGTGCACACGGTGGCCAATGCGACCGCCATCGCCCTCCGGAATGCGCGCATTTTGCAGTCGCTGCGCGACGAAACCCAACAGAGCACCTTCGCGCGCGTCGAGGCGGAGCGCCGGGTCCAGCTGTTCCAGCGCTATGCAGACTTCTTCGAGAGCGCAGCCGACGGCATGGTCGTCATCGATCGGTCCGGGCGCTTGTTGTTCACCAACCCCCGGGCACGCGAAATCACCGGGTACAGCGAATCCGCCCTCATGCGCATGCGTTTTACGGCGCTCCTGACCTCTCATGAGCAAGAGCGCGCTCAGCGCCTTTTGCGGGGCTTTCACGATGGCGTCTACCCGCGGGGCGTCGATCTCGAGCTCGAACCGGCCCAGGGTCCCCCCATCGTCGTCAATGTGAGCTTCAGCTCGGTCCTCCACGAAGACAACGCCATTTTGTTCACATTCAGGGACGTGACGACCGAGCGTCAGACCGCCAAAGAGCTCAAACAAATCAAAGAATTCCTCGAGCGCGTCATCGACAGCTCCGTGGACGGCATCGTCTCGGCCGATCTGCGCGGCAAAGTGCTGGTGTTCAATCGCGCTGCATCGCGCATCTTCGGCTATGCCCAAGGCGACGTCATCGGCAAGCTCCGCGTCGACAAGCTGTACCCAGAAGGCGTGGCCCGCCAGATCATGCAGCACATCAAAGATCCCGAAATGGGAGGCTATGGCCGGCTCGAAGACTATCGGGTCGATATGCTCAGCGCCAACGGCAGCACCGTTCCCGTGACCCTATCTGCCGCGCTGGTGGTCGACAACGGCAGGCCTATCGCCACGGTCGGAGTGTTCACGGATATTCGCGACAAGCTCCAAATGGCGGCTCGCCTGGCCGCCGCTCAGGAAGAGCTTCAAAGCCGGGAGAAGCAGGCCTTGGTCGCCGAGCTCGCGGGCGCAGCGGCCCATGAGTTGAACCAACCGCTGACCAGCGTCATTGCGTACGCCGAAATGATGCGCAGACAGCTCAGAGACAACGAGACGCTGCAACATCACGCGAAGGTGATCGTTTCCGAGGCGGAGCGCATGGCGGAAATTGTCCGGAAGGTCGGCAAGATCACGCGGTACGAAACCAAGAGCTACGTAGGGGGCGCCAAGATACTGGACTTGGAGAAAGCCAGCGATGTCGATGCCAGCGCAAAACGCGGCCAACGCTAACGCGCCCGCTGCGACCCGTACCCCTGCATGGACCTGAAGCCCATCCTCGATTTGACGACCACCGCTCCCATCACCCAGGGGCTGTCTGCGGTGATTGACCACTTTCTGACAGGAGCGAGCCGCGTACTGTCTGGAGTCGCGGTGGGGGCCTGCGTGGTGGATAGTCCTGGCGGCGTCCCGATCATCGTCACGCGTTTGCCCCCTGGAATCGAAGGGCCCATCGGGCGTGATCCCAGCCGTTTATTCCCGGGCTTCAGGGACGAACGAGTCCTGGAGCTCGCCGATGGGACCCAAGGCTCCACGTTTCACCTCGCCCATGCCACTGCGCTGCTGACGGCATCGGAGATCGAGCTCGGGGAGATCTTGAATCAAGCCTTCGGCGCCATGCTCGATCACGCGCGGCAGTTTCAGCAGCGAATCGCAGAAAAGCGCGTGATGGCTCGCTCTCAGGCCAAGCTCATCCAAACCGAAAAGCTGGCGTCCCTCGGACAAATCGTGGCCGGCGTGGTTCACGAGCTGAACAACCCGCTCACCTCGATCATCGCCTACTCCGATTACTTGAAGAAGCGCGCGCTGAAGCGTGGGCTGGAAGGGCAAGACGTCAGCGACGACGTGGAGCGCCTACGACGCATTGGAGACGCTGCGGAACGCATCCTCAAGTTCTCGCGGGATCTGGTCGCCTACGCTCGCCCTTCGACCGATATTCCAGGCCCCGTGGCGCTCGCAGAGGTGATCGACAAAGCGATTGTTTTTTGCGAACACGAATTCGGCAAGAGCAGCATCGTGGTGAGCAAGCGGGTGCCCAGCGACTTGCCGCCCGTACGCGGGATTGCCGGCCAATTGACCCAGGTCTTCGTCAACCTGTTTACGAACGCCGCGCATGCCATGTACCAGACAGGTGGCGTTCTCGGGATCGAGGCCCACTGGACCACCGAAGAAACGGTGGTCGTCGAGGTGGCCGACAGCGGCGTTGGCATTCCCGACGAAGATCTCGAGCAGATCTTCGAACCCTTCTTCACGACAAAAGTGGACGGCGCCGGAACGGGGCTCGGACTATCCATCGTGCGTGACATCGTCAAGCAGCACGGCGGCGATTTGACCGCCGAGCGGCGGCCCGACAAGGGCATGCTCTTCAGGCTGCTGCTACCGGTGGTCGCCGTCCCCCCCAGCTTGCGACCAGCTCCGCGCTCACAGCCAGCCGAATAGGCCGACGGCGATGCCGATGGACCACTCGCTGTAATCGTCGTCGTCGAATTCCCCCGTGATGCCGAGGTCGATGACGGGCCCGAATTGGAAACCGAACCCCTCGCGCGGAGCGAAGGTGAAGTACCCCTCGAGCGTCAAGAGAGCCTGCGATTGATCGGGGTCGTCCAAGTCGTAGATCGTGAATCCGCCGCGTGGCCAGAAGCCGAAATGCTCGCTGAAGTCGATGAAATAGCCCACGCGCGGGGCGAAGATCAGACCGCCGCGCCCGTCCCCCGGATCGAAGTCTTGCGACACGAATCCAAAGCCCGTCCCCACGCTCAAATCCTCGATCACGAAAATGTCGAAACCAAAGCGCGGAACGAACACGGGAAAGGGGTGGTAAGAGTGGCTCCAGCCGAGAGCAAAACCCTGACTATCCCACTCCTCGTCGGGCCCGGGGCGTTCTCGTTCTGCCTCCCCGGTGTAAAACCCGAATGCACGCTCCACACTCAAGACCACGTCCATCGGCTTTCCCAAACTGCTCTGAGCTAGCGCAAGCTGGGTCGATCCAAGGGTCACGAGCACGGCTGCTAATTTGCACAATACCTTCATGAGTCCTCACTTGTGGCTATGAATGCGAGCGCGCGCAGCTATTTTTTCTGCGCCGTCGCGTTCTGCTCGAGAGTCTGCTGGAGCGCTGATAGCGCGTCCGAATACGTCTTGCGCGCCTGGTTGATGCGCTCTTCTGCATTCTTTGCTTGCTCTCGCGCGGGGGCGAGTTGTTCCGCCAGCGCTGCCTTCGCCGCCTTGAGCGACTCGAGCTCTTCCTGACGCGCTTTGGTTTCGGCGGGCGTCGCTTTCTCCGGCGGCGGCGCTTTCTCGAGCTCTTCGATCCGGCTAGCGAGCGTCCGGTCCACGGCGTCGGCATCCGCCAACAAGCGATCGATCTCGTTCTTCTTCCTGACGAGACCGATGTTCGTGATGTAGCTGGCCAGCGCAATGCGGTCCGACTGCCGCTCGAGGGCTTCGATATTCGCTTTGCCCAAGGCCGACTCGTTCATGGCAATGGTTGCATGCGCCTCGCTCTGGCTGTGAGTGCGCTCCTCCAGCTGCTTTTCTATGGATTTGTCGAGAGCGTGCGCGGCGGGCGAATACATGTCCGCATCGCAACCCTTCTCCTTGGCCTGGTACTGTACGGCACCGCCCACGCGCTTGTGAATCTCCGGCTTTTCTTCCTCGTAGAAGGCCGCCACCTGGTCGTTGTGCTCCAGACTCTCCGCATAGTGCGGACTACGCCCCTCCACATCTGCTTGCTCGACGATGGTGATGACGCTCTGCCAATCTGGTTCTTTGAGCTCGCCCGGGTAGTCCTTCAGCTCGCCCGATACCGTCCCCGCAAGCGTCAATTGCTCTTCGAAGTCCTCCAGAGCCGCTTTCAGCTGGTCCGGGTGGCGCTTGGCGTAGCTGGGTTGATCCGCCGACGGCGCGAACTGAGGCTCCAGCTGCGATGTCTTGCAACCCGAAGCGCAGGTAACCAGAGTGCCAAGGACCAGCGTCACCACGGCACCAAAGCGGACTTGCTGCATGCCCCGATCACTACCTAACCTTGAAGGCGCGCGGCACCCCCTTTCGTCGGCCACCCCGGAATTGTCGCATAATTGCTGACACTTACAGACACAAACCGGCCGTACTGTGTACCAACCCGCTCACATTCGGCACGAATGCCTGACGAATGTTCCCGCTGGCCGCTCAGGCTTTGACGACCTTGAGCACCAGCACCAAAATGCCCGACCTATAGGTCTGGCCTGCCACGATGAATGCCTGCCCGAGGCCGGCGCGCACCTCGAGCAGGGGCAAAAATGCCTTACCCTTGGGGTGGTTGATGCTGGCCGATATCTTGAAGGTCTCATCGCGCGAGTCTTCCTTCAGGTCGGTCTTCAGTAGGCGACCGTTGGGCAACCGATACGTCTGCGGCTCGCCCTTCGCGAGCGGCAGCTTGGTTTTCGCCAATAGCTCGTAGCTGTCGTACGACGAGAACGGCGGCTTCTTCAATTCGGGCATGTCCCCCACACGCTTGTCGATGCCTCGCCCCGCGTTGGTCGCATGCAAGACCATCACCTCGATGGCGTACTTGGCGCTGACAGGCGCTTTCTCCTGAGGGCTACCGGAATCGTCGTTGGCAGGGATGACGATTGGCGCTTCGCTTCGCGCAAAGGCGTATGTCGGTGCGGCAAAACAGACCACCCCGACCACCGCTGCCAGCCTAGGCAGGGCACGGGATAAACGCTTCAGCGACGTCACAGCGGCTCACTCCTCGCCTCGTCCTCCGTTGGCTCCGTCAGCCAAACTACAGGAGTGGTTGCCTCGCCACCCTGGATCACGAAGATACTACCACCGCCCACGCCGAAGTCGACGCTTTCGATGGCTACCCCTTCTGCCACGCTCACGTCTGCCGTGGCCGCGCGGTGCGGAACCAGCAAACGAGCCGGGCCGTCGGCGCCGACACCCGAGAGCAACCAGAACAGTGCACCAGCTGCCAACGCAGCGCTCGAGCCGAGCGCAAGCCCGAGTCGGGCCCGAGCTCGCCTCGACCGATGAGCCCTGCGCTCGAGCTCCCGCTCGCGCTCCACACGCCGCATGATCTCGTCGGTCAGGTCCACGCCATCGGTTCTGGCGCGCAGCGTTTCCCGTATGCCGTCCCCCACTGCCACTAGTTCTTGCAAGTACTCGCGCCCGGACGCGTCCCAATGCAGCCGCCGCTCCAGCTGCGTGGAAGCGATGGCACCTAGCTCGCCATCGTGATGCTGCATCAAGGTGCGTTTGAATTCGCTCACAGGCTTCCTTTGGAGCAGGGTCGGTTGCCGACGTGCTCGGCATAACAGTCGGCGAGCACGCGCTGAAGCTTCTGCCGCGCGTGAAAGAGCCGGCTCATGATCGTACCTTTGGAGACGCCCATGGCTTCTGCCATTTCTTCGTAGCTCATCCCGTTCACTTCGCGCATCACGATGACTCCACGATGATAGGGCGGCAAATCTTCCAGGCTCTGCCAAATGCGCTCGGCGATTTCCTGACGCCGAATCGCGTCGAAAGGGTCGGTTTCCGCAACCTTGGACAAGAAAGAAACGTCTGCGTCCTCGCTCTGCTCGAGATGGTCGTCCCATTCGACTTCGCGCCGCGAGGGCCTGCGCATGAGATCGATCGAGAGGTTCGTGACGATGCGGTAGAGCCAAGTAAAAAAACTCGAGGTTCCATGGAACCGGTCGATTCCGCGGTAAACCCGTAAGAATGCTTCCTGAACCACCTCGCGGGCGTCCTGCTCGTCGCGCACCAAAGCCATGGCCAAGACCAGGGCGCGGCGCTGGTGCCGCTCGACCAGCTCGCGGAACGCGCCCGGGTCCCCGCTTTGTGCCCGTAAAATGAGCCCATGATCGTAACGTGCCTCGTCCTTTTTTGTCCTTTGGTTGGACGCCTCCTGGCGGGAGCTATTCACCCCAGGGCCGTCGCTGCGCGGCTCTGCTTCGGACGAGGGAGCTAAAGGCGACAGGGACTCCGATGAAAATCGGGCAGGGTCGATGGATGGCATCACTGGTTTGGCTTACGTCGAGCCGACAACCGGCCTCCCCCGAAATATTCAAATGTTTCGGAAAGCGGCCTCATGGTAGGCGAAATTGACGCTGTGGAGGTGGGCTTGGCTCCTCCGGAAGCTCACCCAAGGTCACTGTGCGTTCCAGTATTTCTGAACCGCGGCGGACCTTCAGCGTAGCTTCGATCCCGACACCTGCCAGGCTAACCAGCCAGCGTAATCTTTCAGGCGAGCTGATTTCTCGCCCCTCGAATCCCACGACGACATCGTCGACTTTCAGCCCTGCTCGCTCGGCCGGGCCCCCAGCCACGACCAGGCGGATGAGCGCCCCGTGCTGACTTTGCAGTCCCAACCTAGCGCTGTCCGCCGCCGACACCGACACGACATGGATGCCCATGAAGCTGCGCCGAATATGACCGTCGCGAATCAGGCGAGGCAGGAGCTCTTTGACCATGTTGATGGGAATGGCGAAGCCGATGCGGTCGGCCTCGGCGCGAATGGCCGTACTGATGCCCACGACTTGGCCGGACATGTTCAGCAGCGGCCCCCCGGAGTTGCCCGGGTGGATGCTCGCATCGGTCTGGATGAAGTTGTAATAGCCAGAGTTGTCTCCCAGCTGAACGTCTTCGCCCGTCCGATCTTTTGCGGACACGATGCCCGCGGTCACTGTATGGGACAATCCGAACGGGTTGCCGATCGCAACCACCCAGTCGCCGACGCGCGTCCGATCCGAATCACCCAAGGGGAGGCGCGGAAGGTTGGTTTCTTCTACTTTGAGTACGGCAATGTCGGTCGGTGCATCGCGGCCGATCACCTTTGCTTCCACTTCCCGGGACTTGCCGAAAACCACGCGTATCTCGCTGGCCCCATCGACCACGTGGTTGTTCGTCAATATGAGTCCATTCTCATCGAAGACGAAGGCGCTGCCCGTGCCGGCGCCGATCACGGCACGGTGCCCCGCATGTCCCCTTTGCACCGTCTTCACGAACACTACGGCAGGGTCGGCCGCCGCAGCCAGATCCGCAAAGCTCGCCGGCGCATTGGCAATGGGGACCACGGGCGCTGGCGCCCGACCAGGCAACGCGGTCGCAATCGGCGCTGGCGCGCTGCTCTTGGCGGCGGCCCCACCAAAGAAACTGATCCGTTCACAGGCAAGCAGGCCGGGCCCCAACACGAGCAGCCCGGCCACCAGCGTTGCCTGTCGCGCGCTCACCGCCGCTTCGAGACCTCGACGTAACGCAACCTCAGCTCGTAGAGGATTTGCTCCATCAAGTGCTCCTCGGCACCGGTGAGGTTGCCCTTCGTTTTCTCCTGCAGCAGCGCCAGCAGATCGATCGTCTGACGCGCCAACGGCAGGCTGACGTCTCGACCGCTACCGGTGGGGTTGGGAGCCTCCCCAAGGTGGACCAGCGCTGAATGGCTGAGGGAAAGAATGAACGTCGACAGATCGATGGCCGGCAATTCTTCGCCGGCCTTGGCGTCGTTGCGCGCGCGCTCGAACGCTTCTTCGCTGCGCGCCCTTTGTTCGGGGTTGGATCCGTCTTCCAGATCGCTCACGAGTCTCCCCAGTCAGCGTCGACCGAAGCCGTAGGCGGCGGAACGGACGTTGGACCATGTGGCTCGGCAGGGGCGGCGGGTGCGGTCGAGTCTTGCGCGACAGCCGGAATCGGCTGGGTGACGTCCGACGGCCTGGGTTCTGCCGCGGTGTTCCCCACGGCGCCGGCCTCGGCTATCGCTGGAATACCTGCGGCCCGTTGCATTTCACCGGCCGCCGCAGCTCCCTCGGTGGAGACCAGCGCAGGTGAATCGACCAGCGTTGCCGAAGCGGCGCTATCATCGATATCTTTCGCAAGGGCCGGTTGCTCCAAGTCGACTTCTTCCGAATTGGCAGCAGCGTCTGGCAGAGCCGCCAAGTGTCGCTCGACATCGGCCTTGGTGATCGTTCCTTCTGCAAGAAATCGCTCCCGAACTCGGACGTCGTACGTGAATAGCTCGCGATCGCTCATGCTTTTTTCTCCTCGGTGACGGAACCCTGACTAGGGTCGTGATTCTCCAATGCCGGCGCGGCTGGCTCCTCGTAGCGCCGACCGGGCCCACGAAGCAAGCTCTCCGGGGCCACGAGAGGCGTAGTCTGAGCCTCATTATGCTCGAGCGCACGTTCGGCGGCAGCGATCTCCTCGCTGGTTGCCGGGCGCACGTTCAAGGTCTCGATGTCGAAGCGGACTTTTTGCCCTGCCAGCGGATGGTTGAGGTCCACGTGGACTTCGTCGGGGGCGACGTCCAGTACTCTCAAGACCAAAAGCTCGCCGTCCTCGTTCTCCACCTCGAATCGGTCGCCGGGCCGAACCGCTCCCGCGAATTCCGAGCGGTCGACTCGCAGCACCAGCGCCTCGTCTCGCTCACCGTACGCTTGGTCTGCCGCGAGCTCGAAGGACCGCTTGTCTCCCGCCACGGCGCCCAAGAGAGCCTGTTCTATACCCGGCAGCACTTGCCCAAACCCGAATACGAACGCGTACCGTTCGCCGGGAGCCGACACGCGCTCCCCTTCTGCATCGTAAACCTTCACGTCCAGCTCGACCCACGCCTCGGGCCCAACCTGATAGCCAGCCTCCACTCGCTGCTCCGAGCTCATTGACGTCGATTCTCGTGCCTGGCGCGCTCTCGATTTTCGTGTATGGCGCAAGTCGGAATCGTACCAGCCACCCACTCGACCGCCAGTGCTTTTCGCCTCGATTCGACGAGCCTGTCAAGCCCGGCGGGCATGGTCGACGGCGCTCCGCCCAGCGAGCGCTAACAAAGCAGTCAGCGCAATCTCCACCTCTTCTTCGGACGGCGGCTCGCGACGCGCTGCAATGCGACGCTTGAGAGCGCTGAGCTCGACCCCGAATCGACGATATCTGGCCCTCTCCTCGTCGCTCGTTGCGTTGACGACCCACTCGGCCACGATCGTTCTCAAGCTGTCCACGTCTTCGTCGATGATCGGTGCTAAATGGGCAGCCAAAGGGTGCGGCATGCCTGCCAGCCTAGCAGCCGCGACGCACGCGCGCATGCGGCCGCACGGGCGACCACTCTTCCGGCATGGCTCAGGACTTGCTTGTGCGGTATTTCGGCGCCAATGTCGGACCGTGCTGCACGTGCAGAGCCCTCGACTCATCGCTACAGCTTTCGTATTGACTTTTGCCGCGTGTGATCGTGGCGACCCTGGAGCGAACGCTCTACCCAGCGGGGCGGCAGCCAACCCCGCGCCGCGCAGTTCCATAGAAGCGGTGCCTCGGCGCCCGCAGAACACCCCTATCGCCGGTGAGCTCGTCGAAATTCCGGGAGGCTCATTTCGAGCCGGAAGCCTGCCTGCGGAGCCGGGGAGGTTACCCGGGCTCGAGCCTCGAGTGTACGACGTCGAGTTGGGCCCGTTTCGCATCGACCGCTTGCTCTTCCCCAATGATCCAGAAAAGCCGCCGGTCACGGGAGTAACGCGCGACGAGGCTGCTCGGCTGTGCCAAGCGCGCGGCGCTCGTTTGTGCACGGAGCTCGAGTGGGAACGCGCGTGCAAGGGACCAGAGAGCGACAAGTTCGGTTCGGGGTCGACCTGGCAAGCTCAGTGCGCTCGGTCCTTCTTGGCATGCGCTTCGGGCTTCGACGTGCTGTCCATGGGCATGACGGTGAGAGAGTGGGTTTCGAGCAACGTCGTGCCCACCGACAACGATCAGCCGCGCCGCGCCGTGGTTCGCGGTGGCGCCGCCAACGAACCCGAGGGGGCCCATCGCTGCGCCCGTCGGATGGGCATCGACCCCGGCGCGAAATCCGATGACATCGGCTTCCGTTGCTGCCAGGGCGCCCCCAACGCTGCCGTCGTGCCGGAACCAAAGCTCGAGGTCACCTTCGAGAAAACGCGCATCACGGCCAAGCGCCTCGAACAACTGCTGGCGCAGCACCCCAAGACCAAACGACTCGCGAAAGACGTGGTTTTTTTTCGGGAACCCGACGCAGCCAACACGGTGATCGCGCGCGGCCCCGGGGACACGAAAGGCTTCAGCTTCACCGTGTCACCCTTGCTCTACCGCCCTGCCGCCGGAACGGAGTATCTAGTCGTTGCAGCGCGCTCGGGCAAAGATACCTCGTTCATCGTCGTCTACTACGTCATGGGGAAGGATGAGTACCAGCTCGCCACAAGCTTCATCATGGAGAACGAGCCTGGCCCTGTCGCCTTCGCGTACGACAACTACATCCGCCCGCGTTTTCATTTTAGCACCTGTTGGGGCTGCCCGGCGGCGTCGGGAACCTCCAGCGAAACGGGCAAGCTCTTGTTTCGAGAACCCGACGAAGTCGTGATCTTGCAACCCTGACGCCTATGCTCACCGTCGGCGACTCAGAACTCCCGTCACGATTTGATAGCCGATACTCAACGCGAAATCCGCTCCGCCCGTCGGGTCTTCGGGAATTTCACGGGCCACGCCCAGGTGCGTTTCTTGTGTTCGCGAGCCCGGCTCGGCGCCAGGTGAAGTCTTCGGCGTGCCGGTTTGGGCGCCCGCGTCCTCGCTCTCGCGCAGCGTTTCTCCCGCCGCCGGAAGGTGTCCCTCCAAATCGCTCTCACGAACGATGTCGTAATTGCGTTCCGCTACGTAAGCCGCCTCCACCAAGACGTCCGGAGTGACGCCGGCAGCCTGTATTGCCTGACCACGCGGGGTAAAATAGAGCGCCGTCGTCAGCTTCAGGCCTGAGCCGTTGGGGAGATCGATGATTGTTTGCACCGACCCCTTGCCGAAAGTGGGCGCGCCGACCAGGCTGGCTCGGTGGTTGTCCTGTAGGGCCCCCGCGACGAGCTCCGCGGCACTTGCGCTGAACTCGTTGACCAGCACGACCATCGGCCCGCGCCGCAGCGCGCCAGAGCGTCTTGCCCGAGCTTCCCGAACCACTCGATTGCGATGCCGCGTGGTGTAGATGACTCCACCCGTGAGAAATTCGTCAGCCACGGCGCTGGCCTCGTTCACCAGCCCGCCTGGGTTGTTTCTCAAGTCGAGGACGATGCCGCCGAATCCGCGCCTCGCCCGTCGACGCAACGTTGCCACGTGGCTCAAGAGCTCCTGGTGTGTGCCGTTCTGAAAACTCTTCACGCGGATGTAGAGCACGTCTCCTTTGAGGAGCTTGGCCGCAATGCTCGAGACCTTGATGACCTCGCGCATGAGCTCGAACTCGAGCACCTTCTCGTCTGGTTTGCGCCTGATCGAGACGCTGACTTTGCTGCCCGGTTTGCCGCGCATTTCGCGGACCAGAGTCTCCGGCGATCGGCCTTGCACGGGTTGGCCGTCGATAGCCACGATGCGATCGCCAGGTTTTATCCCGGCCCGCTCCGCGGGTGAGCCCTCGATGGGCGCGATCACTACGACCTGCTCGCCCGAGAAGTCGACTTCTACTCCTATGCCGCCGAAGCGCCCTTCGGTATCGCCCTGGAAGATCTTGAAGTCTCGCGCGGGTAAAAACGCGGAGTGTGGATCGAGCTCGGCCACCATCCCCTTGATCGAGCCTTCCAACAGTCGCTCACGGGCGACCGGTTCCACGTACTCGTTTTCGATCAAGACGAGAACTCGGCTCAGCTGATCGATCACGTGATAGGGGCTGTCACGCTCGCTCGACGCGCTCGCGGGCGTCGCCATCAGCATGGCGGTGCACAGCGCGGCGAGTCTGCCCGCGCGCATCAGGCTCGCCGGCCCAGCGAAAAGCAGTCTGCGAAGCACCCGAGGAACATAGCGAAGAACCCACGTTCTGCACTCCACCTCGAAACCCGTGCCGGCAGCAACACGGCTTGCCGCGCGGGGCGCAGAGCAGCGCAGAAGCAGCTTTCCCTCGCGTCCAGAGAGCGCTCGAAGCGTCCAAACCAGCTGGCCTACCCAGCGCGGTAGAGCGGCTGTCAGCGCGCCATTATCGCGCACTAGAGCGCGTGGGCACTTCATTAAACCCACAATTGACCACCTGTCGCTGAACGCCTAGCGCTTTCTTGGAGTGAGAGCCCCATTGATATCGCGCACTTCTTCCGTTAGTCTTTTTCCTCCTGTGACGAAACGCGCGGTGGCAACTGACACCGCCCCACACTAGAGTGAGGTCTTTGAGTGGCCGACGACACACCGACCAGAAGCAGCGGCAGCGACAAGCGAAAGCAGTCCCTCTACTTTCCCGAAACCATGCTTCAGGAAATCAAAGATGAGGCAGCACGCCTGGATCGTTCTTTGTCGTGGGTAGTGCAGCGTGCCTGGAAACTGGCTCGTGCTGAGATTCGCAAGATTCCCAGCGTCAACGACATCGACACCGACGACGAGAACGACGCGAGCTGAGCGCTCCGACCGAGCCCGCTGGGGCTTCGGTGTACGTGCTCTGCTGGGTAAGAGCGCCCTACTGGGCAAAAGCGCCCTGCTCCGTAAAAACGCCCTGCTCCTTAAAAACGCTAGGTGGGGCGCACGTGCCTCGTCGATCCCTGGCGAGCGGGTGGCTCGTGTTGCCTACTTACGCCCCATGAGGGTAAGGGTACCCTGGGCGGCGTGCATGCGCGGCTCGAGGTATCCGGGGTGAGCACCACAGCCCGAGAATTCTTCGTTCATGCCGGGGACGGCACTCGACTCTACACACGGACTCGCCCTCTCGCTCCACGGATAGCAAACCCGGGGGCTGTGCCTGACAAAAGCCAGCAGCCTTCCACCGGGGAGCATCCCATGGCCGTCCTGTGTGACGGCCTCTGCTGTGACGGATTCATCTACAAGTACCTGTGGGACGATTTGGCCGAGTCGTGTCGCGTAGCCCACTTCCACTACCGTGGTCACGGGCGCAGCGAGCTCCCTCACGACCCAGAACGCATCGACGTCCCCGCGCTCGCCGAGGACTTATTGGCGGTGGTCGACGCGCTCGATGAGCCAGATGTCATTCTGGTCGGCCACTCATTGGGCACACAAGTCGCGCTGGAAGCGTACCGCAAGAAGCCAAGCGCTGTTCGCGCGCTCATCCTGATCTGTGGCAGTTTTGGGCGAGTCACACATACATTCAAGGGAAGCAATCTGCTCGCAACAGTGCTGCCCGATCTCATCGAGTGGACCACCAAGCATCCCAAATTCGCGCGCGGCCTTTGGGCACGAGTCCCGGTGAAAGTGGCCCTACGCGTCGCCGGGCTCATGGGAGACATCAATATCAGAGCGGTACGGGTCGAAGACGTCGCACCCTACTTTCAGCATGTGGTTCACGTAGACTTCGAGATGTTCCTGCGTATGCTCAAATGCGCTGGAGAACATTCAGCTGAAGACTTGTTACCTCGCGTGGGCGTCCCCACCCTCGTCATCGCAGGCGAAAGGGATACGATCACGCCACCGGCGCTATCGCGTGCTATGCAAGAAGCCATTCCGAACGCCAGACTCTGCCTGATCCCCGAAGGCACACACGTAGCGCCTCTGGAGCACCGTGAGCTGGTGACCCAAGCCATCGAAGCCTTCCTAAACGAATCGGCAGTATTGCATTCGAAATCCCCAGTTTTGGAAGATGCGGGAAGGGAGCCCTAGCTTGGCGGATGAACTCACACCGGGACTTTTGGGCGAATTGCTCAGTCTGCTCGCCCACGACCTGCGCAATCCACTGTCTGCTCTTCACAGCAACGTCGGCTTCGTCGGCTCGCTCATCGAGCGTTCCGACAAGGATGCGCAAGAAGCCATAGCCGACGCGCTTTTGTCCTGCGACGGTCTCAGTCATATTATCGACAATCTGGAGGTGCTGGCGCACGTACTCACAGGCACCAATGACTTCGATGCAGCACCGTTCGCCCTGGCAACGGTGGTCAATGACACACTGAACCGAACGCAGGCTCTCGCGAAAAGTCACGAGGTCGAGCTCAGCTTGGACGAGGCGAGCTTACGCCTACACGAACGCGTTACGGCCCATCGAGAGATGGCGGGCAAGGCACTTGCCGCACTCGTGCGAAACGCGGTCCAGCATGCTCCCCCAGGTAGCGTGGTGCGCATCGACATTCGGGTCGACCCTGATCGGTGTCACGTACGGATCCAAGACGAGGGCACGGCGCTGACAGAAGAAGTAGTCGATGCTGCCTTCACTGCGGCCGGACAAATTTCCACGAAGGGCGCGCGAGGCGGGCGCTACAGTCGCGGGCTCGGCTTGTACTGCGCACGCGTGTGCGCCGACGCCGCCGGAGCGCAGATCAGCGCTCAGAGCAGCAGCGAGGGCGGCAACGTGTTCTTGCTCTCCCTCGACCGAGAAAAACGAACCGGCTAACCCCAGACCGATCTCAGTGATCCCGGTAGACTCATCGCTCAGGAGCCGACGAGAGGGGTCGTGGTTCCGAAAGCCTGAGCCGGTTCGAGACGCCAGAAAACCGCCAAGGCGTAAGGAGCGCCCAGTTCGCCGAGAATTTGGGAAATGCCGTTGGGTGCGTGAATGGAGCTTTGCGCGCTCGAGTCGAGCGTTAGTCGCTGATGAGATTTTTCAATGAACCGCAAAACCGCAAAATGCGCAAAAAACAAATGATTCGAAGCTCGCGTTGCTCCCGCGAGCATTCACGACAATGCGCTTGTCGAGCGGAGAGCGCGCTTTGTGAATCTGCGGTTTTGCAGTTGGTGTTGTTCTGAAGGCCAGCGTGCTTGGCGGCTTGGCGCCGGAAGTAGGCGCCTACGACCGCTACGACCCAACTGGGGTCGGCTCCAAGGGAGCCGTGCAGCGGGGGGCGATTCCCAACGAACCGCCCCGGACCACACTCGCTAGAGCGACGCTCGCGCAGGGTTAGTCGAGCAGTTGTCGCAGCACGAACTGCAGGATCCCGCCGTGCCGATAGTAGTCCAGCTCGACCAACGTATCGATGCGCGCCAGCACTTCGAACGATTTCTCCCCTTGGTCGGACTTCGCCACCACCTTCAGTCGCGCCCCGGGCGCCAACGCGTCGGCAATACCCGAAATGGCATATTCTTCTTCTCCGGTAAGGCCGAGTTGCTGGGGGTTTTCACCTTCTAGGAACTGTAGGGGCAGGACACCCATGCCGATCAGGTTGGAGCGATGGATGCGCTCGAACGATTCGGCAATGACTGCGCGAATTCCGAGCATGTACGTGCCCTTCGCTGCCCAATCGCGCGAGGAACCGGACCCGTACTCTTTGCCGGCAATCACCAGCAGCGGAACCTGGTCTGCCTGATACTTCATCGATGCGTCGAAGATCGACATTTGCTCTCCGTCCGGCAAATGACGGGTCACTCCGCCTTCGGTCCCCGGCGCAAGCTGGTTGCGAAGGCGGATGTTGGCGAACGTTCCGCGCATCATCACTTCATGGTTGCCCCGCCGAGATCCGTAGGAGTTGAAGTCCCGAGGCTGAACACCGTGCTCCTCCAAATACTTCGCCGCCGGTGACTGCCTCGAAATGGAACCTGCCGGCGAAATGTGGTCGGTCGTGATCATGTCTCCCAACAGAGCCAGCACGCGCGCACCGGTGATATTCGACGGTGGAGCCGGTTCCCGTGAGATGCCATCGAAAAAAGTGGGCCGGCGCACGTACGTGCTCTGTGGATCCCATGCAAAGCGGCTGCCTTCGGGTACGGGCAAGGCGCGCCAGCGATCGTCGCCGGTGAACACGTCTTCGTACTCCTTGGCGAACAGCTGCGCATTGACGTGCTTCGCGACGAGCGAAGACACTTCCTTGCTGCTCGGCCAGATATCCTTGAGGTACACGTCCCGGCCATCTTTGCCTTTTCCGAGCGGCTCCCGCGTCAAGTCGATGTCCATGCGGCCCGCCAGGGCATAGGCCACGACCAAGGGAGGGCTCGCCAAGTAGTTGGCGCGGACGTCTGGGCTGATGCGCCCTTCGAAGTTTCGGTTACCGCTGAGCACGCTCACGGCTACCAGCCCGTGATCGTTGATCGCCTTCGACACCGGTTCAGGCAACGGCCCGCTGTTTCCGATGCACGTGGTGCAGCCGTAGCCCACCACGTGGAACTTCAGGGCCTCCAGCGCGTCGAGCAGCCCGGCGTCCTTCAAGTAACGAGTCACCACCTTGGAGCCCGGCGCCAAGCTGGACTTGACCCACGGTTTGACAGATAGACCGCGCTCTATTGCATTCTTGGCAAGCAGGCCGGCTCCCATCAGCACGTGCGGATTGGACGTGTTAGTGCACGAGGTGATCGCCGCTATCACGACGCTCCCGTGGGATAGCTCGAACGATTCCCCATCGAGCTTGGTCGACACCTTCGTATCCGCGCTGCTCTTGCCCTTGGCCAGCTCGAGCTCGGCCTGAAGCGCCTGCTGCCACTTGGCCTTCGCCTCCGTCAGCAAGGTTTTGTCTTGAGGTCGTTTCGGCCCGCTGATGGTGGGCAGTACCGTGGATAGGTCCAGCGTCAGGGTGTCCGTGTACGAGGCTTCCGGTGTGTCGGCGGTTCGAAACAGCCCTTGGGCTTTGGCATAAGCCTCGATCAACGCGCGTCGCTCACGCGAGCGTCCGGACATTTCCAGATAGCGCAGAGTCTCTTGATCGATGGGGAATATGGCGCAAGTCGAGCCGAACTCGGGACTCATGTTGGCGATCGTGGCTCGATCGGCCAGCGGCAAATGGTCCAACCCCTGCCCGAAAAACTCCACGAATTTGCCGACCACCCCTTTGTCCCGCAGCATGCGTACGACAGTCAGCACGAGATCGGTGGCCGTGGCTCCCTCCGGAAGCTGGCCCGTCAACTTGAATCCGATCACGTTGGGGACCAGTAGATTGATGGGCTGACCCAACATGGCCGCCTCGGCTTCGATGCCTCCCACGCCCCACCCGAGCACGCCAATGCCGTTGATCATGGTCGTGTGGCTGTCGGTCCCGACGAGCGTATCCGGATAAAGCAGCCCTGCTTGTTCGAACACCACCCGCGCCAGGTACTCCAGGTTGACTTGATGAACGATGCCCGTGGCCGGAGGCACCACTTTGAAGTTGGCGAATGCCGTCTGACCCCAGCGCAGAAGCATGTAGCGCTCCGTGTTGCGCTCGTACTCCCTCGACGCGTTGAGCGTCAGCGAATCCGGATGCCCGTACGAGTCGACCTGCACCGAATGGTCGATGACGAGCTCCGAAGGAAACAGTGGATTGATCCGAGTCGGATCACCGCCAAGCTCCGTGATTGCATCTCGCATTCCAGCCAGGTCCACCACTGCGGGAACCCCCGTGAAATCTTGGAGCACCACGCGTGCGGGATGGAACGCAATTTCCTGCGAGGGAGTGGCGTTCGGATCCCAATTGGCAAGACCGCGGATCTCGGAATCGCGCACCGCTTTGCCGTCTTCGGACCGCAGTAGATTCTCCAACAAGATCTTCAGCGAGAACGGCAAACGCGAGATGTCGATCCCGCTCGACTCGGAGAACTTTGGAAGACTGAAATAGTTGAATTTCTGCCCACCAACGGTGAGCTCCGAGCGCGTGGCAAAGCTGTCTTTGGATTCCTTCATGGTGGGTTCCTCGGACGGGAATCTATGGTTCACCCCGCCGATGCGCAACGCTTTCTGCAGCTTTACCCGGTGAACTCTGACCCGGGGCGAAAAGGCTGGGCGAGGCCTGCGCAAATCTCGTCGCTGGCGACGAGCCCAGACTCGATCGCCATCAAGATCGTATTGGGGCGGCCGGCCACCACGTCGCCCGCAAGATGCAGCCCCTCCGATCCGGGCAATACGCGTGCCCCGACGTGTTCCAGCACCGTTAGGCCTCGCGCCCCAAAATCGAAACCGTGCGCGCTTGCCACGCTTTCGGCACGTTCCTGCCTGATCAGGAGCTCGACCGGAGCCTCGAGCGATAGCCGGAAACTGGCGTGACTCATTTGCCTGACTCGGTTCTCGAGCAGGACGCCGCCCGCTGCGACTCCACCGATAGCGACGACCACGGCGTCAGCATGCAGCACCTCGCCGTTTTCAAGCACCGCCCCCCAGCGGGTCCCCCGACGTCGCACGCATTGAACACTTTGTTGTCGCACGTCTACCCCGGCGCGCGCCAACAACCGCTGCCGCGCCCGCGCGAACCGGGCCCCGGCTGGGCCGCCGGGCATCGAGGTCGCCTCACCGACGGGCAGCCCGAGCTCGCGCGCAATGGCCGCCGCTGTACCCGGTTCCGTACCCAACCATGGCCCCACCAGCCACGCATCCGGCGAGCCGGCGTTGCCCAAGCGCTCGCAAAACCAACGTCGACGCTCGTCGCCGTCGTGCAATGCGGCAAAGTCGTGAGGCGCGATACGGCGTTCGTGACTCTCGAAGAGCAGCGGCACTCGCACCAATTCGAAACGCGTGGACGTGGCGCGCGTCCACGCGCTCTCGCGCAGCGCATGCACGAAGAGCCGCGCGTCCCAGTCGTCGCGATCGACGTCCGGCACTGCGATCACGCTACCCGCTAGCGGCGCTAGATTCAGCAGAGCTCGGTCGGCTCCTGCGGCGCGACGCACCACTCCCGAGGTAGTCGCGACCAGGGTTTTTCCTGCCAACGTCCACAGGTCGAGCTCATTCAAGAAGGCTGAAATCGAGCCGCTCTCGGGCTGACGCTCGGGTTGGGTCCAGGGCACGTAGTCGATGGCGCCCGAGCTGAGCTCGGTGGCGCCTGCAACGCGATGCACCAACCGCACCTCGGCGCCTCGAGCGCGGGCTCGATGAGCGGCGGCAACGCCCGCAACGCCAGCGCCAATCACCAGAACCTTCACTCGATGCTCCGTCTCACTTCAATCCCGACGGAGTGACTCCGACTTCGGAGCGCAAAACAGCCAGAACCAGCGCCTCTTGCTGCGCCTGCTCCGGCCCGATACACGAAATGCGCCGGCGTGCGGCCTTTCGCAGAAAGTCGAAGGTCATACTCAAGCCCTCCGCAGAGCTCGCACCGGTCATATCGGCCACGATGCGCCCGCAACGGGCAGCACAGCGCATGCCGCCGCACGCCCCAAGCCCCAAGCGAGTGCGCCGCGACACGTCGTCTACCGTGACTGCCAATTCATGTTCGATCACATAGCGAATCTCCGCCTCGGTGACCGGCTCGCAAGGACAGATCACGGCAGCCTCTCTGGGATTTCTCCGCATGCGCTCGACGATGCGTTGACTGCGAGCTCCGTGCCGATACTCCAGCCTTGTCGCAGTGACGGCTTCCATCCCACCGTCCAGCACCAACCTCATAGGGTCGATCTGCTCTTCGCCCCCCGGAAGTGGCAGCAGATGAGTCTGGCATCGGCGTTCACTGCCCAACCGCCGCGCGATGACATCGGTCATCTCTTCGGCAAACAAGCGATAGCTGGCCAGCTTGCCGCCGACCATCGAGTACAGACCATCCGCGCCCTCTGCCGCATGATCGACGACCCTGTGGTCACGGGACAGCTCGTCTTCACTGGGCCCCCACTCGTAAAGGGTCGGGCGCACACCACCCCAGGTGCCGATCGTACGAGCCGTGCGCACCGCTGGGAATACTCGTTCTACCGCTTGGAATAGGTAGCGCACCTCGTCACTGGTCGCGACGACGTCGTCCAAGTCGCCGTAGTAGTCGTCGTCGGTCGTACCTAGCACGCTCATGTTCTGCCACGGCAGCAGAAACACTTGGCGCCCATCGATGGCCGTAGCGACCACCGCATAGTTGGTGAGCCGCCGATCCAAGAACACGTGGATTCCCTTACCCGGACGCACCCGCGCGCCTCTGGACTCTAGGCCGCCGAGTGCCGCGGTCAGCGGTGCCCAGGCCCCAGTGGCGTTGACCACGACACGCGCTGTCATACTGCCGCTTTCGCCGGTCAATCGGTCGCGATAGGCCACGCCATAGACGCTACCGTCGTCACGCCGCAATAGCCGTGTCACGCTGCAGTGAACCCGCGCGCGCGCGCCTCGTTCCATGGCATCCACCAAGCTGCCGATACACAGCCGCACCCCGTCGATGCCCCACTCGTCGAAGGCGACACCTCCTGCCGACTCGATCAACCCCGGCTCCAGAACGCGCACTTCGTCGGCGGACAAACGCACGTGGTCCTTACCCGATTTGAGGACCTGATATTTGTCGTAGAGCGCGAAGAATGCGTCGTAGGCCGCCAGCTGCGCGCGCGCGCGTAGCCCTTGACCGCCGAAGACAGGCATCAGAAATGGGATCCGAAACAAAAGGTGAGGAGCAATGCGCTGGATGTGTCCCGAGTCGAGACACGATTTGTAGGTGACGTCGGCGTCATGCGTCAGGTAGCGAGGCCCGCCGTGGATCATGCCGCTCGAGTTACCAGACGCCCCGAACCCGATATCGTTGCGCTCGAACAACGCGACGGACAGGCCGCGCAGCGTGGCGTCTCTTGCCACACCGGTGCCGTTGACGCCGCCCCCTACGACAATCACGTCGACGTCAGGCGTCGCTACTTCTATCGACGAACGCACCATGCCCGAGGATCTTTACCGCGCGCCAAGCCGGGCCACAACGTCGGTCGCCGAATGCTCAGCCGATGAGACATTCTTGGGGAATGTAACGAAAGGCTGGTCCCGCGTTGGGCTCCGCATCCGGGTCAAAGAGCCGCAAACTTGGCCCGCTGCTCCCAAGCACCGTATGCGAAAAGACGTGCCGAAGCGCAGCATCACCTGGCACCTGATCATGGCCGTTCTCGGTCTCACCAGCCTGGCGACGCCCGATTTGGTCGCGTCGGAGCTCTCTCAGAGCACGGCCAAGTCGCCTGCTGGGCGCCCGACGGTCCATCTCGACAAGCTGGAGTTTCCGACCAGCGTTCACAATCATGAAGCCCTGAAGCGTCACCTGCGTCGGGTTTTGCAGCGTGAGGTGCGTCGCGTGGAATGGGGAGCGGGCCGCGACAATCGCATCGAGTACCGCTTCAAGGTGACCAAACTTTCATTCCAGGTTCAGCACGGGGTGCTCAAAGTATCCTGCGCAGCAACCGGGATTCTCCCTGGCGGCAAAACGGCCCACAGCAAGCTCACCTTCGGTGGCGCGCCGGACCAACGAACGCAGGTGGTGAAGCAGGTGCTGGAAATCGTCGCGAGAGGTGTCATCGCCCGTCTCGCCGAGCTGGAACGCCAACGGCGCGGGCTTTCCTGAAGCGCTCATCGGGTCCAACAGCTAGCCGCGTGAGCAGTTCAATAATGCCCCTTTAGGCACAGCGTAAATTTACCCACTTAACGGAAGTCCGCCGCCAGACGGCTTTTCGTTAACGATTCCGGGTAATCCGGACCACTGTGACACCAGTGTCAGTCTGGCGAAGCCTGCAAAGGTTTGCCAGGATAGTAGTTATGGAGTTGCCATCCGGACAGGTGATCAGGGCGGTGATTCAGCGATACGCCCGGCTCGTCGCTCGCTTGGAGGACGAGCTGGGTGAGCAGCCCATGGTGCTGCCCAATGGAACTTTCTTTCCCGATCGTTTCGTCGGTGATGCAGAGAGCGTGCAACAGCTCGTGACGCGCCTGCAAACGCACGCAGGGTTGAGCGATATTCCCATCCACGTCTCGGTGGTGTCGGGAGGTGCTGCTCGATCGAGCTCCAGCTGCTCCTCGGGAAGTTGCGGAGTCCCCACGGTGGCAGGCCACGGCCTCGAGCGCCTGATCGATGAAGGAGATTCTTGGCGCCTGCAAGTACTTGAAGCGGAAGTCAAACACCCGGTCGTGCTCACCACGAACCTTTCGCGTGCTCTCGCATACGTGTTTTTGATCGAGACGCAAGCCGAAGGGGAAATCATCGAGCCGCCAGTCGACATTACGGCTGACATGACCGCGGTGGCCCTGGGCCTCGGCGCGCTCATGTTGCAAGGTTCCTACATCTACGCGAAAAGTTGTGGAGGCCCGTCGATTGGGCGCGTTACAAAGATGAGCTGCCCGGAGCTGGCCATTGCCTTCGCGGCCTTCATTGCGCGCGGTCATCATCCCGTAAGAGCTGCGCTCAAAGAGCTCGACACGACTCAGCATGCGTTGCTGCAAGAAGCACACGCGCTGTTCGAGTCCAACCGCGAGGTGGTGCATCGGTTGCGGCACGAGCCCAGCGCGTTGGCCCATTCTCCGTTCGAGTTGCACGAAGCCAGGCCCTGGCTGACCAGGATGTTCACACGGAGCAAGCCGCTGCCCGAGCACGATCCCTGGCTCGGGCTATCGGGCGACGCCGATCTCGAAGAGCTCGAGAACCTGCTGACGAACATGCCGCCGTCGTCTACCGCTCGTCGCCCAATCAGGGCCCCCAAAAATCCCGAGCAGGCAGAGCTCCAACAATTGGTGGCTGAAGCCTTCCGGCCCGCGAGAGCCGATTAGGCCATTCGGCCCACGATGTGCGCGAGTGCGCGCAGCCCCTAATCGGGAAGGCGAACACCTGGTCACGCCCAGGTTTTTTCTTTATTTTCTTTCGCGTGCTCGGCGCCGTTGGCGCCTCTCGCGTCTTTCCGGCAAAGCGACGTTGATGCCCCTTTCGCAGCTTATCGACCCCAAGCGCCTCTCACAGCGCCCGACACTCGAGGGGCATGAGAGCTCATGGCGGTAAATCAAGGGCAGTGCCCAAGCTGCGGGGCTCCCATCGAGTTCGGCATCGGCTCGTCGATCGCCAAGGTTTGTGACTATTGCGGCTCGACAGTCGTGCGGAGCGACCATGGGCTCGGCGATCTCGGTAAGGTCGCGCGCATTGCCCCTACCCCTTCGCTGATCGCTGTCGGCGACGAAGGCACTCTCGGAGGGCGCCCCTTCAAGGTCATGGGGCGCGTTCAGTTGGACCATGGCTCGGGCCCGTGGGACGAGTACTACGTAGCGTTCGATTATGGGCAAGCCTGGGGCTGGCTGGCCTATGCAGAGGGCCATTGGTATGCCACGCAGCTGCTGACCGGCGTGCCGGTGCCGGCATTTGGCTCGCTCGCTCTCGAGAACGACGTGGCACTCGGCCAGGTTCGCTACCGCGTCGCCGAAATCAAAACCGGTACCCTCGTTTCGGCAGAAGGCGAGCTACCGGGACCGCTGAAACCGAACAGCGTTCGCCACTACGCAGACTTGCTGGCAGAGCAGAACGCTTTCGCGACCATCGACTACGGCGACAACACTGGAGCGTACCAGGTATTCACCGGTTATATCTTCAGCGAGCGTGACCTCTCGGTCACTCAGCTCGGGCCGCGCAGCATCAATAAAATCAAGACAGACATGATTCGCTGCCCCAACTGCGGCGGCGATGTGCCCAAGCTCAGCGGCGAGCGAGCAGAGAGGCTGGGCTGTCCCTATTGCGGAACGGTCAGCGACATCGCCACTCGTGAGATCGTGGCGAAGCAAGAAGCCGCCATGAAGCTGCCGGACATCCCGATTGGGACGCGCGGACGCTTCGAAGGCACCGAGTACCTCTGCATCGCATACATGAGGCGAGGCGCCGACTTCGACGGTGAGTACTTCTCCTGGGAGGAATACTTGCTCTGGTCCTTGGGAATCGGCTTTCGCTGGCTGGTCAAAGATCCGGAGAGCGGTTGGACGTGGGCCATGCCCGTCAATTTGGCGGACCTCGATCTTTCCGAGATGCCTGGCCGAGTCGGCTGGGGTGGGCGTCGTTTCCGGTTGCGCAATAGAAGCGCGGCGCGCGTCGACTACGTGCTCGGCGAAGTGTACTGGAAATGCCAAGTGGGAGAGGCCACGCGCGTCATGGACTTCGTGCAGGCCAACGATGTGCTCTCCCGCGAGGAGTCACCGGGCGAGGTCAAATGGAGCTATTCCACGCCGGTCGCGTGGGCCGTCATCGCTCAGGCGTTTCAGCTCCCGCTCAACGGCCCGGGTGGGAAGCTGGAAGGAGGGGCCTCGGGCGGCGAGCAAGCTGCGGGCACTGGAACGACGCTCTTCGTCTTGATCATTCTGGCCGTCATCCTGTTGTTCTGCGTGTTCGGTTCGCTCGGTGACGGCTCCGGCTCGGTCTCTCGAGGAGGCGGCGGCATCATCTTCGTGGGCGGCAAGTGACGACCCCCACAGAAGACAGCAGCCCACGCATCTGGCGGCCGCCCTTGTACTTCGGAGTGCTGTCGCTGCTGCTGCTCGCAGGCTCTGCGTACGAAATAGGTGTCCGACAACCGCTGGCTTTCGGAAACGGCTATGCGGGACTCGACCGCTACTCCGGCATCGCGGCCGCCGCGCTGGGCATGGCGACCGGCGGCGGGCTTGCCCTCACCTGGCGTAACCATGCACCAGACTGGTTTCCTCGCCTTCTGTTGGCAGCCTCATTGGGCGTGGGCGCATCGGGTAGCTTGCTTTTCTTGAGCTTCACCACGACCGAGCACGCTTGGCTCAGGCTGGTCATCACGTTCGGGGTAGCGCTGCCCTTGGGTGTTTGTGCACCGATGGCTCACCGGGCTCAGGCTCGGCTCTGGCGACAGCTCGAGCTCTTCGGGCATTTGCTTTCTCCCTTCCGCCTTTTGGCCCTGCTGGTTTTTGTGGCGATCTTGGCCGTAATCGTGCCGCTCATCGGCCTGTTGCGCAGCGCCTTGGTGGCCGGCGGACTCTTGGCGCTACTCGCGCATTGGTACTGCCAGCTCCACTGGTTCCTACATGGGCGCGCATTGCCCCGGGCCAAGCGCATCGGACGCGGTGCGGTGGCTTGCATGCTGTCGTGCGCTGCTATGTTCCTCTTTAGCGAGCTATGGGTCAGTCGAGAACAGCTGGGCTACTTCCAGAGCACCATCGTCATGTCCAAACAGAGCGAGCGCTCGGAGCTCGTCGTCACGACCGGGCCGTCAGGCTGGCAGTTGTTCGTCAATCGCTCGCTTAGAGCCGGTGACGTGGACAGCCATCGGTACTTCGAGGCTTTGGTCCACCCCGCACTGTCCGTCAACCCGCACGCCCGCAAGGTCTTGATCTTGGGGATGGCCGACGGATTCGTCGAATACGAAGTGCTCCGACACCCGTCCGTTCAAGACGTCATCGTGGTCACCGAAGATCTAACGCGAGTCGATGTGCTGCGACGCATCGCGTGGCTGTCCGAGCGTACGGCGAGCGCCTTGTGGTCGCCCAAGTTGAACCTGATCGAGGCAGAACCCATCGTCTGGCTCTCCGGCGAGCGAGGCGAGTACGACGTGATTTTGGCAGACCTTCCAGATCCGACCACGCCGCGCTGGGGCAAGAACTACACTCGCTATTTTTTCCAACGGCTGGCCTCGCATCTGGCGCCCAGCGGCGCCCTGGCGCTCCAAGCCGGCCCGACCTTCGGCGCTGCGCGCGCGTTCGCCAACATCGAACGCACGCTAGAAAGCGCTGGTCTACGCACGCGCCCCTATCACGCCGGGATCCCCAGCATTGGAGACTGGGGCTTCATCCTCGCAGGCCACACAAAGCCGGCACTTCCCACCGAGTTGGCGTTGCCCGCTCGCTTTCTGACCCCTGCCACGTTGGAGGCCATGTTTGCCATGCCACGCGACAGCCGGGCCAAACCAAGCCTTCCGAGCACGCTTTACGATCAACGTGTGGTGCGGTTCTTCAACGAGGACTGGAAACCCTAGCGTTGCGAGGCGTTCGGGGCGATTCCTTGCTGCCGGCCTGATCTGCCGGAGCTTTGCTGTTCCGTGGACCGGCGCCCTGACGTCGCTTCGCTCGGCCGCCCTTTTGCTCGGTAGCGGGCACTCCGCTATCGGGCACTTGTCCGAAGCCAAACAGCTTGCGATAGATGGGAGGCGTAAAGCCCGCCCCTGGGGCGTTGATGTAGCGCATCACGTACCAAACATCGAATGCGACCAGCTGATCTTGTGGTCGTTTGCTGATCAGGTGTTGGTTTTTCAGGTATTCCTCGAAGCCTGCATAATAGGGTTGGAAGCGCCCTTCGTGAATGCGCATGTGAAACGCTTCCCATTGGGCGGTGAAGTTGGGGCCATAGGAAAGGTCGAGCGAAAAGTTGGGCTCCTTGCCCGTCAACGGGTCGAGCTTGCGCCCGTCTATCGTGCGCCCATCGACGACGACCCAGCCGTCGTCGCGGGGAGGGTCGGGTGCAAACATCGACCAACCCTGAAAAAGCCTCGGATACACCACCATGGCCGTCATCCATTCAGGCCGATGCATCGGTTTCATCCAGTGCGGGATTGCCCGGTTCTCAATCAGAACTTGACTCGTGCTCACGACGAGCAAGAGCACGACGAAAAGCTCACCCAACGCACGGGCGATGCGACGCCCGAGAACACGTGCTCCGCTCGGGGCGCTCGCATACACGGGTGGAGCGCTCGGTCCGTCGAGCCCGAGCCGTCGTGACCAGCGTCGCCGTTTGGCGAGCAGACCCTCGGTGACCCGAGCCAGCAGGCCGGCGCTGCCGAGAGCCAAAAAGGCCTTGGAAAGCCAGCGCGGGAACAACGCGACTTCGAGCAAGCGCCGCGCCGCAGCCTTGCCCGTCAGCTCGTGTCGACTCGCCTGCGCGCCAACTCCCTCGACAATCGAAAGCGTCGCCGCCTGCATCGTCGCATTGGCCGCACCGAATCGCACGAGCCCGGCGGAGTCCAGGCGCTTGACGACCCGACCCAGAGCCAACGCAAACCCATTCTTGTCGTCCAAGAGCAGCGTCAGCTTCGGCCGGCGCACACGCCGGCGCTTGCTCAACCATTCCCAAAACTCGCGAGGAATGAACATCGCGTAAGGGATCATCATGATCCAGACGAACGGACCCAACGTCGCATAAATACCGATACCGAGATGCAGTCCGATCCCAAGCGGCCATGCGATCATGCGCGCGACCTTGCTGAAGAATGGTGATACCCACAGAAATGCGATGGCGCCCTCGACCCACAGCGTGCCGTACGTCAGCAATTCCAGAACTGTCAACGGCGTACGGTCGCGCAGCCAGACGCCGAACGAATGCAGCAAGCGCGACTCGTAGACGAAGTAATAGACCGCGGTACCGTTGTGCCAGGTCGGCCCTGTCTTGTGCACGACGTTCAACGTGTAATTGACGGCCCACTGCAGAATTACCGCGGTCACTGCCAGCGATACGACGGGCGCCACGGGCAGCGCCGGGCGCGATCGATCGTTCAAATCGCTCAAACTTGTTTCCCGATGTCCTCGCCAAGCTCGCAGCCACGCATCCACACTGAAGCGCTGCCCCATCGGCAGCACCCAGGTCCAGATGGCGAGGAGCGCGAGCATCACGAACCCGCCATTTTCGATGATGATGTTGCGACTGTTCAGACTGGTCAACAGCACGATGGCCAACAATTGAGTCAGCCGCGTCCTGTACCCCACCATGAACAGCAGATTCACCAGGCAATGCGCGAAGAACAAGACCCGCACCTCGCCGGGCGTGCTGAAGGCATGGTAAATCGAGAACAGGTGCGAGCTCATCGGGCGGAACATCGCGAAGTGATTCGTGAGCCAACCCAGGTTCGTGTAGTAGGCGTCCAGATCGCGATAGCGGCGCGCCACATCCACGAAAATCAGTAGACCGAGCACGATGCGGCATACCCCGAGCGCGCGCGGCTCGACGGTGGCGTAGGTCTTGATCAACCACGACCAAGCCCGTTTCCCCGCTTGATGGACGGATTGCGCCGCCCGCAAGGCAGAGCCGCGTTCGCGGTACATTTCTCGCGCGCGGTCAGGACGAGATGGCTCTTGGGCTACCCTGGGAGGGTGACTGGGGCTCTGATCTCTTGCGGCGCGCGCCTTCATCGGGGCGCGCGAAGTAAAGCACGCGCTAGACCGAGTGGGGAGGGCGGATCGCAGGCATTTCATGCTGCCAGCGCAAGAATTGCGTCGCACTTCACTGCCTGTCGGTTCCCTCGTTGCGAGCCTTACGAGACGAGACTAGATCGTCCTGCGATGAAGCGTCCCTCGTTCTGCGCGCGCTCTGGCGACGCTGGCGCCTTGGCGCGGCGCCAGCTGCTGCAAGGGTTGCTTGCCGTGGCGGCGACTTTTGGTGCTGCGGCGTGTCGTTCCCCGACGACCAAGCACCTGCGTGGAGAAAAGGTCGATGCGGGCTGCGCCATGTGCCTCTTCGGCATGCAGGGGGTTCGCGCCTGCATCTGGGCCGTCAGCATCGACGGCAAACCGTATCTGGCCGAGGGCAACCTTCCCAAACACCACGACGCTCACGCCCCAGATGGCATGTGCAACGTCAAGCGACAGGCCATCGTCAGCGGCGAGCTCGTCAACAACAAATTCATAGCGCGCACCTTCGACCTGATGCCGGCCGCGCACATCCCTGAAAACCCGAGGTTTACGCCGGCTCACCGGCACTGATCCGCGGACGACGCCGTTGCCGAGCCGGTTCAGTGGCGGTGCTGGGCAGCATCAATGCGCGTAGCAAAGTACTTCACCAAGTCGCGCACGGTCACGATGCCCACGCAGCGGCCGTCGGCATCCACCACCGGCAGGCTCTGATAAGTGGCTTTCGCCAACACCTGCGTGGCATGAGCAATGGTCGTCGAGGGCGCAATGCGATCGGGCTCCTTGACCATGATGTCTCCCACCGTGGCTCCCGAAGCGGTATCGTGCTTGGCGACGTATGCCAGCGCGTCCACGGTGCTGACGATGCCGAGCAGCACGCGGTTTTCGAGCGAGTCGACCACGGGCAGATGGTGCACGTCGAAACGCGTGAACCAGCTAATGGCCTCCTCCAAGGCGTCGTCCGGAGTGGCCACGACTACCGGATGCTCGCCCGAGAGCAGGTCGGTTTCCAGACCACCCATGATTTGTTCGACCGTTCGATTTGGATCGATAGCCATGGCGCTCACTCCTCCAGCGCCGACTTGGCGACCCTCAACACGTCGACATAAGACACGATGCCCACCAGCTTGTCTTCGGCCACCACGGGTAATGCGCCCACGCGATGTTCCAGCATCAGGTCGATCACCTCACCGATTTCTGTCTCGGGGCTGACGCTGATGGGATCGCTCGTCATCACGTCCGACACCGGTGCAGACAGCTGATCCGCCGCTTCTCCCGTCAGCGATTCGGTGGCAATGGTTCGCACGTCGCGATCGCTCAACATGCCGACCAACACTCCATCATCGAGCACCGGCAGGTGCCGAATGTCCAGAGACATCAAGCGATGCATGGCTTCGCGTACGGTTTGATCGGCCTCGATCGCATAGGGGTGCTCGCTCATGATTTCTTCGACTACCATTGTTCGAACCTTTCGTTGGGCGTACCAGGCGAAACCTATTTACCGGCGGCCGCGCGTGCATGCACCGCGGGCACCTGACTCTTTGGTGCGGCGCCGTATTCTTGCAACTTGTACTGAATCTTGCGCACGCTGATACCCAGGACGTCGGCTGCCTTGCTGGTCGAGCCGCCACAAGCTTCCAAAGTGGTGAGTATGGCGTGTCGCTCCAGCTCTGCCATGGTGGCACCGGGAATCACTGGCGTGGTCCCCGAACCCTGCTCGGCCGCAAGCTCTGCCGGCAGGTGGCTGATCTCGATGGTGTCTCCTTCGGCCAACACCACTGCCCGCTCGATCACGTTCTCGAGCTCGCGCACGTTTCCGTGCCACGGGTAGGCAACCAGCAGTGAAAGGGCACGATCACTGATCTTCGTTACCGATTTGCCGTTTTCGTCCGAGTAGCGCTTGGCGAAATGAATAGCCAGCGCGGGAATATCGCTCGCACGCTGCCTGAGCGGCGGCAAGTGCACGTTGATCACGTTCAACCTATAGAACAGATCTTCACGAAACTCTCCACGTTCAACCATCTGCTTCAGGTCGCGATTCGTCGCGGCAATCACCCTCACGTCCACTTTGAGCGTCTGGTTGCCACCCACTCGCTCGAATTCGCGCTCCTGGAGCACGCGCAGCAGCTTCACCTGGGTGGCCGACGAAATCTCTCCAATTTCGTCCAGGAACAAGGTTCCCCCGTCAGCCTGTTCGAAGCGACCTTCACGCCGGCGCTCCGCTCCCGTAAAGGCGCCACGCTCGTGGCCGAACAACTCGCTTTCCAAAAGGCTCTCGGCCAGCGCCGCACAATGCAGCTTGATGAAAGGTCGTTCGCTTCGGGACGAGCTGTGATGAATTGCCGCGGCTACCAGCTCCTTACCGGTTCCCGACTCACCCGACAACAGCACCGTCGCACGGCTCGGAGCAATCTGGGCAATACTCTTGAACAGCTGTTGCATTTCCGGCGAGGAGCCGATGATGCTGCTGAAGCTATACTTGTTCTTGAGCTGTTCGCGTAGATGCACCGTCTCCTGGCGTAGCCGGCAACGCTCCAATGCTCGCTCGATCACGAGCAGCAGCTCGTCCGTATTCAAAGGCTTCGTCAGGTAGTCCGCCGCACCAGCTCGCATCGCGGCGACCGCAGTCTCCACCGCTCCGAACGCCGTCATCACGACTACCTCGACATCGATATCCGCGCTCTGTTTGAGCTTTCCCAAAAGCTCGACTCCATCCATGCCGGGCATCTTCAGATCGGTGAGCACCAGATCCGGCGAGAAGCTCTCGGCACGTGCCAAGGCTTTGAATCCGTCCGCGGCCGTCTCGACCTGGTAGCCTTCTTCACGCAAGATCTCCGCGAGCGCGTTGCGCGCGTTGGCCTCGTCGTCGACAATCAGAATCCGGGCTTTACTCACGTTTGTCTCTCCCAAGTCACCGTCCACTCAGGACGCATTACCTGTGCTTCCAATCAGCGCTCCCAACGTGGAATGCATGTGGCGTGCCTCCGTATGGATCACGTCCGCTTCGCCATGAAAACACCAAAATCGCCCCTCCGGGGCCCGACGGACCTATGTGCAATTATTGCGCTACCCCTCCGCCGGGCGCAAATGGTGCACATACCCGGCACGCGATTTTTGGCATCGGGACGCCAGTTTGTGGGCGCTACGGGAGGGTTCCCGCAAATTCGGCGTTCACCCCTTGTCGGTCGCTGCCTCGCCCGTGTGCAGAGGGAGAAGCACGGTGAAGCGCGTGCAACCCGGTCGAGAGACCACCGACAGCGTTCCCCCGTGGTCGGAGACGATGCGGTGGGCGATGGCGAGGCCGAGCCCGGTCCCCTGCGGCTTGGTCGTATAGAACGCATCGAAAATCGGGGCATCTTCCGGGAAGCCGGGGCCGTCGTCCTCGACCTCCATGGCAACGTCTCCCGCCGTGTCGGCCGCCTTGGTGCGCAGCACCACCTGGCTCTCCCCCTCCGCGGCCTCGATAGCGTTCCTCGCGAGGTTCAAGAGGACCTGACACATACGCTCCTCCTCGATATCGACTGCCTCGATGGGCTCGGCGAGCTCCAGCTTCAAGTCCACGCTGGCGGCGGCCGCTTCGGGCAGCAGCAATTCCCAAACGGCGCGGACCAAACGATTCGGATCGGTCCTTTTCGTCTGCAACGGTTGCGGTCTGGCAAACGCCAAAAAGTCGCTCACCAAGTGATCCAACCGCTCGATCTCTTTGACCACCAGCTCTGCAGCCGCCGATGCTGCTTCGAGCTGTGTTTTCCCGAGCCGCCGCTTCAGAACCTGCAGTTGAAGATTGGCCGAGTTGAGGGGATTCCTCACCTCGTGGGCAAGCCCCGCCGCCAGCGTGCCTACGGCAGCCAGGCGTTCGGCCCTGAGCGTTCGCCGCAGCATCTGCAGCTCGTCGGTGACGTCGATTCCCATGGCATAAGTGGTCTGAACGCCGTTGGGATCTTCGACGGTGGTGCATTGCCAGCGGATCATGCGCTGACGGCCACTCTTGGTCACCAGCCGGCGCTCGCCACCGCGCTCACCAATCAGGGGGCGACCCGGCCTGCCCAGTAGTTCGCTGCGAGCAAACCCCGTCAAGCGTTCGAGGTGCCGATTGTAGATCGTGATGTTGTCGCGCTCGTCGAGTGCAAGCACCAATGCAGGGATGGATTCGACCACCTCACGATGACGGCGTTCCGACAGTTCCAAACGGCGAAGCAGCTCCTGTCTCTCCCGCCGTTGGGCGGCCTGGTCGAGGGCGCGCCGCGCGATCAACATGAACTCGGAGCTACGAAAAGGCTTCAGCACGAATGCGAAAGCCCCGCTCTCTACGGCCGCCGCGGCGCTCTCGACCGTGGCATGACCGGTCATGAGAATGATTTGCGTATCCGGCAAGCGAGCTTTGATATCGCGCAGCAGCTCGATACCGTCGCAGTCTGGCAGCCTGAGGTCGACGAACACCACGTCCAGATCCGCTCCCAGCTCTCGCACGTGCTGCAACGCTTCTTTGGCGTTCGGCGCATAGAAGCACTTCGCATCGTGCTGTCCAATGCCTTCCAACAGCTCACAAACATTTTCGGCGAGCTCGCGGTTATCGTCGACCACCAGTACGTTTGCGCGCATAATCCCTCTTCACTCGTCCTGGTGCTCGAGCCTCAGCTAGAAAGCCTTGGATCCACGGGGCCCGGCAACCAGATCCCGAAGACCGCCCCCTTTTCCGAAGGCATCAAGGCGATTTCGCCGCCGTGGGCCTGAACGATGCGAGCAGCAAGCGCAAGCCCCAAGCCCGTGCCCTGGCTTCTCGTCGTGAACAACGCGTCGAAGAGACGGTCACGCGCGTGCTCTGCCACGCCGGGTCCGTCGTCCGCCACGACCAGCGACACTCCGCCGCGTTCCGCCTTGGCGCTCATCGTCACGGAGACCCCATCTGGCGAAGCCTCGGCAGCATTGCGCAACAAGTTGGCCACTACCAAGGCCAGCTGTGTGGGATCGGCGAAGAACCTCAAGCCGCTCGGGATCTGCAAGGTAACCCGCACGCGCTCGCCCAGCCGCATGGTTGCCACGGTTTCTTCGAGCCATGGGCGAACCTCGATGTGCTTGCTGCGCGGCGGTCTGTCTTGCGCCAAGTCCAACAGGCGGCCGATGGTGTCATTGCACAGACTGACTTGCCTAAGCGCCTTGTCGTGATGCTTGGCCAAGACCTCGTCGTGCACCCCTAGCTCCCCCAACCTGCGCTTGATGAGAAACAATGACGACTCCATGGTACCAAGGGGATTGCGCAGCTCATGCGCCACGCTCCCAGCCAACTCTCCGATGGTCGCGAGCCGCTCTTGGGTTCGCTGCCGTTCGACTAGGACTTCGCGATAGCTGTCGAGCATGATGGCGAGCTCCATGTCGAGCAGCCGGTGCAAGGCGGACGTGACCGCCGCCCGTGCAGCCACGTCCTCTGCGTACACCTGCTCCGCCGCCGCCACCAGCCCGGCTCGCACCCGGGACATGGCCGTAAACATCAGGTGTTGCGGAAGCCCGATGCGCACGTGGACGCGCCCGATGCGAGAATGAGCCTTCAGGTAGGCCGCGTCGTAGGTCCCGGCGAGCAACGACTCGAGCCACGCCTTGAGGGTCACCTTCAGCCGTGCAAGCTGACTGGGCCCGCACGTCAAGACGGCTCGGGCCTCGGGATGAGCCTGGATGGCGTCGTAGAAATCGTCGACCACCCTATCGAAATGCGCTGCCGCCAAAGGACGAAACGCTGCCAGTCGCCGTGCCGCTCGAGAGTCGAGCCCCAGGTATTCTCTGATGCTCGCGAGTGTAGTCGCGTCCAATGACGACATGGCTCAATCCGCCCCGCGCTTCGCGGCCTCGCTACGCACCGCGTCGGCGTCATCCATCAAGATGCGGCGCGCCGGCGTCTGCAGATCGTCGAACTCTCCGCGCTTGACGGCAAACACGAAAGCAAGCACCGCCAGTGAAGACACCAACAGGGCCAGCGGCAATACCAGAAATAGCGCGCTCATCCGAGCCTCTCGAAGACCTTGGACCGATAAGCATTGGCCACCACGGACAAGGAGCTGAGCGGCATCAAGATGGCAGCCAATAGCGGCCCTATCCATCCTGCCATGGCGAGACCGACCATGACCATGTTGTAGCCAAGAGACATGCAAATGCCGCGTTTTATTGTAGAAAATGTGTATCTGGCCCCCTCGATCAACACGACGAGCTGGGCCAATCCAGTCTTACCCAGATAGACATCCGCGGCCAAAAGGCTTGCCTCGGCTCCGCCCTTGGTTGCGACGCCTACACTTGCCGCAGCCAGCGCAGCAGCGTCGTTGACGCCGTCGCCTACCACGATCACCGGACCGTTGCGCTTCTGGGCCGTCACGTAGGCTAGCTTTTCTTCAGGGCTTGCGGCGCCCACCACGTCGTCGAATAGGCGCGGCTCCCCAGCGGCGCTGGCCAGCGCTTGCGCGACCGAACGTGTCACCGCGTGGTGATCACCCGACAGCACCGCACAATGGTAACCCAATCGCCTGAGCTTGGACAAGCTCTGCACGGCATCTCGCGTAACCGGATCGTCGAAGCACGCAACCGCCACCACGACCCCCTCCACCGCAACGGCGACCGGAGTATGGCCGAGCTCGCTCCACCGGAGTACTTCGGCCCGAGCCCAATCGGGTTCCGCGTTTCCGAGCCGCGCCACCCAGGCTGGAGCTCCCACGGCAACGGAGCGGCCTCCGACACGCCCACGAATGCCTCCACCGGGCTCTTCGTATGCCTCGTCGATCGTCGCGCCCGGCAGCTCGGGGAGCGAGCGGCAAAACGCCCAAGCGATAGGGTGCGAGGAGGTCGCCTCCAGAGCGCGCACCAAGCCTTGCACGTGGCGTTCACCTTTCCACGCGCGAAGCCTGAGGTTTCCTGTCGTGAGCGTACCCGTCTTGTCGAACACGATGAGGCACGGCTTGCGCACCACCTCCAGAACGTCGCCGCCTTTGATGAGCACGAGTCGTTCAGCGGCTCTGGCCAAGGCAGCGCTGACCGTCAGCGGCGTGGCCATGCCCAGCGCGCAAGGACATGCCACCACCAACAAGGCGATCGTATGCTCTAGTGCTGCCGCTGGATCGTAGGGCCACCAAAGGGCCAACGTCGCGAGAGCCAACATCAACACAGCCACGACGAAGCGGCCCGCCAAGCGATCGACCAGACGTACCACCCTGGGTCGCCTGAGCCTGGCACGCTCGACCTCCCGCATCAGCCGCGCCACGCGCGTTTCAGCACCTCCATTCGTGCTACGCACTCTGATCACCCCAGTCAGGTTGGTTGCCCCGGCAAACACCTCGGCACCCGGACCGACGCCAACGGGTTTCGATTCGCCCGTGAGAATACGGTTGTCGAGCTCGGATCGCCCCACTGCGACCACGCCGTCGACCGGAACGGTTTCGCCACTCTTGACAAGGACCAACTGTCCAGGCTGCACCTCTTCGACCAACACGTCACGTACGCTGCCGTCGTCACCAATCACATGCGCGCTCGATGGCGTGAACATCTGCGCACGCTCCACGGCCTGACGCGCGCGATTCTGTTGGCGCAGCTCGACGAAGCGGCCCACCAGCAGCAGGAATATCAGCGCAGTAACGCTGTCGAACCACACTTCACCCTGACCTCGAACGACGCTCGCGCCACCCCACACGGCTCCTGCAAGAATACCGAGGCTCACCGGCAGATCCATATGCGGCGTGCGAGTTTTCAAGGAGCTCCACGCGCCGCGGTAAAACTCCATGGCGCAATAGCTGACAGACGGCACGCTGATGACCATGCTGGCCACTTCGAAGAGTCGCCTGAATTCCAGAGCCATGCCCTGAAAGGCCCCGCTGTAGAGGGCAAACGACAGCAGCATGACGTTGCCCGCAATCGCTCCCGCCACGCCTACACGCACCAAGAGGCGCCGCTCCTCGGCGCGGCGCCCTGCTTGCGCGCGAACATCGTTGTAGGGACGTGGCGGATAGCCCAAGCTGTCCAGCTCTCGCGCGATGCGGCTCAGCGCCACCTGCTGCGGGTCCCACAGCACCTCCAGCGCGCGCCGCTGAAGATCGAGCCGAGCCTCATGAACGCCCGAGACGAGGCTCGGCAGCTTTTCTACCAACCACAGGCAGGCGGCGCAGTGCACGCCTTCGAGAAACAATTCGACCCGTGACGAGCCCGGCGCGACCTGCTCGGTGTACTGGCTCTGAAACGCGGGCGCATCGAAATCGGCGTAGCGCGAGTCCGTTCGCTCGGCAGGGCGAGCGAGGGGCGCACCCTGCTCTGCAAGCGTTTGTCGACGCAGGGCATAATATTGCGTCAACCCGGCATCGCAGATCAGGCGGTAAACGCTACGGCAGCCTGCACAACAGAATTGCTCGGAATGCCGAGCGTCGATCAATGCTCGTGGAACGGGCAAGCCACAGTGCGCGCACTGCACCGCGCTCGACTCGAGCACTCGCTGGTCCATACCGGCAGGGTCCATGCCGGCCGTGATGCTCTCTGCCGCGAGACTCATGTGGCATTCGCAACCCAGCACGTCAGTGACAGGGCATGCCTCCTTTCGGCTCCGTGGTTCCAACGGAGAGGACGCTCGACATGCGAGGCAATACCTTCGCCGGGATGTTCACTCGATGCACGATGGTGCCCAGGCCCACGACAACCAAGAGTGCCGAGCCGAGCACCGGAACATGTCGCCTGAGTGGACCGATCAACTGCTGGAGGACCACCCCCAAACCCAACAGTGCAGGCAGTGTCCCCAGCCAAAAGGCCAGCATCAGCAGGGCACCTCTGACCCAGCTGCCCGTTCCAGCGGCGGAAAACACGAACGCATACAACCAGCCGCAGGGTAAGAGCCCCGTACAGATCCCGAGCAGTAAAGCTTGCGTGGGCCCTCCGAGCTTGCCTCCGCGAAGGCGCGCTACCATCCAGCCCTGGGCGCGAGCCGGCATGCTCCACTTGGGCACGCGAATGCCTTGGCTCGACAAGAGCCCGACCAAACCGGCAAGAACCACGAGCGCCCCGGCCACCACCGCCGCGGCATGGATGACGCCCGCCTGGCGACCCAACCCATCGATGGCACTGCCCATCGCCCCCAAGAGAGCGCCCAAAGTCACGTAAGTGACCAGGCGCCCCAAATGAAAGCGCAGGTGCGGGCTCCAGGCGGCCCGACGCGTACTGGCGCCCATGGTCATGGCCGAGACGAGCCCTCCACACATGACTGCACAGTGCAGGCTCCCCAATAGGCTGGCACCCACCACGGCAATCAAGAGCTCCGCAGTCATGGCGCGCCCAAATCGCGGCGGACGACCTGCACGAAGCGGTCTGCTCCCCGTTCGAAGCTGAAACGAAACTCCCACAGGCCCGGGCGCACCGTATCGAGGTGACCCTCGTAGCGCCCCTCACCTCGGCCGCTCAGCGAGAGCTCGACCCTGTCGCTCGAGCGCGCATTGTGAAACGCCGTAGCAACCAGTAGTCCATCGTCGAGTGGCGCAGCGCTTCGATCCCGCATGTCCACACCGAGCGCGACGGCCCCTCCGGGCATTGGCTGCGTGTGCAACGCCAGCGTCCAGCCGAGGCGTTGGCTTTCCTCCACTTGCACGCGATGAGCGTCGAAGTCGACAGCCTTGTCGTAGTAGTCCGGCTCGATGCCGAAAGCAGGGTCGTCCATGGCGATGGTGATCATCGCCCCCCAGCCCGCGAGCATCGCTGCGAGCAGTGCTACCGGCAGGTATACCCAGAATCTGCCTGCTCTTCGAGGCTTCGAGACCAACGCTGTCATGATCCTTGCTCCGTACGCTTTTCTGGTAGGCGCTCCGGCGAACGTTGCCGCTTGGGGCCCAGCAGCTTGTATTCAATCGATCGCTCGAACCCAGCGTCGGCCTTGACGAAAACTTTGACAGGGCGAATGCCGTTTTCGAACAGGCGAGCATCCGCCAGCACGAACACGGTCGTGGTTCGGTGCTCCCCCGACTGCACCAGCAGCGGATTTTCTGGCGCAATCAGCTGTGCACCGGGAGCCTCGAGCAGCGAAATGGCGTAGCGCTGGTCTTGCCCGCTGCGATTCTCGACCTTGATGCGGATCTGATTGCGGACCGTGTCGCCTGACAGCACGTACGGAGCCGCAAGGCCGCGCAATACCGTGACCTCTGCTCCGGGCGCGCGCCCGAGCCAGACCAAGGCCGCGAGCGCACCGCACAAAATGACTGGATACACGACGACGCGCGCTCGCAATAGGCTGCCCCGCTCCCGACCCTCGATCAGCGCACGTTGCGTCCCGTAGCGAATCAGACCGAGAGGTTTGCCGATCTTCGTCATGATGGAGTCACACGCATCGGCACATTGCGCACAGGCTATACACTCCATCTGCAGTCCGTCGCGGATATCGATTCCTGTCGGGCACGCGCGAACACACGCTCCGCAATCGATGCAGTCGCCGGATTCGATGCGTGCTTTCCCTTTGCTGCGTGGCTCGCCGCGCCGCTCGTCGTACCCAACGATGAGCGAGCGCTTGTCGAGCATCACGGACTGCAGCCGCGCGTAAGGGCAAATCACCGTGCACATTTGCTCGCGGAAGTAGGCAAAGTCGAAAAATATGAGACCCGCGGTCACCGCCATGACCAAGAACGGGCCCGGCTGCTCGAAGGGTGATGCGGTCACCCAACCGCCGAGCCTGACGACGCCGACGAAGTAGGCCAAAAACAGATTGGCGATCACGGCTGAAAGCACCAAAAACACCAGATACTTGAGCAGCCGGCGCGGGTGTATGCCTTCTTTGTCGAGTTTGAGCTGTCGATTGCGATCGCCTTCGATGAGCCGTTCGATGGGCCTGAACACGAATTCGAGATAAACCGTCTGCGGGCAGCCATAGCCGCACCAGGCGCGTCCAACCAACGCGGTGATCCAGAAGACTCCCACGAAAATCGCAAGCAACAGCAACATCAAGAGAGCGCTATCGGTCGGCAAGAACGTGCGACCGAACAGGGTAAACTCGCGGTGAGCCACATCCAGCAGCACCACTGGCTTTCCCGACATCTGAACGAACGGCAACGCGGCGAACAGTGCGATGAGACCCCACCCGATCACCAAACGAGCTCGGTAGTACTTACCCTTGAACAGCTGAGGGCGAATTCTCTTGCGGCTGCCATCCGCGTTCAGCGTCGGCAACACTCGTTCGGGGGAAGGTAAGGGGGTGCTCATGAACCCAGTCCTCTCGCGACGCGCCGCAGCCGCATCAGCGGACGGCGAACTCCTTGCCTTCGTGGGACTTACCCGGCAGGTTTTTGCCTCGCATGGTCCCGACGAAGGCGACCAGCTGCTTCAGCTCTGCAGGCGCCAGTTGCTTGTTCCAGGCGGGCATCCCCTTTTCCAGCACGCCCTCAGAGACCGTCCGATAGATGTCCATCAAGCGCCCTTCGCCGTGGATCCAGTAGTGGTCCGTGAGGTTCGGGCCGATATTGCCTTGCCCCTGTGCGGCATGACACTGCTCACACTTCTGCGCGAACAGTCGTGCAGCATTCTGCATCATGCTCCCATCGGCCATCAGCTTCTCGAGCGAAGCTTCACTCACCTGCTCGCGCATGGCTAGCTTCGCGGCTCGAGCGTTGGCTTCGGCCACCTCGGCATGGTAGCTGTCCTCAATCGATGGGCCGCGACCCGAAATGTGGTACCAGAACACGTAGAGTCCCGAGAACACGACCGTCGCCAAAAACAGCGCTTTCCACCAGCCGGGCATCGGGTTGTCGTATTCCGCGATCCCGTCGTACTCGTGATCGGTAAGCGCTGCTTCTTCTGGCCTAGCCGAGGGCGTGTCGCGGTTCGTGACCAGCTCGTTCATGGCTTCACCTCGTTCATATCCCCGTGCATGCTCTGTTCACGTTCTCCGACCGAGAGAGGGTCGTTCGACAGCGGCAACCAGCGCGCTCGTTCGAATGTCTCTTGGTTGGCTCGCGCTATGACCGTGACGGCTATCAGCACGAAAGCGAGCATGAACAATGCCAGCGCAACCTCGGCGTAGAAGGCCAAGCCTGCGGCACTCATCACATCGCTGAGCCTCATTGGACACCTCCACCGAAAACGGGCGCGCGGCCCTCTCCAAGGCGAGCCGAACGGCGAACATCGCTGGAAGGCTCCGACTCGCGCCTCTTGATGTCCGTACCGAGCCTCTGGAGGTACGCGGTCAGCGCCACGATCTTCTTGTCCTCGAGGCCGCTGGGACCACCCTGCTGAACGATTTCGCTGGAAATCTGCGAAGCCTGACGGCGCGCCATGGTTTCGGCATGTTTCACTGCATCGCCATAAGGGACGCCGAGCATGGCCATGACGTCCACTCGGGGCTGGATTTCGGAAAACTCGATCGGGTCGGTGAGCAACCACGGGTAACGCGGCATGATGGATTGCTGCGTGGTGCTGGTGGGGTCATCCATGTGCCGTACATGCCAGAGGTGCGGATACTTCCCACCGACGCGAGCCAAGTCCGGGCCGATCCTCCGCGATCCCCACTGGAAGGGACGGTCATAGACGAATTCACCCGGCTTGGAGTACTCGCCGTAGCGCTCGGTCTCCGAACGAATGGGGCGAACCATCTGGGAGTGGCAGTTGTAACAACCTTCCTCGATGTAAATATCGCGTCCGTACAACTCCAGAGGTGTGTACGGCTTCACCGCGGTTATCGTCGGCACATTCGACTTAATCAAGAAGGTCGGAATGATCTCGAACAGCGAAGCGACCAGTACCGCCACGGTAACCAGCACCGTGAACTTGAGCGGCAAGCGCTCCCAGGCTCGATGCCACCCCGCATCCGCGAAATAGCGCAAACGGTACGCGTTGTCGGCCATGGTTCGCTGCCTAGGCAGCTCGAACGCGCGTGCAACCCCCATGTACGATCCAAGCGGAGCAGCCTCGTGCACCACCTCCACGTACGTTTTCGGGCGCGCCTTGTAGGTCATGAAGATATTGATGCCTCCGAGGATCACGCCCGCGACGTACAGGCTGCCGCCCAGGACTCTGACCCAGTACATCGGAAGCAGGCGAACCACTGTCTCGATGAAGTCCGGATACGAAAGGCGCCCCGTCTCGTCGAAGGCACGCCACATGAGTCCTTGCGTGACCCCCGCGGTGTAGATCGCAACGATGTAAAACAAGATGCCCAGGGTCCCAATCCAGAAATGCACCTCGGCGAGCTTTTTCGACCAGAGCTTCGTCTGAAACAGGCGTGGGGCGAGCCAATACAACATTCCGAATGCCATGAACCCGTTCCAGCCCAGCGCGCCGCTGTGCACGTGCGCAATGGTCCAATCGGTGTAGTGCGACAGGGCGTTCACGCTCTTGATCGAAAGCATCGGCCCTTCGAACGTGGCCATGCCGTAAAACGTGACGCCGACCACGAAAAACTTCAGCACCGGGTCTTCGGCCACCTTGTGCCACGCTCCACGCAAGGTCAAAAGGCCGTTGATCATGCCTCCCCACGACGGCATCCAGAGCATGACGCTGAACAACATACCCAGCGTCGAGGCCCATTCGGGGAGCGCGGTGTAATGCAGGTGATGGGGGCCAGCCCAGATGTACAAGAAAACCAGCGACCAGAAGTGGAGAATCGACAGCTTGTAGGAAAAGACAGGTCTGTTGGCAGCCTTGGGCAGGAAGTAATACATCAAGCCCAAAAATGGCGTGGTCAAGAAGAACGCCACCGCGTTGTGGCCGTACCACCACTGCATGAAGGCGTCCTGAACCCCGGCGTATATCGGGTAGCTCTTGAATAACCCAGCCGGGACCACCAGGTTGTTGAAGATGTGCAGAATGGCGACGGTAACGATGGTTGCGATGTAGAACCACACCGCCACGTAGATGTGGCGCTCCCGGCGCCTGGCGATGGTACCGAAGAAGTTGACGGCAAAAGCCACCCACACGACGGCGATCGCTACGTCAATCGGCCATTCGAGCTCGGCGTACTCCTTGGACTGAGTGATCCCGAACGGCAGCGTCAATGCCGCCGCCACGATGATCGCCTGCCATCCCCAAAAATGTACGCCGCTGAGCCAATCGCTGTACATCCGCGCCTTGAGCAGGCGCTGGCTCGAATAGTAGACAGCGGCAAACAACGCATTGCCCGCAAAGGCAAAGATGGCGGCGTTCGTATGCAAGGGTCTCAACCGCCCAAACGTCAGCTGCGGTAATCCGAAGCTAAGGGCTGGCTCGACGAGCATCAGCGCGAGCCAAAGCCCAACCAACGTCGCGACGATTCCCCACACGACGGTCGCGAACACGAACTTGCGAACGACCGCATCGTCATACGTGAACCTTTCCAAGCTGGTGGACATTGCGGCGCGCTAGCGCAAGATGTGTGCCGCTAGCTATCCGCCTGGCAAACTTGGCCTTTTTGCCGGCAAAGGGTCATTCCAACCGCTCTGCTTGGCGAAAAACTTTCGGGGTTCGGCGGGGGGAAACGCGAGTCTTGCACCGTGGGGATCACGAGCCGCCGTACTTCTCGACGAGCTTCAGAGCTCGCGCTTTCAGGTTCGCGAAGTCGGGCAGCGCCTGCATTTCGGCGTCGAACTTCTCGAAGCTCTTGAGCAACGCCGCTTGTTCGTCGGGTGGCAAGCGGCGTTCCGCTTCGACGAACCACTGCTCGTCCTCCTTTCTGAAATGGGCGTGCATCAAGTCGGCGTAGGCACCCACCAACGACACGAAATGGCGCTTGTCCTCCTCGGACCAACCCCGTGTTTGACGGGCCGCATGGCGTAGCGAACGCATCAGGTAGCGCTCCTGGCGATGGTCTCTCCTGAGCTCGGCGAGCGGCCCATGAAACCAATCCATGTTTTGACGCACCAACGCCGGCACCAGCAGGGTCTCTTCTTTGTCGTGGTGCGACAGGTCCCCCACCTCGCGGAAGTACTCCATGACAGCGTCGAGGTCGCCTCGGTCGACCTCCGCACCGGCCTCCACCGCCTTGGCCATGTTCTGGAGCACCGTCAGCATTCGAGCCAGCTCATGGTGCTCGTTGCCAAGATATTCGAATGGGGTCACGGCCAAGCCTCCTGTTGGTGCTCTTCGCACGATTTGCGCACGGCTTGGCGCCCTGCAGGTTTGGCGCCAAATAGCGCGACCGCGTTTATTTGAGCAAAACGCGCAACTGCATCGGCGATACGCGCAAGTTTTGCTGTCGCACCTGCGACCCCACGCATGAACTGCGGAAAGTGTGGCGTATTTCCCGCATGGACTGCGACACGAAGGGCGTGGCACGCACGATGCAACGCCGGGAGGTCGAGGCCACTGGTTTTCAGCTGGCATATCACCCCATAAGGAGGTCCCACATGAACGCCAACGCAGAACCGTACGTCATCGTGGTCGGCGTTGACTATTCGGACACGGGCGCGCTGGCCCTCGAGAAGGCCTTCGAGCTAGCGGCTGAAAAGGAACAGGCCGAGGTGCACGCGGTGAACGTCGTGCGCAACTACGGGGAGTTCGTCGAGCTGGAGGGCTCGTCTCCGACCCCATACCGCCTGTCCATGGCCGATGCCCAAAAGCGACTGCACGACTACGTGACCGAACGCGTCGCCAACTTCACTGAGCGCACCGGAAAGCGATTCACACGCTGCGTCTCGCACATCCGACTCGAGTTCGCTGCCGAAGAAATTGCGCAGCTGGCAGCGGACGTGCACGCAGATATGGTCGTCGTCGGCACACATGGTCGTCGAGGATTGCGCCGCCTCTTTTTGGGCTCAGTAGCCGAAGCGGTGGTTCGCCTCGCGCAGTGCCCAGTGCTGGTGGTTCGCCCCAAAGGCGAAACCGGCAGCATTCCTCACATCGAGCCGCCCTGTCCGCGCTGCGTCGAGACTAGAAAGGCCACCAACGGCAAAGAGATGTGGTGCGAGCAGCACCGCGAAAAGCACGGGCAGCGCCACACATACCACTACGAAAGTAGAGTCCACAGGGATTCGAACTTCCCCTTGGTCGAGCCGATGGGCCGCCGCTAGGCTCTGTTTGCCCCGTTGCGCGCTCCCGACCTGCTCGGGGGCGCGGCAAAGGGGCATCGAGACGGCGACAAAGACCAGACTAGACTAGGGACCGGGGCTGGTCCCCGATCGCAGCCAACGTATGGCCCACGAGGCACGTGCCTTTTGAAAGAAGCGCACGCGACCGGAAAACAGCGGAGCGGCTACTCGTTGCGCCACCTGTTCGTCTCCTCGCTCACCCACCACGGCGACCTTCCCTTCGACCTTGCTGGCCGCGAGGCTCCCGAGTGGCTCGAAGGCGCGCGGTTCCCAGCCCTTGAAGTCATCGAGCTGGACCAGCACGTTGAGCCTGCCGCCCTTTGCCGTCATCAGGCGCTGGAGCTCGGGCAGTACGAATTCGCAGTCGCGGCGCGCCAGCGTGTCGGAGATCTCGAGCGTCACGTAATCCTTGGCCAGGGCTTTGATCCGCATCATGGTAGAAATCCCTCGTTCATGGGCGGTTGGAAGTAGGCTGCCGATCAGCAGCTGCATAGGGCTTGCCCATGGGTCCATGCGGTCTATGAGGGGCCCGGAGCTCCAAGTAGCGCAATACGTCCCGGAGCCCGAATAGTCCTACGAGCTCACCATCGCGAAGCACGTAGAGCTCACGCGCTCGTGTCGTCTCGAGTTTCTTCACGGCTGCCAAAGCATCCTCGTCGACAGCCAGGGCGCGCGATGCGTCCAAGGGCTCCATCACCGCGGAAACCGGGGTGGTCGGCCAGAGTTCTTGCGGTACGGTGCGAGCCGCGGTGACCTGCGCGATACCGACCACGTGCCCGTGTTCGTCGCGCACCAAAAACTGCTCCGCACCGGTGGTCAGCACGTGCTCTCCAACCCACGATTCGATGGAACAATCAGCGGGGATTGCCTCCGGCAAGCGACTGCGCATGACCGCTTCGACCTTCAAGCCCGCCAGCGCCTGCTTGGCGAGCAGCCGGTTTTGACTGGCTGCGGCAGCCCCGTAGAGGAACCATCCTATCAGCAAGAGCCACAACCCTGGGCCGAAACCTGCTCCGAAGAACGGGATGTCGTAGCCGAGCGCCATCATCACTCCCCCGAGCATGAGCAACGCTCCCAGAGCTTGCCCCGCCAGCGTTGCCCACCGCGTGGCGCGCACCAAGTCTCCGGTAACTCCCCATAAGATGGCTCGGAGCACGCGACCACCATCCAGCGGGAAGCCGGGCAGCATGTTGAACAGTCCAATGATGATATTGATAGGCCCAAGCCAGGCGAGCAACGTGGCCAGTGGGCTCATTTGTCGTGCTACCAGCTCGGGATCGGCCTCGGCAGGAACCGACACGATCAGGGAAGCCAGCACCAAGAACCCGACGCCGAGCCCGATACTGATCAGGGGCCCGATGCCAGCCATGAGCGCTTCCTTCTTCGGAGAGTCTGGGTCGTCCTCCAGACTCGCTATGCCACCAAAGAGGAAAAGCGTGATGGAATGGACTGGAATCCCGTAGTGGCGAGCGACCAGCGCATGGCCCATTTCGTGGGCAACGACCGACGCAAAAAACAGTAGCGTCGCCGCCCCTGCAACCACCCAGCCAAGACCTGGGCTCCAATCCGGATGCCACGAGGGGAATACGCCGGTAGCCAGGCTCAGCAGGATCAGCGCAAAGATGACCAGCAAACTCCAATGTACCCTGAGCTCTATCCCCCAGAGCCTGCCAATCGAGACACCACCGGTACCTTTCGCGAACATGGCCTCTCGATAGGCACAACCCGTGCCGACGCGATGGCCCGTCTCGAAAGCTGGGCCCACTCGACCGAGGCAGTACGTCCCAGGTGTGGCGATGATGCCTCCGAGTGAGGGCCGACTCATTCTAGGTCTTGGCCGTCGGTGTTCTGGACGCGTCGCATCAGTCGTCCGAGCGCCTCTACCAAGGCGGCTCGTAGATCCGTGGCGTACGTCTTCATGGCGTAAGTGCGCTCGGGAGCCCCAATGCTAATCAACCGCACACGAATGATTCGCTCCGGGTCGTGTACGTCCCGTTCTATTCCTCCGAAACGGAAGCCGTGCCCGCGGACATCGATCATCGGGCGCCTAGAAATGACTTCACCAGACGGACCGGCAATGGCCGGATCCCTCATCAGTTGATCCGCCAAGCCCTCGATCTCCAATTCAGAGTATGCCATTCGCGCCTCCTTTCAGCCTTGCGCGTCCCAGCCACCTCGATGCGACTCCAAAGCCGCGAAGCATGCGAGCGCAGGCAACGAACCGACCTGGTAGTGAATGCTGGAAGCAGATGCGGATTCGATTTTTGTTTCACAGCAAGACGGGAAGACAGGAAGATTTTTTTGGACCCCGACCATCGGCGGTGATGCGATTCTATGAAGCCGTTTCTCATCCGATGACCGGGAGCGTGAAACTTTGCTTGCCGTCCTTCGTGCCTTCCTATTCAATTTCTGACTGTTCAATTTCTGAACCCAACGTCTCCGCAAGGCACGTAGTGTTCCCGTTCGCGAACGCATGCGAGGCAAAGTGCCGCACACGAGCGACCTGGGTTACGCACATTGCACGAGCTTACCGTGGCCTAGTACATTGGCACCGATCATGCCTCTAGCGCCTTGATGGCTACTATCAAAGCGTTGGTCTATGCGATATTTGGCACCGAGGAGGAGGCCGAGCGTGCCGTGAAAGCGTTGGTCGACGAGGAATTCGCTGCAGCCAACATTCATGTCCTGATGCGCGACGATACGCGCCGGGATCACGTCCGCAGCGTAAAGGTCGAAACAAAGACCTTGATCGCGCCGGGGGTCGCTTTGGGCGCGACGCTGGGCGCCGTTGGAGGGGCCCTGGTGGCGGTGGGCGGGGGTTTCTTGGCGGCTGGGCCACTCGTCGCGCTGCTGTATGGTGCTGTCAGCGGTGGCGCCGCGGGCACGATCGTGGGCACGCTCGCAGGGCTCGGATACTGGCGCGACGTCGTGGATTTCCCCGCGCACAGTTTGGACAAGGGTGGCATTTTGGTCGGGGTCAACGCGAACGCCCAAGGCCAGATCGAGCGAGCACGAAAAGCGCTGAAAGCAGCGGGCGCGGACCACGTGGAACTGCAATCCCTCGCTAAAGCGAAGCGGGCCGTTAGCCAGGCGTGACTAGCGCCCAACTTGCCGACGCCAGGCCCAACAGTAGGGTCAACTCCCGACAGATCGCGAGGTTCGTCGTGGGCCTTTTTGCCCTGCTCGCTGGGGTGGCCCTGCTCGCCCACGTGCTGCGACCTCAGCTCGAAGGCATTGGACGGGAGTTCGTCGATCGCTTCGGCTACGTCGGTATGGCCCTCGGCACGCTGCTCGCGGACGGCTTCCAATTCCCGGTCCCACCGCAGTTTTACATGCTGATGGCGGTTGCCACGAAATCGCCTGCCCTGTGGGTCATCGCCTCCGTCTCCGCTGGTTCACTGCTCGGAGGACTCTGTGGGTTCTACTTGTCCAGAAAGCTCCGGCACGTGCCCTGGCTCGAACGCCGAGTGGCGTCGCATCCTGCCCTGCATCGCATCCGCGAGGCGCTGGGAACCAAAAGCCTGATTGCTCTCAGCGTCAGCCCGGTGGCTTTTTCTTGGTTGATCTACTTTTGCGGCTTCAGTCGCTACCCATGGCGCTTCGCGTGGCTGCTCATTGCCCTCAGGCTTCCCAAAGTCATCCTATACTATTGGCTCGTCCGAGCAGGCTGGTCCATCTAGGCTGGTCCATCTAGGCTGGTCCATCTAGGCTCGCTGATCGCCCGGCGACGACAGAAGCTCCTTGAGCGCTTCCCAGGAGCGTTTCAGCACTCCAGAGTCGTTCAGCGTTTCTTCCCACACTCGATCCCAATCCTGCTGCTCGAGCACCGTGCTTGGATCGAAGAGCGCCGATATCAATGGGTCAGCTGCGTTCGCCGGCTCGATATGCCGCTTGGCAAGCTTGGAATCTTGCCGCTCACACAGCGCGTCCAAGACGTCTACCAGGCCCTCGATGTTCGAGAATTGATCGGTGTCGTCGACTCCAGCATGTTCCGCCAGCAGCGAAGTGCGAATCGCGGTCACGCTCGGGTCGACGGATGCGTTGCGACCCGCATTCCACGTCAGAATGACCTCCGTATCCAATCCCATGCTGCGATTGGTCAGATTTGCCGAACCAACGCTGATCGCCGCGTCGTCGACGATCATCAACTTGCTATGTATGAACGTCGCCAGTTGCGTATCCGAGGTATCGCTGCCGCTGTATAGCACACGCACTTCGTGACCGAACTCTTGCGCGGCCGTGCAGATGGCGGCTAGGACCTGCTCTTGTCGGTTACCCAGCGCGAACTTTTCCTTGGGCGAGTCCGCCCCGGCTGGCATCACGAACACCAGCTGCAGCGCGGGCAGGTCCTTGTTGGACATCCGCGCCAAAAAGGCACGACTGACGGCACTCGAGGTGAAGTACTGTGTCTCGACGTAGATCAGTCGCTGCGCCGATGCGATGAGCTTCTCGTACATGTGCAGCGTTTCGCAGGAACCCTGCGATGACTCGCCGGGAGGACTAGTGCGACTGATCGCGACCCGAGTCCCCGCAATCGGGAGCGCCTCTGGGCCGCATATCGATTTCAGCGCCCCCTTGCGAATCCTGGATTCGGGCGCGACCGGAGTTGGACCGTACTTGAAGTCGGCCGCCTCGTGCCACCCCTCCCAAAATAGCTCTTCGAGCTTCTCGGCAACCTGCCCCTTCACCGCGACTTGCACGTCGTGGAAGGGACGCCGCCCACCACCACTACTGTCCAGGCGCCGCTCGTCGTTGGGGGCATGGCTCCTGGTATCCCAGCGGGCGTTGCCGAAGTCGAGACCACCGACGAACGCTACGTTGCCGTCGATAACGACCATTTTCTGATGATGGCTCCCGCGCGGATCGACATGAGGGCGCCAGCGAAAGTGGAGTCGTTCATGGGCTCCGATCCGCGCTTGCATCATCTGCAGCCAGGTGCGCTCGAAGGCGTAGATCAACGAGTAGTCCCAAACCAGAATGAACACCGAAAGCTCCGGCTTATCGGCACACAGCGCATTGAGCAACTCCCACAGTGAGACTGGATAGTCGCCTGGAGGGGCGTCGTGGCCACGGATCAAGTCGATGTGTGGATCGAACTGCCAGCCTGCGATCAAGATGCTGTGCTCTGCCAAGACAGCAGCCCGATAGAACGCGGCAAAGTACTCGGCGCCGTCGACCAACAAGTACGCTTGCTCCACCCCGGCCAAGCACCATTGACTGTCGTCGCCAGGTCGAGTCATTGGGTGCGAACCTCCAGATCGGCCACTACCGGCAGATGGTCTGAAGCAGCCGCGGTCAGCGGCGACCTGGGGACCCAATATCGCTCGACGCCAAAGCCATGACCCACGAAGATATGGTCGATCCGTGCGAACGGGCGCCCCGAGGGCCATGTAGCGTAGTTCCGGCCGCGGCGCGTCCTTTGCACGTCGCGCAGCTTGCGGCTCAGGGTGCGGTAAATACCGGAGAAGGGCATTGCGTTCAGATCGCCACAGACGATCACGTGCGGCGAGGACAGGCGCTTTTTCAACCAGCCGTCGCTCAAGAGTGCCTCGAGCTGAGCTTTGCGATCGCGATACCGCACGCTCAAGTGGGTGTGCAACACATCCACGTCTACTCCTTGCGTCCTGACGCATGCCCATTGTGCAGCACGAGCTTCATCTCGATACGTAGGCAAGCAACCTTCGTGCTTTACCGAGATCTTGCCTGACGCGAGCAGGGCAATGCCGAACTCACCTCCGCCCCGGCGCGAGGCACACGTGAAGTGAACGTGCATGCTCAAGAGCTCCGCCAACCGCTGGGACTGATCGACGCCGCCTGAACGCTGCAGACCGACGTCGACTTCTTGCAAGGCCACGAGATCGGCACGCTGATCGCCTATCACACGCGCCACCCGATCGACATCCAAGCGCCCATCGGAGCCGATACATCCGTGAACATTGTAGGTCATCACGCGGAACGTCGCTCGAATCCTTCGCTATCGTGGGCCCTCGCCCGGGTTGTATAACCAGTACGCACGACAATCGACTGCTCCAGCTCGAACGCTAATCGTCGCGCGGGAAGTTGGAATGCCAGTGCGAGGGGTGCGCGAGCGTGGGATCTTGCTCTTGCTCGGGTCCTCCCACTTGACCTGCCGTCTCCAGCCATTCGTCCAGCCATCGTTCGAGTTGCTCGTCGTCTACCGGACCTTTTTGATCCTGGTCAAACGCCTCCAAGAGCCGCGTCAACCGTTCGCGAAAGACAGCGGTCGCCGGCTCGGCTGCTCCCTTCAGATTGAGCCAAGCCACCCATCCCTCGAGCAGCGCCTTCTGCTCGGCTACCGGGCGACCCGCAAAGCCTTCGAGATCGCGGAAAGTACTGGGCGCTAGGCGCAACCATGATTGGGTGGCCGCCTCATGCTTCTTTTGCATCACCGCTACGTACGCAACAATCGTGCCCGCGCTTCGCTCAGCGAGCGGACCTCCTTGACGCGTTCGGGTTCAACATGGGCCGCTCTTGCCCAACAGGCAGCTCATTTGCCGAGGGCAGGACCCCCAGGGCAATCTTCCTGCTGGCTTGTCGCACGACCTCGAGCATGATCAGGCGTAGCGCGTCGCCGAGCAGCGAGGGCCGGCTAACGTAAGACCGCACATAAGACGGGGCCGTGATCCGCACACCGCGCGCCCTCCTATATAGCGCGCGAACCACCAGCGCGCCGACCAACACGCCACCTCCAAACAGCAGCCAGACACTCCCGGCCTTGGCTCTTCTGCTGAATTCCCGCCCAGC
>CBFGRJ010000008.1:0-49052 GCA_965651135.1 uncultured Myxococcales bacterium
CCGTGGTCGCCGTGAGGCGTCGCCGTGCCGCGTCACCGTCGCGAGCCAGGTCGAGGCTGTCCGCGACGTTCACCATGTAGAGCGGCTCACCTCCGCGCTCAGCATCGTAAATGCGTAGGACGCTGTCTTCGTCGTCCGCGACGGCAAAGCGATGCCTATCCAGCGAGACCGCACCGGATGCGTCACAAGCGTCGTGGAACACCACCCGCTGTCGAGCGCTCGTGGCTTTCGAACGGGCGTTGGCGTCGCACCCCGAACCGGCCAGGACCCAACCCAGCAACAGAGGTGCGGTGACGCGCAAGTTAGACACAGATCACCATAACGCCGCGCCCCAACCGGTCAAAGCAGGCCGCCGCAATCCGTTCAGAAGCCGTTCAGGTTGCCCTAGGGCAGGCTCTGAGAGGTACCGCTGTACGCTACTGGCGGCAATCCTCGAACCACGATGGCATGCCACCCGGGCTCGGGTTCGGGGACCATGATGGAGGCACCGCCGAGATGACCCATGGTGCCGCGATACACGACGACTTCTGCAACTGGTTTGCCTTGCTGGTCCACGATGATCGCCAATTCGCCACGGCCTACTGCCTCGACTTCGCCGCTGGGCGGCTCGCCCCAGGTGGCGCCAGATCGGCTCTGAACCAAAACCCTGAAGCGACCCACGGGGTTGGGGTTGCGATACGAGAGCGCCGAGTTGATTGCCGCGCTGCGTTCGAGTACCGCCTGGTAGGTGTAGTCGCTGATCCACTGGTTTTCGCAGTACCCCATCATATCACTGGCGTCTGCGCCTACGTAGAGCCGATTGGGAAGCTCAAGGCCCCACCAGCCGATCGATCCGTCTGCATAAGGATAGGCAAGATCGACGTCGCCGGGATTGCCGCACGGAGCATGTGCGCGCCCATGGGCGTGTCCGAGCTCGTGGCCAGCGGTTTCGTGGTTGATGCGCTGACCGTAGGAAAGCCCCATGGCCACGCGCAGGTGCCGAAACTCGCTACCCAATTCCGTGACATAGCCGATGCCGCCCACACAGCCCGCTTGGCAGAACTGGGCGAAGCTCTCTGCCGGTTCAATGAGACCATAGTAGTACAGGTCGTTGGGCGCGTCGTCGCTCTGGTGTCGATTCGACAGCTGCTGCAGCGCTTCGACCCAGCCTTCGCCTTCGGCGCCGATGGTGCTGTTTGCGACCAGGGGCATGCCCAGCGAATAGCTCACCGCGCTGACGGGGTAGAGCTTCTCGACATATTCGCGAAAGCCTTCTAGTCGCGCTGGGCTCGTATCGGGCGGAATGCCGTTTGCCACGATGGGTACGAAATGAACCTCGAGGTCTCCCACGTGACGCACCTCGAGCTCTTGTGAGCCTTGCGACGGAAAGCGCGGATCGAGCGGTGTGCCTGTCGTGGCGCCGCATTCCACGATGCTGATCGAGTAGGCGCTGCTCGTTGTGAGTGCGCTGCCCATGACTTGGATGTTGAATGTGGACGACAAGGTTCCGTCGGACGAATCCGCGCTGACTGTTTTCTTGTGGAAGGTCTGTTCGACCTCATCACCATTTTCGAGCGTGAGCCGGGCGGAGACGACTCGGTCCTCCCAGCCAGGCTCCAATCGAACCGAGATGCGAAAGAGCGCGTCCTTGCCGGCCACCAGGTCGACGGCGCGAGCCGCAGCAGGCACGGCGCTACCGGCTTGCATGACGCTGACCTTACCCGCCTGATAGACGGCGATTTCGGTAATGTTGAGGCTGTGGGCGAGCACGTCAGTGCAAGCGTCGCCGGCCGGACCGGAGCAAACCCCGACGATGCACGTTTCACCCTCGGGACACGCCTCGCCGCACGCGCCGCAGTGGTCCGCATTGGATTCGAGATCGACGCAGTCCGGCTCGCACAGCACTTCGCCACGCGGACAGCTGCAAACCCCTTCGATACAAGGGCTGCCGTTGTCACAGGCATTGTCGCAGGTCCCGCAGTGGCTGCGATCGGTGTCGGGATTGATACATGCGCTGCCGCACGCGATTTCGTCGGGGTCGGTGCATTGGCACTCGCCGTCGTCGCAGGCCTGCCCCGCCGTGCAAGGCGCATCGCAAGCTCCGCAGTGCAGGCCGCTCACGTCTAGGTCCACGCAAGCATCCCCACACCATTCGAAACCAGAGGGGCACGCGCAGGAGCCGTCTCGACAGAGCTGTCCGGGAGCGCAGCGCTGATCGCAACCGCCACAGTGAAACGCGGACGTTCGAGTGTCGACGCAACCACTGCCGCAGAGCGTGGTGCCGTCTGGACAGCTTTCGGTGCTGTCGATGCATGCCCCGGAAGCGCAGATCTCCGAGGTACTGCAGCCCTCGCCGCAGCCGCCGCAATCGTTGCGGGTGTCCACGCTGACGCAGGCTTCATCGCACAGCGCGCCACCCTCTGGACACGTGCAAGCGCCGCCGACACAAGCAGCACCCGCTGGGCAGGCGTTTCCACAGCTGCCGCAGTTCGCTCGATCGACTTCGGGATCGATACAACGACCCTGGCAGGCTAGCGCACCGTCGGGGCAGCCACACACGCCGGCCAGGCATGGACTGTTCACGTTGCAGAAGAAGCCGCAGCCGCCGCAGTTCGTTGGGTCGCTAGCGAGGTCGACGCATTTGCTCCCGCATCGCGAATAGCCGGGAGCGCACTCGCTCGAGCAGGTTCCCGAAGCGCACAGGTGACCCGTTTCACAAGGCTCGTCGCACGCGCCGCAGTGCGCGCTCGAGCCGTCCAAGTCCACACACGTGTCGCCGCACAGCGTGAGGTCGCCTGGGCACTCGGTGGGCTCGGAGGTTCCGCCGCTACCCCCTGCGCCGTTGCCACCAGTGGCCGTGCCGCCAGATGCGCTGCCGCCGCTCGAGCTAGTGCCACCGGTGCTGCCGCTGTCGAGCCGGCCGCCACCCGAGCCTGCCGACCCACCTTGCGCGCCCCCGGTTCCCGAGCTGACGGAATGGTCAGCTTCCCCGCCCGCGGAGTTTCCCGTGCAGCCAGGCAACGAGGCCATGGCTGCCACCAAGCTTAGGACGAGCTCCGTAGCCCGCGTGCAACGCCCGATATCCCGCATCTCGACCACGATCGACATAGCGAATTTCTGGGCAACTTGCTAGAGAGGTGGGCCACCATGGTCTTTTACGATAGGCACGCACCAAATCACCGTCGGCACACGCGCGAGCTCCCGGATGTCAGCGGGTTTACCGGGTACAAAGCCCAAGACACCGAAGCGGTGATTCCCACCACTCAGTGGGAAGGGGAATGTCAGCGCGCCAAAGAGCTCGGTCTCGAGCCTGCGGACTCCATCGAGGACAAGCGCGAGATCAGCTGTTTTCAACGAGGTGAGCTGCCTCATTGGTCGGGCATCAATACCTTTCTCAAGGCGCCTTACTTGGAAGACGTGAGAAAGGTAGGGGAATACGATGTGGCCATCGTCGGAGCTCCGTTCGACATTGGAACCACTTACCGCTCGGGTACGCGCTTTGGGCCGCAAGGAATCAGGCGCATATCGTCGCTGTACACGCCTTATTCCTTCGAGCTTGGTATCGATCTGCGCGAGCAGCTCAAGATTTGCGATCTGGGCGACATTTACTGCCCGGCCAACATCACGAAGGCTCACGATCAAATCAGCAAGGGCGTTGCGCACGTGCTCGCGGCCGGAACCCTGCCCATCATCTTGGGTGGAGATCATTCGATCGGTTACCCCACCGCTCGCGGCATCGCGCAATGCGTCGAGGGCAACGTGGGCATCATCCATCTGGATCGTCATGTCGATACGCAGGAAAAAGACATGGATGAGATCATGCACACGTGCCCGTGGTTTCATGCGACCAACATTCCCAACTGTCCCCCCGCCAACCTGGTCCAGCTGGGTATCGGAGGTTGGCAATGTCCGCGACCCGGTGTGAAGCACGGCCGTTCGATGCGGACCACGATTCTGACCATCGACGACATCGAACGCATCGGTATCGACAAGACCTTGGAAATCGCTCTGGAGGTTGCTTGGAAGGGCGCCAGTGCCGTGTTTCTCTCGGTCGACATCGACTGCGTCGACGCGGGGTTCGTGCCAGGTACCGGCTGGCCCGAACCGGGTGGCTTCTTACCGCGCGAGATGTTGTCGCTGGTACGCGGCGTGGCCAAGGAGGGCATTGCAGGTATGGAGGTCGTCGAAGTTTCGCCGCCCTATGACATTTCGGACATTACCTCGCTCTTGGCCGTGCGAGCCATCTGCGACGTGCTGGGAACCATGGTCAAGCACGATCGCGTAGGCGGTCGCTTGTAGCCGTGGTGGCCGACAGCCGCGAAGATGTCGCTGTGCGGCACACGGCCTTCGTACTCTTGATGGATGCGCCAAATGGCGCTTCGGTCGATGCGAGCTACCAGAACCTGACTGAACGCCTCGAGCGTGCCTCGCGCGAAATACTCGGTTTTCGGCCATGTATTCGCTGGGCCCCACTCTCGGATCAGAGTGGACGCATGGGGCGCCCCGCGCCCGCTCGAGCGGATGGCGGCGTCGCCGAGAGGTGCTTCGAACAGCTCGTTCGCGAGGGCGCGCAGCAACTCTTCGTGCTGCCGATCTCGTTCGACTTTGGCATGCAGCACAAACAATGGCTTACGGAACAGGCGCGGCTGATGCGCAGGACGCATCCGGAGCTGTCGCTGCACTATGACGCCATGCAGGCCAGCCACCCGTTGCTCTTGCAGGCCCTGGTAGACAGCGCCTGCAAGAGCCTGGCTCGTATGCAACTGAGAGCGCCGAGCGAGCTCGGCCTGCTGTTGATTGCGAAAGGGACGGGTGATCCCGACACTCGCGCGGAGAGCTACCGGTTGATGCGTCTCGTCTGGGAGCAGCTCGGTGCGGCACGTGGGGAGGTGGCTTTCGTGCGTCACACCGTATTGCCGCTTCCAGAAACGCTCGGAGAATGCGCCAGGACGGGCCTGACCTGGGTCGGTGTCCCGCAATTCTTGTGGCCCTGTGACGAGCTGGAGTATGCGCGCGTTATCTTCGACGATTCCAAGCGCTTGTTCGAGCAGCCGGGCTGGCAGTTGGCCGAGCCCTGCGGTGGGCACTCCAATATCGAGGCATGGCTCACGCAGCGCATCGTCGAGCTGTACCGTGCGGAACGCACGCGCCGCGCCGCGCGTTTACCATCGCTCAAGCGTAGCGCCGCACCTGCGGGCCGAGCCTATGGTGCAAAGAGCAGCATCGAGCTCGCGGCATGGGACCCCGGTGCACCCGCCACGCGCTTCGGTCCGGCCGTCGTCGCAGAAGTGCACTCGGCGGCGGAGCTCGCGAAGGTGCTGGGCAAGGCGTTCGAAGACAACCAGCACTACCTGGTGAAGCCGACGTGGCACGGCTACGCCACCGGGACCTACACCGATGCGGTTGCCCTCGACATGCTGCTGTCAGCCGCGTCCGGCTCGGCGATCGTGCTGGAGGCGCACACCGCCAGCAAGAATTCCGGCGACATCAGCATCGATTGGGAGACCGAAGCACGCAATCATCGCAGCTGGATCCGAGAACAAGAGCAGCAATATCTCCAGAAAACCGGCCTTTTGGAGGCGATGCAACGCCATCGGGCCAGCTACGTCAACATCACCGAACACTACTGGGACGGGCGCTGTGTACCTGCCGAGCGCGTTCGCGCCTTCTTGGAAGAGCGCGGCGTTTCGCTCCGCTTCGAAGAGCTGCTGGCCTACGTACCAGAGGTGCTCTTCGAGCTGCGCGGTAGCACCTTGTTGAGTTACGCGCGCTTCAAAGGCCCTACTCGATTGTCGCTGTCCAATCTGTTTGGCCTGTTGCCCGAGCCTTTGCGCGCAGCGTGGCATGGCCCCAACATCACCTACTTCGCCCAGGTTTGCTGCGACCTGGCCAAGCTGTATGGCACTCTGTTCGAGCTGTATGGTCTGGTCGAATCGTTGAGTTACGCGGTGCGCTGGGAGCGGCGGGGCCTGTATCGAAGCCGCTGGGGCAACTACGACCTGATCGAGACGCCAGGCGTCGTTTGCTTTGCGCGCGGGCCTGTGGCGGCAGACGTGCTGGCCGCGCGCCTACAAGGACAAGACGTAGCGCGCAGCGCTTTTTTCGACGTGGTTCAGAGCGAGCTCGGATTCGAGCAGGACTTGGCAAACGCTCCGCTGCCCGAGGAGCTGACGCGTCGGTTTCTATGATTGCAGCCGAAAATAGAACCCGGTGTAGTGCTCTACCGAGCGCTCGGGTGCGAAGGGAACGATGGTGTTCTTGCCGTGATTTTGCCACTCGTCGATGCAGGTGTAGCCCAGCGCAGTCAGCTCCGACACGAACTCTTGCTTGTTGGCCACGCGGTATGGACAGAACGCGACCCCGATGCTGTTGAGCGTATAGAAGGTGGGGCTCTCGCCGATGGGAGTCGTGTTGATCAAGATGTGGCGTGGCTTGTTCGCGACAGGTCGGAGCAGCTCGCCCAGGGAGTGTTCGAGATATTGAAGGGACCCCATGGCGAGTAGCAGGTCGGTACCGTTCATGTCGGCGAAGTCATTGGTGAAGCTCAGCCCTTGCGCGCCGCGCTCCGAAGCCACCTCTTCTCCCGCCTGAGTGACTGCGGGGACGTCGCAGACGCGCCAGCGGAGCTCCGGCGGATAGTCGAGGTACTTGCGAAACGCGTAGTACTTCACGCCAATGTGTCCCCCTATGTCGAACACACTCTGGTACTGGCCAGATAGACGCCCAAGCCAGTACAAAATGGGGTAGTCCGTATGCACGATACTGTCGAGGCGGTCTCGATACAGCGCTGCAGGCTCGGGTTGATCGTAACTGGTTGGCTTGGTTTTCGGTGCTGAGGCCAAGGCTTGTGCGTAGCTCGGGTAGACTCCTCGAAACAGCTGCAGGTTGTCGGCCTTCTCGAACAGCCGTTCGTAGCGCCATTCGAGTGCGGCTCCGAGTCCGGGCAGGCGATGTAGTTTTGCGAGCAGGTGCTGAGTGCGCATGACTCGCCCACGTCTCCGATCCCGCGTGGGAAGTCAAGCGCCTGATCTTTTCCAGCGTTCGCGATGACTCAGAAGGCTGCGCAGCTGGCGCTGGCACCGGAGCTCAGGCGCGCCAGATTGAGGCTGGTACTCCCGGCGTCGTCGAACCATGCCCACACCACGTCGCCGTTGACATGCTGGCGGAATGGGTCGTCGCGCCGCCCCCATCGCGCTATTGCGGTGACGTCGATCGGCCCTTCCAGGAAATTGCCCGCCGCGTCCACCCGGGCGAGCTTGTAGCTGATCGAGCTGCCTGGCTCGGACCAGCCTACGACATACTGCTCGACTTCGTCTCCCATCGGCTGCCAGCGGGCGATCGAGGAATCCGCTTCGTCGATCTCGGCGGTCGAGGTGAACCATACCACCTCGCTGCTCTCGAGGTCGGAGTCGATGCTGGCGAAACCAATGTCCTGATTCATGCTGTTTTCGTCGTAGGACTGCTGTCCCAGGGTAGCCGGCGCCTGGTGGGCGTTGAACACCAACTTGTAGCCCGCTGGAGCAAAGGCTGCGCTGCCGAGCTCGCCCGCGACGTCGCCGTTGCAGCCCGCGGCCACGTCCATCACCTTGCCCCTCTGATGGTTGAGGTAGATCCCGCCAATGCTGACCTGGGCGAAGTCCCCGCTCCCGGTGCCGGGGTAGCAGTCAGTAACGCACACCGGTAAGAATTGCTCGAGCATGGGGTGGAACCTGAGCAGGTTGCTCATGCTGTGCGAACACCCCCAACTCCATTCGGTATCTTCCTCGCCGCTGGCGGCGTCCACCCACTTCAGCGTGTCTCCCTCGTGACCGCTGTCGGAGTGCACGTGGTAATACGCCCCGTAGCGCCCGGCGCCGTATTCGAGCCGACTCTCACCGATGCCGAACTCGGTGGGTGAGTTGTCCGAGTTGACCAGCTCGGTCGGAGCCGAACGCGGGGTACCGGTCAGGTCGTAGCGAGCCACGAAGATGCGCTCGGCCTCGCTATCCCAAAGCAACGCAGCGAAGTTTCCGTCAGGCTCCGCCGCCAGACCGCGACATTCGTAGCCGGTATCCAACGTCATCGTCGAGATCAGCGCGTCGGAGGCGTCGAGGTAGGCGACGCGTGAAGTCAGCGTTCCCGCCGATTCGGTCGTGAAGCAGACGAGCGTTCCGCAATTGGCGAGCGGTACCGTGAATACCGGGGCCACGACCAGATCGCCGCGCCCCCAAATGCGCCAGTTGTTGTCGCCCTCGTGCACGCCTTCTGGAATGGTCGAGGTCGTGACTCGCAGGCGCATGTCCAGCGGCTCGCCGATGCCCACCGGCGAGCCGCCGGCTCCCGTTGCCGCACCGCTGGTATCGGCCGAGTCAGTGCTGGTCGAGACCGAGCTGGCGCCGCCCGCGGAGCTGGCACTGGTGGTAGGAGGGGTGCCGGTGGCGCTCGCGCTCTGTGTCGCACCTGCTCCGCCTACCCCGGAACCTTGCGCCCCCATTGTCGCAGAGCCAGTCGCGGCGGACATGCCGTCGGTCCCGGCGGAAGCCCCGGACCCGGGCGGTGCAGAATCGTCACTACAGGCGGGAAAAAGTACGAGTGCTGCCCCTGTCGAGGCGACTGCAATGGCGGCTTTCATCACTCGGCTCCTGGTTTCGCGCGGGGCTTTTTTCGGGCGATCCCCGCTACGGGCTGGTTCTTTTAGTGTCGCGAGGGGACGCAGTCGGCTCAGCACGCCGCGGGGCAGCTTGCGGATCCGTGGCCCACGCGTCAGGTTGCAGCAAATGAGCGAGCTTGCCAATTCGTTCAACGTGTACCGATACGAAGATCGCGCACGCTTGCAGGAGACAGAACGACGACCCGATCAACGCTTCGATCGGCTCGGCTTTGCCCTGCATGCCCTAGACCTATTGAGGCCTGAGCGCACGCGCATCGCCGTATTCACCAGCCATCGCCTCCAAGTGACTCAAGGCATCGACCTTGGCCGGGGCCCCGGCGCTCGCTGGGTCATGGTCGGTATTCCGAGAGACGCCAGTGCCGAAAGTATCGTGCTGGCACTGACCAAGATCGAAGGGCTCAACGACAAACCCTACGCGCTGAGCATCACGCTCGAAGCCGCACAGCTGACGGAACGAGCGAACTAAGCGCGCTCGAGCTAGCGGGCGCGGACATCGCGCGCGTACCACTCGACGACCCGCGGGTGATGCTTCACGTGTTCGTAAAGCGCCTGCAGCTTCGGAAGGTCGTCGAGCACGTCGTTCGGGACGTGATCGAGTACCCCCTTTTTGAACCAACCCACCATCATGAACAGCTTGATGTCGGCCACGCTGATGGCGTTGCCCCCGGCGAATGGTCCCACGATCTGCTTCTCTACGTTGACGCCCCAGGTTCGGATGGGTCCATCGGCAAGCGCCTTACGGCGTTGCCGGAGCTCGTCCGCGTCCTGAATGCCAAACGTTCTGGAGATGGTATGGCGAAGCTCTTCTGCAGCTTCCATGAGAGATAGCAGCCGCATGGCTTCCCATTCGTCCTCGGGCAACAAGTCATGCTGACGAGCGATGTACGTGAGGATGGCGTTGGACTGGCTCAGTGTGGGTTTGCCTTCGAGCTCCAAAATCGGCAACGTGCCGAATGGCGTCGTGGGTTTCAATGACGGCCATGCGCTTGGGGCAAGGCGGTTGTCGTCGAACTCGACTCCTGCGACGACGAACGCCAATCGGCATTCCTCGCCTCGACTGCTGGGGTTATCGAAGTAGGTGAGTTTTGGTTTCGGCATGGCGCGGAACGTAGGGTCGTGAGCCCCAAGTGTCACGCGCCGTACTTCTTCGAGAGGTCGTGGGCGCGCATGAGCTTGGCCGACCAGGGGTAAACTTCTGGCGAATCCGCCCAGACTTTCGCCTTCGGAGAGCCGGCTTTACACTTGTTGCCCTACCGTCAGCCAAGGGCCGCCCGATGAATCAACCCAAGCCGTTCAACCGCCGTCGATTGCTCACCTATGGGGCTAGCGCCCCGCTGGCCACCGCGGTCGGGCTCACACTCGATGATGCTGGGGCCGCGCCGGCGCAGGTCCCACGCCGCGTGCTCGGAAAAACCAAGCAGTCCATTCCCATTCTTCTGCTCGGGGGTGGGTCGGGGTTCAAGGGAGGTGTCGATCCGCGCATCAGGCTCTCGCTCGAGCATGGCGTGAACTACATCGATACAGCGCGCAAGTACGCCGCCGGAGCGTCGGAGCGCAATGCCGGCGCGGCCCTGGCTACGCTGGGCGCCCGCGACAGAACGTGGATCACGTCAAAGACACCCAAGTGGTCCGCGCCCGGGCTCAAGCAAGATCTGGCGTTCAGCCTCGAGGCTCTCAAGACCAACCGCGTGGATCTCTACTTTTTACATGGGCTGGACGAGCTTGGGCCCCTCGACGACAAGGAACTCATCAAGACCGTCGACCTATTGAAACAGCAGGGAAAGATCAGGTTCTTCGGCTTCTCGTGCCATGGTGGCAACGTCGTCGAACTATTGCATGCGGCTGCCAAGCGATCCTTCGTGGATGCGGTGATGTTTCGATACAGCTTTCGCGACTATGGCAACAAGGAGCTCAACCAGGCCATCGATGCCGCACACAAGGCTGGCGTAGGGCTGATTGCGATGAAAACCCAGGGTTCCGAAGCTGGCTTCCGCGACGCCTGGAAGAAGTTCGAGCAAACGGGGAAATGGAACAAACACCAGGCGGTACTCAAGGCGGTGTGGGCCGACGAGCGCATCGCTGCCGCCGTTTCGCACATGGAGTCGACGGCCCAACTCAAGGAGAACATCGCCGCCGCGGTCGACGGCAAACCGCTCGGAAAACGCGACGTGGACGCTGTTCGTCGCTACGCCGCGCTCACCCGTGAGTATGCTTGCCAGGGGTGTGAACACATTTGCAACCAGACCGTGCAGGCACCCGTGAGAATCGGAACCACGCTCAGGTGCCTCACGTATCACGACAGCTATGGCGACGTGGAGAAAGCGCGGCGAGTGTTCCAAGATTTGCCGCTCGAAGCTCGTCAGCTCGACGGCGTCGACTTCAGCGCCGCCAATCGCGCGTGCCCTCACGGCGTCGACATCGCCACGCTGATGCGTCGCGCACGCCAGGTATTGGCCTAGGAGGAATGAGCCAAAGGGCTACTTCGGGATTTCTTTGGTGACGCAGCCGAACAAGACTTCGACGGCAGCCGACGGCATCGCCGAGTAGGCCTCGCAGGTGCTTGCGCAAAGCACCACCGAGCTCATGTCTGCGGAGTACTCCCAGCCCTCGCTGCAACCACTGCCGTCGGGAGCCTTGAGCACCTCCTGCAGCAGCATCCCGTTTTCATCAACGATATTGACGTTGACTCTCCCGAGATCGAGCTCGGTTCCCGCGGGGGGTGGGGGAATGGCAAACTCACAGCTCGAGATCTGACCGACGATATCGGCTAGCGCTTGCCGCAGCGCAGCCGCGAAATCTTCCTGCGTGGTCATGTCGAAATGGCAGTACTGGGGACCCGCATCCGCGCAACCCGCGCTGCCCGTACCGCCGACCCGTGCAATCGCCGATAGCGAATCGCGCGCGCTTTCGCTGCCGGGTGAGCCGATCACGAAGGTTCGAATGCCGAGCCCGGCTGCTGCCGCAGATTCGTCGATGATCGGCTGCGTGTCGACGCCGTCGAGGTTCTGATAGCAAGCGATGTCTTCGGTGGGCGCACCATCCGTCACCAACACGACGAACTTCTCGTCCATGCTCTGATAGGCTTGAACGGTTTGAACGCCGACGCGTAGAGCGCTGTGCGTAGGCGTGTAACCATTGGGTTGCGTGCTCGCCAAGGAATTGGCCAGTGCCTGGCGTTGTGCCGAGCCCGCATCTCCGAGCGGAGCCAGCGCCACCGACGTGGTTTCTTGTACGCAACCCCCTTCGGGGATCTCACCGGGGAAGTAGTTGAGCCCTACGGCTATGTTGCCACCGAGCTCGTCGAGCGCATCGAGCAGCGCGTCGCGCGTGATGACCCACTTGCTCGTGCCCCCTCCTCCGAAGCCACCGAAGCCGTCGCCGTCGGGGGGCGAATTCATGGAGAGGCTGTTGTCGACCACGAGCTGCAGCACCGCGGGTGCAGGCGTGCCGGTGCCCGAGCCTTGAGCGCAGTCTTCTCCTGGATCGAGCCCATCGTTGGGATCTCCTGGAGGGATGACGATCCCACCAGTGTTCGAGGCGCTCTGGGCCCCATTCGAGCCGGTGGTGCTTGCGTTTCCGCCGCTGGTGACTCCAGTCGGCGGGAGCCCCGCCGTCGTGGCCTGGTTGCCCGACAGTTCGTTGTACCCGGAATTGGATGAAGAAGAGCAAGCCACTGCAGCGGTGGCCGCGGTGAGTAGCGCAAAGCCGGCTATGTAGTGGGAAGTACGCATGACTAGTCCGATTCCGGTAGGGGTGCGTTGAGAGTATTGCCGTGCTTCTTGGGTCTGTCCACCTTCCTTTCGCCCCTAATGCAAACTGGAGGGGGCGACTGAATCCATGACGTGACTGTGTCGTTTGGCTGGAAGCCGAAGGGTTCACGGCAACCAAGGTGGCAGCAAAGAATCCAGCGGAATCGCACTTCAGCCCACATGGATCCGTGGAAGGGTGCGGGCACGCCCATTCCGGGGAAATTCGTGCATCCGAAGGCGCAGCGAGTGCGCTTGCCGAACCTCGGGCGTCGTGGCAAGACCGCGCCACCTTATGACCCAACAGAGGCTCGTTTCCGAGTCGCGCCGTCGTGCTTTTCCGTTGAAATGGCCAGTGGGGGCAGCGCTCAGGCGGGCGTGGGCGAATGGTTATGGGCCTGCGGAGCTGAGGGCAGACATCCTCGCGGGGCTTGTCGTCGGAGTGGTGGCGCTGCCGTTGTCCATGGCGTTGGCCGTCGGCGTGGGCGTTGCACCTCAGCATGGGCTCTACACGGCCATCGTGGCCGGTATCGTGGTCGCCCTCACGGGAGGCTCGAAGTTTCAAATCACCGGGCCTACGGCCGCATTCATCGTGATCTTGGCCCCCATCGCCTCACGGCACGGCCTATCGGGTCTGCTCACCGCGGGTATGCTGGCCGGCATCGTTTTGATTGCGATGGGCCTGGGAGGCTTCGGGCGGCTCATCCAATTCATCCCGCATCCGGTGACCACCGGATTTACCGCGGGCATCGCCGCGGTCATCGCTCTGTTGCAGCTCAAGGACGCCTGTGGGTTGCCGATCACGTCGCTGCCCGAGGGTACGCTGGAGAAAGTACGAGCATTTTGGCAGGCTCGCCACCAGGCGTCAGGGCACGAGATCGGTGTTGCGCTGACTACGCTGACACTGCTGATAGGCTTGCCGCGCTGGCTGCCGTCCCTCACCCGCAGAGTGCCGGCACCCCTTTTGGCGCTCACTGCTGCTGCGGTCGGATGCGTGGCGTTGCAGCACGTGATTCCAGGGTTCTCGATCGCAACCATCGGCAGCCGCTTTCAGGTGATGATCGATGGAGAGCTCGTCATGGGCATCCCCCCCACGTTGCCCGAGCTTCGCTTGCCCTGGGGAGAAACCGGTTTTTCTCTGGAGCTCTTGCGTGAGCTTGCCGGGCCCGCGTGCGCCATCGCTGCGCTCGGCGCGATCGAATCGCTGCTGTCTGCCGTCGTGGCGGACGGCATGACTGGGACCAGGCACAACCCAGATGCTGAATTGCTGGGTCTCGGGATCGGCAACGTCTTGGTGCCGTTCTTCGGCGGCATCGCGGCCACTGGGGCCCTCGCGAGGACAGCGACGAATATCCGAGCCGGCGCCCGTTCTCCCGTTGCGTCCATCGTGCATTCCGTCGTGGTGCTGTTGGCGGTTCTGCTGCTGGCCAAAGTCGTGGCTTACGTGCCGATGGCGGCCTTGGCCGCGCTGCTGTTGGTGGTTGCGTGGAACATGTCCGAAGTCCGTCACGTCGTGCGGACTTTGCGCATTGCTCCGCGCAGCGACAGCCTCGTATTGCTCAGCTGCTTCTGTCTGACCGTGATTTGGGACATGGTGGTTGCCGTGGCAGGCGGCATCGTATTGGCCGCGCTTTTGTTCATGCGCCGCATGGCAGAACTGACACACACACGCCTATTGGAGCCGGACACGGAATCTGCCGACGTGGCGCTGCCGCCCAATGTCAGTCTGTACGAAATCGCAGGGCCGCTGTTCTTCGGCGCGGCACAGCGCGCTATGGGTACTCTCGATACGGTAGGGGATGGCACACGAGTCGTCGTGCTGTCTCTTTCCCGTGTCCCCGCCATCGACGCGACCGGCCTAGTTGCGCTAGAAAGCGCCTTGGGGCGCCTCAAAAAGAGCAAACAACACGTCGTGCTCGCCGGCCCGTTGCCACAGCCTCGATCGATCTTCAACCGCGCCAACCTTTCGGGACGCTATGACCACGTGAGCGTGGCGGACGATTTGAGTTCCGCTCTGAAAATTGCAGAGAAACTGGCACGGCCTACTTAACGGACAGGCATCGCCCAGATAGCTGCTCGCAAAGGGACAAGACTTTGCGAAGTAAACGTGGTTGGCTGGCTCGGTCACATGCGGCAGCGTAGCCAAAGGGTAAGGCTGAGTATTGCCTGGGGCATCACCTCGAGCAGCCTGATGCTGGGCCTGTGGGCTCTCGCTTGTGGTTCGCGCAGCACGCTACACGGCACCGCAGAACAGTCCCCCGAAGTACCGACCGGCACGGATAAGCCCGAACCCGAACCCGAACCCGAACCCGAAATGCCTTGTCGAGAAGGCATGTGCCCCGACGACGGCAATGCCTGCAACGGCACGGAGCGTTGCGATCCTGAAACCAACCGTTGTGTTCGCGCCGATCCCCCCGTGTGCGACGATGGGCTGATCTGCAACGGCATCGAGACCTGTGACCCGGAGCGGGGCTGTGTCGCGGGTGAACCCGTGACTTGCGAGGCCAAGGGTGCCTACTGCGACGAAAACACGGGCGCGTGCGCGTGCGACGAATCCTTTCTGCCTCCGGATTGCACGATCAAGACCGCGTTGTTTCCCCATTTCGGGCAAGTGCGAGCGCTCGCGGAGGACCGCGGCGTGCTTTGGATCACCACGGATAACGGGCTCTGGGCATTGGACTTCGCGGGGACGCCAAGCGATCGCAGTGACGACGAATGGGCGCGCTTCGACGAGCTCGACGGCGCTACTGGAACGGGGACCATCTCAATCGACGAGGGTGGCGCCAAATGGTTGGCCGGTGACGGGGCTCGAGCCTTGGCACGGCTGGACGATGGCGGCACGCCGTTGAATCAGGAGGACGACAGCTGGCAGCACTACCGCTTCGGGACCGAGCGTGTTTCCCCAATCGCCCTGGGAGTCGATGCCTCGGGGACGTTATGGCTCGGCCGGTCCGGCGAAACGCTCACCTTTTCCAATGCCAAAACTCCAGAAGATCGCAGCGACGATCGCTGGCGTTTGGCGAGCGAGCTCAATGCACCCAAGTCGTTGATCGAGCTCCCGCGCGTCGACGCGATCGCGAGTGAGCCCTCGGGGCTTGTCTGGCTGGGATCGTCGGCGGGGGGGCTGTTTGCTTATCGAGCGAGTACAGGGCAGTTTGCCGAGCTTACCCACGGCATGTGGGGGCAGGTCCAGCGTTTGACGTGGGAAGCCGGCGCGCTCTGGCTTGCGGTGGGGTCGGGCGAAGCGGGTGCGCCGGAGCAACTGGCGAGGGTGCCCGTGCCGGATCCCGAGGCCGCCTTCGACATTTCGGATGCTGACTGGGTCTTCACTCCGGCGCCGCACGCCGTCGAAGCGTTCGATGTCGATCCGGGTGGACGCGTCTGGGTGAGCCCGCCCGGTCCTGGCCTTTCATGTCTCGAGAGCGCGAACGGTGCCTGGTCACAATGGATGATCAATGAACCAGTTCGAGCCATCTTGGCGCGGTCGAGCACGGACCTTTGGCTGGGCGCGGGTAGCGTTTTTCACCTCGAGCACGGGGGCTCGTGCGCATCTGGAGCTACGGACCCGGTCGAGTTGGTTTTCGAGAATAACCTGCGTGCTCCGGCGCGCGATGTGGAGATCGAAGGAGCCGGAATATGGTTTGCCACCGACGCAGGAGTCGACTTTCTGGACACAGGCGGGACGCCCTTCGACACCCGTGACGACCGTTGGGTTCATTTCGACGAGCGCGACGTGGCTGGCCTTGTCGATCTACAAGGCGCGCTGGTAGGCCCCGGCAAGCTCAAGTACTTTTGGGGACAGAATCGCGTCTTCATTCTCGATGACCGCGGCACCCCACTCGACAAGACCGACGATACGTGGGTTGGCCATGACACCGAGCTGCCGCTTTGGGTTTCCGGAGTCGTCGATTCCGACGGCATTCTCATGGTGATTGCTCGCACCGGGTTCCGTGCGGGTGGGACGCCAAGAATCATCGAATTCGACCCAGGCGGCACCCCCGGCGACAGCTCCGACGACGCGGTCGTCACGATCGATTCCGGCCTACCGGGTATGGGCCGCACCATGGCGATCGACACCGCCGGTCAAGTGTGGGTCGGTACCGAAGCGGATCAATACTCGGGCAACCTGTTCCATTGGGATCGCAGCACAACCCCATTGGACGGTACAGACGATGTCTGGACGCCCATGCGCGCTCAGGAGGGCAGGGTTTGGAAGTTGGTCGCCGATCCCACGGGCGGTGTTTGGGGCACGGTCGGCGGTCCCGATGGCGGCGTGTTCCAGTTCTACGACAACGGTACCCCGACCGATCTGACTGACGACTACTGGCACCTCTACCCAGAGCTTGGTTCAGCCATGGAAATTGGACCCAACGGCGACGGTTGGTTTCGTATGCCGGGCGGAGCCGGCATCCTGCATGTCGGAGGCACGCCTCGTGACCCCAGCGACGATTCTGCCCGTGTGCTCTTGTCTCCGGACGCCCTGCGTTTCGAATCCGATCTCTACACCAACGGCACCATAGACGACGAGGGGCGCTTTTGGGTGGTCGACGAGAACGCCCAGGTGTTCGAAGTGGTCGGCGAGCGCTAGCAGACGCCCCGCTCGATCACCAAAACCAGCACCGCTGCGGCCTGCGCGTGACCTTTTCCATATCCACCAAAAACTCGGACATCGCCGGAAGCGCTCGCTCGTCGAAGTCGAATAGAGCCTGATTCTCCCAGGCATTGCCGGATGCTGGGTCCGTGGGGTCCCACCCATTGCCCGGCACCGCAGTCCACGTGGCATCCCAGTAAAAGACACCTAGACCACGCCCTCCCGGCACTGCACGTACGATGGACAATACATCGCGCAGATTCCTGGCTTGTCCTTCCGGCGTAGCGGGGTAACCGGGCACGAGTTGCTCGGGTAATCCGATGATGTTGTGCGTGGTGTCCACGCCATCGAGCGTGAACGGGTAGGCGGTCTCGACCACCATCACGTCTTTGTCGTAGTGTTCGGCCACGTCGTTCAGGTTGTACTGCAGATCACCGAGAGAGCCGTGCCAGTACCCGTAGTACGAGGCGGCGATGATGTCGAATTCCACGCCCTGCGCCATGATGTTGTCGAACCACCAGCGAAAGGCGCCGTTGTTTCCACCTTCGGCCAGGTGCAAGACGACCTTCGTGCGCCGTGAGCAGTCTCGGACCGCGCTGTGACCAGCCTTGAGCAGTCGCCCCAGGTTCTCCCAGTTCGGCGGATCCCATGTGTGCCCATGGGGCCAGAGCATCCCCGAGTTCAGCTCGTTCCCCAGCTGGATCATGTCGGGAGCCATGCCTTGATCGCGGATCGCCATACACACCTCGAAGGTGTGGTCATAGACGGCGGCCTCGAGCTCCTCCATGCTGAAATCGGCCCACGCCGCTGGTACGGTTTGCTGCCCCGGATCCGCCCAGAAGTCCGAATAATGGAGATCCACGAGCAGCTCGAGCCCCTCGCGTTTGGCGCGTCTGGCCATCTCCGCGATCTCGATGATGTCGTGGTAGCCGTCGGCGGGGTCGACCCAGACGCGAACCCGCAGATGGGTCGTGCCGTGCTCTTTCAAAATCTCCAAGGCAGATGGGCGGCTCCAATGATGCCCATGGTGTTTCTTATGGTGTTTCTTGCCGAAGTCACTGGAGTACTCGCCTCCAAAGTCTTCCGACTTGGTGAGGCTCGACACGTCTGCGCCTCGAATGGGTAGCCGCACTCTGCCGGGAACCAGTCGTATGTCGTCGAAGTTCGTCCATTCCCCGCCTGCGGCATCGGTGTGAAGGCGGATGGCGCACTTACCCCGTTTGGCCTGGGCCGAGACCGTGACTTCGAGCCACTGGTTGGGCCAGGCGACGGGCACTGCCACGCGTTCGGGCTCGCCACCGCAATCGAGCTCCAGGTATGCGTTGTTGTCACCGGTGCTGCGACGCGCCCAGCCGCGCAGCGTGTACCAACCGGGGCGCAGCCCTCGCACCTCTTGAATTGTTTCGACGAAGTAGTCTTCGGTGCTCCAATGTGAGAGGCGATGATCGTCGTCGAAATGACCTCCCCACTCCGTGAAGTCGGCTGCTACGACACCGATACTCTTCCAGCCGAGCGGGTCTGCGACGCCGGTGCCGTCGTCATTGAAGCTGGGGTTCACCAGGCCTGGGGCCGACAAAGCGGTGTGAGCAAGAGTGCAGGTTGCAAGTAGCGCGGCTGCTTGTCCGAGGATTCTAGGCTTCATCGTGTGCGACTCCCTTCAAAAACGCCCAGTCGCACAGGTCCCCTCTGGCGACGACCAATGACCGTAAGCGGGCGACCTCGAGCCAAACCCATCAGCAATGAGGCGCCCACAATCGATCATGATACAAGAATCAGCCCGTCGGCCACAAGAGCCAGGCGGTCATTCTGACCATTCTGGTGCGCAGATCTCACACGTTGGGAGCGTCACTCCCCGCAATCACAGATAGGTCATACCTGGACGGGTGTTCTTGCTCCACGTGTTCGCTTGGGTGTGTTCGCGCGCCTGTTCTGCGCGCGGCTACCAGGTTTGGGCAGCCACTACGCCGAACGAATCCTTGCCGACGACGGGTTGTATGTCGAGCCGCAAACCGGCACGGGCTTCTTCCATTACGGGGCGGCTCGGACGAGCCAGATAGATGATACCGGCACCGAGCAAGCTGGCTGCGCCGACGGCCAACGAGATGTCGCCGATCATATAGGCGTTCTTCATCGGCTGCACCTCGTCGTCGGTGCAGTTGGGTTCGCATTCTTTTTCGAGCTCGCGTTGGCGCTCGTTGCCAATCCACGCAAAGACACCGAAGCTGGCGAAGCCTGCCGCGGAAAGTCCGAGCAAGGGGTACACGATGGTCGGTGTCGGCCTTTCGTAGGCGTCGCCGTACGACGCGGTGCTCGGCGCGGAAGCTTCGGACACGGGCTTTTCCGTTTGAAACTCGATGCGCACGACTTGTGTTCCGGCTGCGTCGCGGGCGAAGACCACTTCCTCACGGGGGGCGAAAGGGGCCAGCTCGACGCGCACGACATGGCGGCCCGGATTGACCTTGACCACGACCGAACGATCGGTAACGGGCTTGCCATCCAAACTGACGCTGGCCTCTCGCGCTTCGACGCCGTCGCGCCGCACGCTGAATGCCAACGACGGAGTTCGGCGATCGAGCTCTTCGATCCACCCTCCGCAATCGGCAATGACGGGCCCCGGGCAACTAGCGCTCGAACAGATGAAGAGCTGCTCTTGAGCTTCAATGAAGCGTGTCTCTTTCTTGAGCGCCTGCGCCTTGCTGTGCGCAGCCAAGCAAGCCGCCTGGTCAGGTCCTTCGGATGCTGTCTCGGTCTCTGCCTCGGCCGCGCTGGTGGTGTCGCCGTCACCGGCGCCGTCGTCGCCAGTTGGGGTTTCGCCGTGGGCCAACGACGCCCACGTCAACGCCACACAGGCCAAGAGCTTCGGACGTAGTACCAGACAAGGAGGTCGCTGTTGCATCGTCAAATGCACTCCGTTCAATGCACTCGGTTCAAATACACTCGGGCTTGTAGGTCTTGATGCCCTTATCGAAATAGAAGGGTGGATCGCACGAAGTCGCCGGGGCTTTTGTCGCGGGCTTGGGCGCCGGTACGCTGCTCGGCGGGGCGACCACCTTTTTGGGTGGCGGCGCTGCTGCTACGGAGCGTCGAACCGGCGCCGGCGCAACCCGCTTCTCCACCGGCTTCTCGGCGGTTTCTGTTTCGCTCTTGGGTGGCGGCTCGGCCCTGAGCTCGACCTCGAGCTTCGTATCATCCGTCACGACCACGCTACGTTGTTCCGTCTGGTAGCCCGTTCGCTCCACGCGTAGCTCGTGCTTGGAGCCGAGCGGCACGTCGAGCTGCGGCGGGTCCCCTGACAGCACCTTGCCATCCAGGTAAACGACGGCGTCTTTTGGCGAAGGGTACACGGCCAGGGCCGCCGTCGTCGGCTCTGCTGCTGGTGGGGGCGGTGTGGCGGCCGGCTCTTCACGCTGGAACAGGCGAGGAGCGACCGCAGCAAGCACCGCGGCGCCAACGATCAACACAGCGGGCAGGACCCAGCGCCGCCCGCGCGAGGCCATGGTAAAGCCAGTGGTTCCCGTTGTATCGGCGCCCGTGGGTCGCACGAGCGAACGCAGCGAACCGCTACTGGCCGGGCCCGCACTCGTCTGCCCCTTCGCTTTTGCGATGGCCTCGGCGATGAGCCGCTGCTTTTCTTGTCGTTGCTTTGCGCAGACCTCGGAGAGGAACTGACCTACGTCGCGGGCGCTGGCGGGTGGTAGACGCTTCAGGTACGCCTCGAGGTCGAGCCGCAGCGCTTCCGCCGTGGGGTAGCGGTCTTGTGCCTTGTGTGCCGTGGCACGATCGACGATGGCTGCGAGCTCTGGGTCCACGTCCACGTGATCGGTCAACTTCGGACGCACGCCGGACCAGACGTTCTGCAGTATCTCGACGTCGGAAAACTTGCCCCACATGCGAGTGCCGGCAATCGCCTCCCAGAGCATACAACCTACTGCGTACACGTCAGCGCGCCGGTCCGTTTCTTCACGGGCGAACTGCTCCACCGGCATGTAAGCCACGCGGCCTTTGACGACCCCTTCGCGCGTTTCGTCCCGATTCGCCAGAGTCGTTGCTTTGGCAATGCCGAAATCGAGCAGCTTGACGCGCCCGTCGAAGGTCAGAAATACATTTTGTGGGCTCACGTCGCGATGCACGATGCCCAGCGGTTGTCCTTCGTAGTCGGTCAACTCGTGCGCATAGTGCAGCCCGAGCAAAACCTCGCACAAGACCCGAAGCCGCATCGCCAGGGAAAACCCGGTAGGTGCCGCGAGGTAGGTCTCTGCGAGCGACATCCCGTCCAGGTACTCCATGATCAGCATCACGGTTTCGCCGGATTCCACGACTTCGGAGACCTGGACCACGTTGGGGTGGTTCAGCCGCGCCGACAAGCGAGCTTCCGAAAGAAACATCTTCCTCAGCTCGTCGATGGCGGCGTTGCCCTCTCTGACGGCTTTGACCACGACCAGGCGACTGAAGTCGTTCTGGCCCGTCGCCAGTGCCAAGTGGACCGTGGCCATGCCACCGCTGCCGAGTTGGAGCAAACGTCGGTAGCGCAGACCAGGGCTGCTGCTTTCGTGTACGGCTTCTGCGTTCATCGAGGCTAGCACCTAACTGGGATCCATTTCGAAGAAGCTGAACATGTCGGCGTTGAGCCAACCTTCCGGGTTCGAGTCGATGTCTAGGCCGACTTCACAATGACCGCCGACGACCTCGATATCGGTCATGATGACTTCTCGCCACTGCGTATCGGCCGTGGGTTGAACCTCCTGGTAAATGTCGTCGCCGCCACAGTTACGGGCAAACATGCGAACAGAGTTGACGGAGCCTCCCCAATTGAAAAAACCGACGAGCGCATAAGAGCCGTCTTCGAGCCCGTCCACGGCTTGAACCACGCTGAGCACGTAGGCGTCGGTACCGTGCCAGGTGCCGAGCAAGAATTCTTCGCTCTCCCCGTTCGGGGTCACCGAGCCGGGTTGCGGCCATTTCACTCTCGCGTAGACGTTGCGCGCCGCTTCGGGTTCGACGGACCAGCCCGTCCAGCCTTCCTCGAAGCTCGAGTTGGTCAGAATGTTGTCGCCTCCGAATGCGCCAGCGGCCCCCGCGAACCCCAAGGTCGTGCTCGTGCCGTCATCGCCACCCATGCCTCCGGTGGAAGCGCTGGTGCTCGTCAATGTCGACGTAGAGCCTCCGGTGCCTCCTGCACTGGTATTCGAACTGCTGTTCGACGCCGTCGAGCCTCCGCTCCCCCCCGTCGAGCCACCAAGGCTGCCGCCACTACCACCCGTGCCGCTGCCGCCGCTACCCCCCCCCGAGGTAGACGTGGAGGCGCCGTTCTGCAGATGATCGAAATCCTGAAAGGAACAGCTAACGATCAAAGCCGTCACAGTGGCACACCACACGTTACGACGTGACATCGGAGTAGCGAACATACCGGGCATCCCTCGTGGCATCGATGCGTGGCCGCGAAGGCTACCTCAGTCTCTGATAAAGACTGCGTCGTCGAAGTTGGCCCACGAATTGGTTGCGGTGTCGTTCGAGTCCGAATGGAAACCCACCGTGACCGTGCCGCTGGTGACATGAATCCCGCTCAGCGTGACCTTGTTGTCTTCGGTGTAGCCACTGCCGGGCGCCGTAAAGCTCATCTTCATTTCGGCGCTGGGATCGTTCTCATCGTACCCGCGCGCAAACAGATATTGATCGTCGAAGCCGCCGCCACTGATCGCATAAATGCTGAACGAATAGGTCCCATCGGGGACGTCTTCGATGGTTTGCACCGTGCTCACGGTGTACTCGCTATCGGACCAATGGGAGATTCCCCGGTGCTCCCAGGCGAATTCCGCGAAGGCCGCCCCGGAATCGAGCTCGTTCTGCCAGCCTTCCATGTAGGCCTCGAAGTCGCCGTTGGTGAGCAGGTTGACCGCCGGAGGTGCGCCGCCTTCGCCGCCCATACCGCCTTCGGCGCCCATGCCACCCTCTCCGCCGGTTCCACCGCTGCCGCCCGAGCCACCCGAGCCGCCCGAGCCACCCGTAGCGCTCGACCCACCGCTGGATGTGCCGCCGCCCGTACCCATGGTCGTACCGCTCGTGCTGCCACCAGAGCCACCGCTGGCGGTTGAGCTACCGCCGGAACCCGAGCTCGTGCCAGTCGAGCTCGTGCCACCGCTGCCGTTCGTGGATGACGTGGAGCTGCCGCCGCTCCCGGTCGTTGTGGTGCTGCCCTTGCTCTTCTTGCCGTCGTCGTCCCCCGAACAAGCCAAGCCCAGCATAGGGCATGCGGCCAAGGATAACATTGCAACCCTGTAGCCCATGTGCCTTCGAAGCATCTGCACTCTCCTCGGTTGTCTCGAGCCTCGTCGTTCTCGAGCCTTTTGCGAAACAAGTGAAACACTGCGCGCACTCATTCGGCGCACGCTAGCCTCGTGTTAACGGTCCAGGCTTGAGACAGCATAAGATAGTGAAGCAAGGTCGTGTGGGAAAGTGATTTTCTGACGAAAGCATACTTATCTATTCATCACACATACCGATCCATACCGATCCACCTGTAGGCGTATCGACGCGATTGCACGGTTAGACCGGATTTCACCGATGCCGTGCCCGTGCATCCAAGCTCGGAGGCGCGCCGTCGACGACACGGACCGACATCGGCGGTGTATGCCTAGGTGTGGCCGTTCGCCTCAGAGGACTCCGAAGAAGAGCAGAAGACCCAGCAATAGCGCCACCACGAGAATCAGCGCGATCCGCTTGACTTTGGCGCTCGCACCAGCGTCGGAAAACTCCGCTTGCAGCTGCGTGTCGGCGTCGCCGGTGGCGCTGGGCATGGTGGCATCGCTGGCGCCGCCTTCGTGTGTGGGTGCTGCCGGAAACATCTGCGAATCAGTCGCTGGCTGGGTGGCTTGGGGCCCGCTGGCGCCGAACACCGGCACGAACATGCGCGTCATGTCCGTGGCGTCGTTGCTGTGATCCGGAGCGCCGGTGCCGGGTGTGCGCGAACCGGCGACTGCGGCGCGCAAGTCAGGCATGATGCGCGTCACTTCGCGACTGGGTCGCTCGACCGCTTCTGCCACGGGTACCATCGCAGAACGATTCTCGGTGGGTCGCTCGGTCGCGTCGAACGTGGGCAAACCATCCAGGCTTGCGCGAGAACCTTCGCCACGCTGAATGATCGCCAACCGCGCGCGTTGCCGCTGAAGGTCTTCGCGCATCAGCTGTCCAATCGCTTCTGCCACCTCGCCATCGCTGGCCAGCATGGCGGCTGGTAGCTCGGAGATGGTGCCCGCCATCTCCAACACATCGGCGTAGCGTTCGCCGGTCGCCGCTTCTGAGCGAGCGAGTATGGGTGCTATGGCGCTGCGGTAGGTCGCGGGAATGGCGAGCCCGGCGTCGGGATCAGAAAACAACAGTCGCAGCAGCGCTCCGGCCGCCGAAACGTCCGCGTCCTCGACTACACCGACATGGCTGCTGGATGCCGTGCTATGTGGCGAGCCGTGCAGAAGCTGCGAAACGCCCACTTCTGTCAGCAAAACTGCCCCGAAATCCGCGATCCAAACGGTGTCGGGAAATATCGTGCGGCGCACGTCCCACTGGCTGCTGCGGTGCAGGATGCGCCGGGCCTCGTGCGCCGCCACGAGCACGTCGTGCACGATTTTCAAGCGCACACCCGCCTCCAACGCTCGCCGCTGATGGCGAGCCGTGTCGACGACTTGCTGCAGCGCCGCGCCGACGATGAATTCGCTAACCACGTAGAGGTCGCTTGGACCCCGACTGCTGGCGTCCGGTGACGAGACGGCCAGCCCCAAGACTTTCAACACGCTGGGGTGTGCTACCATCCCGGCGGCACGCACCTCCTGTTCGAGCTCCTCGCTCGACAGATGCTCCACGTGCCGCAAAAAAACGTCTCGCCCCGCTTCTTCTCCAGAGCTCAGTTTGCCGACGCAGACAGAACCCGATGATCCATCGAATAGCTTATGGAGCGGGACACAGGTCTGCGATAGCTCCGTCTCGCTCGGACGCTCGACCAACTCAGCCACCGCTCACTTCCGACATTGCAAGCTAGCTGTATCCATCGTCATGAGGGTCGACCATGCGCCCGACGACCAGTGACGTCAAGCGGGCCCGGCGTGATCTTCTGCGTCACCCGAACCGGCCGTTGACTGCCCGCAATGCGAAGCTCTCGAGCGTTGACCACCGGAAAGCATCACATGTCGCAGCATATCCGACAGATCTAAAAAAAGCAGCGCTGTAGCCCCACACGCCACTAAGATGAAACAATTCATGCACTGCACCTTTCCGCGCGTGTCGAACTGGTCCATCCCGATGGGCCTTTTGCTCGTCGGTTGCGTGGCGAGCCGCATTTCCGACGACGACGACGGCGCGAAGAATGGCGCGTCCACCAGCACGGGCTCGGGCGGCAGCGCGGCTTCGAGTTCGGGTTCGGGAGGGAGCGGGGGCGAGACGGAGAGCGCGGCAGAGAGTACGACCACCGGGACCAGCACCGGCTCAGGGGGATCCGACATTTTCGATCCGCCCTTCATGCTTGGCGCGGACATCTCGAGCGTTCAAGAGTTGAATGTCGAGTTCATCGACACCGATGGCCGGTCAAAGAGCATTTTCGAGCTTCTGAAGAGCCATGGTTTCAATACCATTCGCCTCAGGACGTTCGTCGATCCACATGCGGAATACGGCTACGCATCACGGGCCAACGGTTGTGCGGGCTTCGATGAACCCTACGGCGATCGCGATCACGTCGTGGCCTTTGGCAAACAAATCAAGCAGGCCGGCATGGGTTTCTTGCTGAACTTTCACTATAGCGACGTGTGGGCCGATCCGGGCAATCAGATCATCCCGGAGGCATGGCGCGATGCGGACTCTATCGAAGCGCTGGCTCAGCTGATGAAAGAGTACACCATCGACGTGGTCAGCACGGCCATTGCTGCCGGAGCCAGACCCGACATCGTACAGGTCGGTAACGAGATCACGCCGGGCATCTTGGCCCACGTGCCCGGTCCCGACACGGACTGCTGGGGTAACTATCCCGTGCTGGCACCGATTCACGGCAGCACGGCGAACTGGGACAATTTGGCCACACTCTTGATTGCGGGTATCGAAGGCGTCCGCGAGGTCGATCCCACCATCAAAATCATGCTCCACTTGGAGAACACCGACGATGTCGAAGGCGTCGAGTGGTGGGTCGATAGCGCGCTGTCACGCGGTGTGGAGTTCGATGTGTTGGGGTTATCGTGCTACACGACCTGGCAAGGGCCGCCCGCTGTCTGGGAGGCGACGTTCGAAAAGCTCGCTGAAACTTATGCAGAGCTCGAGTTCGTGATCGCCGAGTACAATCCCGAACGAACCGCCGCCAATCTAGTCATCAAGAATCTACCCGACGGCCGCGGATTGGGCACGTTCATCTGGGAACCGACCCAAAGCGGCAGCTGGGGCAGCGCCTTGTTCGAACCCGAATCCGATGGGCTGCACGCTCGTCCCGAAGCGTTTGCGGAGTTCGACGCGCTATTGCCTCAGCTGGGGCTCGCTCGGGACCAGTAGCGGTCTTTGCGAGTCGCCACAGCGATACGTCGTTGTGCGAGAGAGGACCACTTTGTGAGAAGGAGTGGTCGTGTGCGTTTATCTCCCACGCGGGCGAAACATCTGACAACCATCATGTGCGGGTCAAATAGACCCAGATCGACTCGCGGGGCCCTTCTGAGATAAGCTTTAGATTTTCGGCTATTACACAGGAAGGGGAATCAGCGCATGTTGGGTTGGCTTTGGCTTTTTGCTCTGGGCACGCAGGCTATGGGCTATGACGTCGTTGCGGTCGAATCGACCGCGCCACACCCGAGCCTCGTGCGCACCGAGTACACGGTGCAAGCGGGTGATGGTCCACTGAATCAATTTTCAATCACTCACGTTAGGCAGCGCGGCCATGGCCATCGCAAACCGCTGATTTTGCTGAGCCCCTTCCTGTTGCCGGGCGCCTTCTACGAAGTCAGCGAGACCTCCGACTACAAGGACTCGTTGGCTGGGCTCTTGGCCCGCGGCCAGTACGACGTGTGGCTCGTGGATCAACGCCGGACTGGTTTGGCGCCGGGTCAGTGCGAGTCGGGAGCTTTCGACTGCAGCGTCATGGGTGAGTGGGACTTCGATGCTTATGTATCGGATGCGCTATTCGCCACCGGGCTCGCCCGTTGGCACAGTCCTGGGAAAAAACCGATCATCGGTGGCTTTTCGGCGGGGTCCAACGCCGCACTGGCGACCATCAATCGCGCACCCCATTGGTTCTCTGGTGCATTTTTCTATGAAGGGACTTTTTATACAGAGGATCCGACGCTCCAGGCACACAACGAACCTGCTTGCGATCTGCTCGAAGACGAGCTGGCCTCTGGAGCGACCTATGACCCGAGCGCAGCAGTCTTCGGTGCGGCGATTTCGCTGGCCGAATCCGACCCTGATGGGTTCTCGCCGTTCGGATTTCCGCCCGGCACCAGTAATCAGCAGGCACTGCTCTACGTCTTTGGGACACCACCCCCTGCGGGTGCGCTTTCACCCACACCGAACTTCGTTCGCATGCTGGTCGACTGGGACGCCGAGCAGTTTCTGTACTCGAATCAAGCCAGGCTCGGGCTCGTGGGACCGCTGTTCGACAACTACGGGTCGCTGGCGGCACTCAGGGACCTGGCATGCGGGCTGTCCGGGGACGACGACAGCCATTATGATCGGCTCGATCGGTTTCGCGGCGATGTTCTCATGTTCGTCGGAGGAACCGGTTTCGATACGGCGATGTTCGACACCGCCAACCTGCTGTCGGGTGCCCGGACGCTGACCATCGAGCACCGAGCAGACCTCGGGGAGGCCGACTTCTACTTTCATCAGGACTGGCAACGCGTCTTCTACCGACCGCTCAGACGCTGGCTGAAGCAGACGCGATGACTGCCTTCCGGCGAGGTTAATCTGCAACGCCTGCCCGAGAAAATGCGGCAATTCGGCCACCCCACCAGCAAAAGGCCGTTCGAAAGGCGGCCTTGTGCGATAAACCGCGACAGTAGGTATAGCGAGCGATCGCCAACTGAACTTGAGGGAGTTCAACGACCGGGCCAATTCATGAGAGCTGCGTACGAAGTAGCCCCAGCTTTGTCGCCAGCTATCGAGCTGTTGGCCCCTCATTGCGACTTGGTCGAGCGGCTCAGCGCCGTCCCTCCTTCCGCGCAAGTGCGAGGCATCTATTTCAAGTCGTTCGAAAACCTGCTGGATAAGCGTGCGAAAAGCGCGCTATACAATCGCTATCTGCCACATCAATCGTGGGTCAGCATCCGGCCCTACCCGCTCCGCGACTACCTGGTCCGGTTGGCCATGGCCGGTGCCTCGCTGGAGTCGCCGGAGCGATTGCACGAGGGCATGTTCGAAGTGTGGCGGGCGCATGCCACGACTTTCGCGAACAGTCTGCTCGGCAGGACGATGCTGCGGCTGCTTTCGCACGACCCGGTACGCCTGACGGAGCAAGCTCTGGCCGCGCGGCGCCAGACGTTCCTCTATGGGCACTGGCACACGGTCCGTCATGCGCCGAGATTCATCGAAATGGTGTACGAAGAAGAGTACGTTTGGATAGAATCGGCGATCAACGGTGGTGCTGTCGGATCTTTCGAAGCATGTGGGATAGAGGCCAAGCTCGAAACTCGGTTGAAAGATCGGTTCAACGGATCTACCCTCATTCGCTGGTAGCGCACCAGCTCGGGTTTGACCGTGGACTCTAACTTCGTCTCGACTCAGTCAGGCGACGGTACACTCGTTACGCTGCTGCTCAGCCGCGATCCCGAACACCGAGAGCGGCTCCAGGCTCTCCTGGCCGGGCGTTATCAGGGAGAATCGGAAAGGCTATCCATTCAGCTGGACGATGCAGAGCCGGCCGTCGCACTGAGGCGCGCCCGCTCGGAATTCGGGGGCGCTCCCATCGGCATGGTAGTGCTCGATGACGTCGAAGCTCTCGAGGCGCTCGAGAACGGTGCGGACGAGGTGTTGGTGTGGCCTCCGCGCGATGATTCTGCAGTGCACGGCTTTCTGGACCGCACCCGACTCAGAGCACAGCTGAGGCGAGGCCAAGAACGCACCAGTCAGGCGATTGCGCACTCCGACAAATTGACCGCCTTGGGGACTCTGGTGGCGGGCGTCGCCCACGAGATCAACAATCCCTTGACTGCGCTGCAGCTGAGTGCGGAGGCGTTCACGGCGTTGATGGACCCATTGCTCAGCGTCGTGCGGGAGCTGAAGGCGCTGAGTGCACGGGGCTCGGGGGCCAGCTTGGAGCAAGTCAGGCACCTGTTGAACCTGGGCACCAACGGAGCGCCGGACCGTGAGGGCAAGGAGCTGCTGTTGGAGATCTCCTCGGCGTGCAGCTCGATCGCCGAGGTGGTCAAAGATCTGACCATTTTCGCCCGTTCGGATTCGGATCGCGAGGAGGCACAGCTGGTCGACGTGAACGAGTTGGTCGATCACGCCTTGCGCTTGGTCGGGCGAGAAATTCAGGTCACCGGCCACGTCGAACGAGATTTTTCTCCCGACCTGCCACACCTGGTGGTTCCGCAAAGTAGGCTGACTCAGGTGCTGGTGAACGTCCTGATCAATGCGGCCCATGCCATCCGCGAGATCGAGCGACCTGTTCACAGGGTCCGTATTTCGACGCGGGCGGACGATGAATACGTCGCGGTGTCCGTATCGGACACCGGCCCCGGCATTGCGCCGGATGCGTTGGAGCACATCTTCGATCCCTTCTTTACGACCAAGCGTGTCGGCGTCGGCACGGGTCTCGGTCTAAGCATCTCTCGGTCGATTCTCCGGGACATCGGTGGCGATCTGATCGTGGACTCGTTGTACGGCATGGGCGCAACCTTCGTGGTCTTGGCGCCGATTCCCACTCGAGCCGAGATGCGTGCGGCGTATCGAGGAACGCGGCTGGGCCCCGCGCGCATCGTGCCCGCGCAGCGACGCAGCGTGCTCATCGTGGACGATGACGAGCGGATCCTCAAGGCGTACGCCCGCGTGCTCGGTCGCTCTTGCAATGTTCTGCTCGCGAGCGATGGACAAGAAGCCATCGACTTGCTGCGCTCGGGGTCGACGGTCGACGCGGTCGTCACGGAGCTGAGTCTGCCAGAAGTGGACGGCAGGGCCCTGTACGAGTGGCTCGTCGAGACAAAGGGGCAGCTGGCCGAGCGCACTGTCTTCGTGGTGGCGGACGAGGCTCGCGAGCGCTACCGGGGTTTTCTAGGTGGGCTCGACAACCCCGTGCTTTCCAAACCCGTCACCGCCAACCTGCTGTTGTCGACGCTCGATGAGCTGGTTCCCGTGTCGAGCTACCAACAAATTCGGACGGCGCCTCGCGTGAATCCGGCGCCCTGAGCGTACATCACCACGTTCGCTCCCTTGCGCAAGAGTCCACAGCGCCGCGCTTCGATCAGGTTGACGATGGCGCCCACACCGCCGAGATGCGCCACATGCTCGTAGGTTTGAGGTGCAATGTTCGGGTTCAAACCCAGGCCTTCGGCGATGGCGGGAGGCACCCAGGCCCTCGGTTGAATGCTGGCGATCACGTCGATTTCCGATAGCTCGAGGCTCGCTCGTTGCGCGAGCTCCCGAATGGTCCGCACGGCGGTGGGGACGGTTTCTTCAATCAAGGTGCTGGCCACCTCTGGTGCGTGGCTACTCATGAAATGAGGGCCGCCCGCTTGCCACCAGGGTGTATCTTTGCTTGGGTCTTTGTCTCGGCACCAGATAACGGAATCGTAGTGTTCGCCGTGGGTCACGCTGTGCATGAGACCTATGCCGGGCGTTTCGGCGGCACGGACCAGCAGCGCCGTTGCCCCGTCACCCACGCAGGGAGACGCTGGGTGAGTCAACGGAAACGTACGCGTGGCCAGGTGCGACTGCGTGAGCAACACCGTGCGAGCGCGACCCGATTCAATCAAGCTCGCGGCCAAGCCAAGCTGTGCCACCGGGCTTGCGCATGCCGCATCGACGGTCGCCGCCCATGCCTGGTGAGCCCCCAAGAGGTGGGCAACGGCGCACGCGGTCGACGGCATGATGCGGTCGGGGACGAGCGCCCAGCTGAAGATTGCGTCTACTTGGCTCGCCTCGACGCCGGCATCGTCGAGCGCCGCTCGTGCGGCCCACGATTCCGCCCGAGCGGAAGAAATCGAGTCTTCTGCTACATGACGCTGGCGCGCGCCCAGAAACGCGTCGTCCTTTTCTCGTGCCAGGTGGCGCTCGATAATGCGTGTCAGTGCGCCGTCGGGGCGAGTCAGCTTCACATCGGCGAGCGTGCGGTCAGCCGTATTTTTCTTTGCGCGCTGGCCGAAGTCAGCGGGCCATTCCGCGTTGTGCCGTATTCGTTCCGGAAACCATTGTCCCAACCCCGCTATCCGGGCGAACACTAGGGGCACCCTCGAGTGGGATGGAGCATCGACATGTGCTGGAGCGCCTCGTTACGCCCTCCTCCCGAGACCCTTTCTTCGCGGTTGATGCGAATGTCCAAAATGGTCGGAACGCCCGTGTTGCGCAGTCGGGTCAAGCGCTCCGCCGTGATCTCTCCGGGATGATTGATGCGAATACCCGCCATGCCCATCGCACGCCCCCAAGCAGCGAAGTCCGTCCACGGGCTGTCCCATGCGGCGTCGCGCCCGTAGACCTGCTTGTGCCCGTGATACACCATGTTGTAGCGCGCGTCGTTGAAGACGGCGAAAACGATGGGCAGGTGGTACTTCAGGGCGACCAGGCTTTCCATGCCCGCCATTTGCATCCCGCCGTCACCGCAAATGCACACCACGGGGCGCTCCGGCTGAGCAAGCGCCAGCCCGATGGAGCCACAAATGCCCGAACCCATGCTGCCCAGCCCGAGGTGAATCGTGAACGAGTCCGGTCCAGCTGCGGTCAAGTAGTGCAAGGCAAACAGCATGTGCTCGCCGATGTCGGTGATGAATGCCGTTTCGCGTGGCGAGGCCGCTTCGAGGTCCGCGATGGCTCGCTGCGGCGTGATGATGGACTGCTCGTCGCGGGCAAAATCGGGCTTTTCAAAGGGTGACTCGCTGCGGATCTGCTTGAGTCGACTCCCGATGCGTCCGTGGCGCAGGCCCGAGCCGACGACTACCTCGTACATGCGGTCGGCGAACGCGCCAATCTCGGCGACGATGCCCAGACCGGTGGGCAAATTGCGCCCGAACACGCTGGCGTCCAGGTCGACGTGAATCAAGGTGCCGCCCTGGGCGATGTACGGCGTAGGTCCAACGGAGCAGTCATCCAGATCCGTTCCCAACACCAGCGCTGCGTCGACCCCTTCGTTCGTATAGGCGCGCGCCCACATGGATGCGGCCAAGCCGCCGTGCCTGAGTGAGCGCGGATGTTGCTCGCTGATGACCCCTTTGGCCTGCGGCGTGGTGACGAAGGGAACATCCAAGGCATCGATCAGCCTGCGCACTTGAGCTTGAACCCGGCGGCAACCCGCCCCCAGCACGATCAAGGGGCGCTCGGCGACGGATAGAATCTCCGCCGCGGATCGCACCAGCTCCTGTGAGGGCTCGAGGGTGAAGCTAAAAGCCGGCGATTCTACTCGAGTGACCGCCGCCAAGGCTCGGGCTCGGTGAATGGGTAGGACCAACAGCGCCGGCCCCGGGTAGCTCGGGTTTGTCGCGGCCCTTAGCGCGGCGAGCCCTTGCGAAGCCACCGTTGCTGGTTGAGCGGCGCGCACCGTCGCCCGGGTCACGTGTGCCAACATCTTTTCAATGCCGATGCCCTCGGGACCGCTGTCCTGCAGCAGCTTGCCGCCTTCGGCCGCCCACGCGACGTCGCCACAAATGACGAGCATGGGGACGCGCTCGAGATGGGCAGAGACCACGCCCGTGACGACGTTCGTCGCGCCGGGCCCGGCCGTCACCACCACTGCGGGGACCTTGCCCGAGGCCCTGTAGTAGTCAGCAGCCGCAAACGCAGCCGCGGTCTCGTGACGCGACTCGATCAGCCTGGCCGCTGGTTCTTGCAAGATGGCGTCGAACACCGGGGAAACCGGTCCGCCGGGAATGCCGAAGAACGTGTCGACTCCTGCGTCGATCAGTGCCCTGATCAGGAGCTGAGCGGCGGTCTTCGAGTATCGCGGGACCGCACCGAAGGGTACTGGCTCGGCCCCAGCGGGCGGGGCGAGCTCACGAATATATGACTCTGGTGCGGGCGTCTCGTCTGCGGGAACAGGTCGATTGGGCATGGGAACCTTGCGAGAGCTGCACTCCCCACCCTGGGACCATTCCAAGTGCAAGAAATTCGTTAAGTCGTTGGAGGCGCGAAGCCTGCATTCAGCGTCACCCCTACACGTGACGGCCAACAATGTCTAGCCCCCTTTGTTAGCGAATGGCGGGGGCATCGGCCTTTGGTGAGCGCCCCACACGCTGCCTCAGCATGAGACAGCGCGCTGTTCAGCGCTGCGGCTGCGTGCTCTTGCTTCGTGTTGGTGCCCGCGCGTCTCGAATTGGCTTTAACAGAGCTCTGTTAGCGCTAATGCGAGCGTCGTTTCGGGGACTCTGAACGGAAACAACCCGAAAAAGTGGCAAATCTGCGGAACAAATCGGTGCTAGCGGCGAAAGATCTGACTGAGCGTGCTGGAATCATCGACGTGAAGCTCAAGAGTCGTTCGTTTCTAGCGCGTTTAGCGCTTTTGCCGAATCGGGGCTGGTTCGCCTACTGGCTCGGGCCAGTTCGCATTGTGTTATCGGCGGGCCTGTGGCTCCGTCATGGAATCGAGCCCAGCATCGCTCAGATTCAGAGCTAGCAGATTGATACGCTCGCAACGCAGAGCGGCGGGTCTCCGAAGATCGCCCGGCTCACTCCGGCAGCTTGGAGCCCTTCATCGAAGCGCCCTGTATCGAAGCGCCCTGTATCGAAGCGCCCTGTATCGAAGCGCCCTCGGAAAGCTCTCGCTTGGTCTCTTCTTTGGCCTGCTCGAGCGGAGAGGGCGGCAGCGGGGCTTGAACCAAGGGCAGCACCGGTAGCTCCTCGAGCGCCACCGTTTCGGCTTTGCCCGCCTCCGCGCTCGGTGTTTCGGTATCGGGCCGCTTGGGGGTGGCGGTCGAGGCAGACGCGGCTGGTGGAGCGGCAGGGGGCGCTACGACCTCTTGGGGTCGGGCCTGGGCTGCATGGAGCGTCGCGTTCAGGGGCGCCTGATGGGCTCCGGCGCCATCGTCTTTCTGGCGCTGAACCACCCACGTGACCCCCACGATGACCACGGCGGCAAGAATCAACGACGCGGCGATGGATACGGTGCTTCCGTTCGACCCCCTCGAGGGAACGCTGTTCGGTGGTGGCGTGTTCGACGTGAAGCTGCTGGTCGAGGCGCTCTCGGGCGCGTCCGGCACGGCATCGTGGGTGGGGGCGACCTGCCCCAGGTCACAGACCGGAGCGTTGAAGCTGAGGGAGCGATGGACGGCTCCGGTTGGCTGGGCCGTGCTTGGCTCGCTAGTGCTTGGCTCGCTAGTGCTCGACTGGGCCGTGCTCGACTGGGTCGTGCTCGACTGGGCCGTGCTCGTTGCTGCGTGCTCCCTCGCCGTGGCCGATTGTGGAAGCTGCCCCGTGCTCGCCAACGGCAGGGGATTGGGTCTGACCACGGTGAGCTCGTCGTCGGAAGGCAGGGGGAGGCGCGCGGCCGGCGCGCTCTGGTTTTCGCTTTGCGCAGCGGCAGGCTGCTCGTCTGCCGTACGCTGCGCATCGTGCGGAGCCTGTTGGCTCGCCTTGGTCGTGGCAGGTTCTGGCGCTGCGGTTGTCGACTGGTGCGTTGCGGTCGATGCCGCCTGCGTCTCAGCGGCCGCGCGGAACGCGCGATCGCGAGCGGATTCGGAATCACTGACCTCGATCTCCGGATCGGAGGCGCGGGCTGCACGGCTCAAAGCGAGCTCGCGCTTGGCTTCGACCTCGCTGGCTTCGAGCTCGTTCTTCGCCTGACGCACGGCTAGTCGCATGATGGTGGCCGTCGGCCAGCGCGCGGATTTCTCGTATTCCAGCGCGCGATCGACGACCTTGCAGAGCGCGGCGGGTAGGTCCGGCCGCAGCTCTTTCAACTTCGGGGCGCGCTGGGCAATCGCCACGACCAGGGTTTCGGTGGCGGTTTCGGCGTCATGGACGTAGCAGCCCGTCAGCAAGGTGAACATGGTCGCACCCAGTGACCACAAATCGCTCTTGGCGTCGACCTCGGCCCAACTGCCTCGCGCTTGTTCGGGCGGCATGAACGCAGGGGTACCTAGAAGCCCATCCGTGAGGGTCCGAGTAGGATCCGTCGTCAACTCACGCACGCGCGCAATGCCGAAGTCCAGCAGCTTGACTCGGCCGTCCTTGGAAAGCAGCATGTTGTCGGGTTTCAGATCCCGATGAACGACGCCTTTCGCGTGTGCCACGGCGAGCGCGTCGAGCACCTGATCCATGTAGCTCAGCACCTCGTCGGCAGGTAGCGGACCTTCACGAGTCAGCCTCTCCTCGAGCGTTTCACCCTCCACCAATTCCATGACCAAAAAGGCCGCGCCGTCCTCGGTCACGTCGTCGTCGTCGATCTTGACGATCCCGCCGTGGCCCACACTATTGGCCACGTAGCCCTCGCGCAAGAAGCGTTCGCGGATCGCCTCTTGCGCGGAGTACTCGAGGTGCAAGATCTTCAACGCGGCTTTCTTTCGGTTGCGGTGAGTCGCGGCATATACCGCCGCCATGCCTCCAACCCCGATCAACCGATCCAAGTGCCACTTCCCCTTGACGGTCGTTCCAACACGGGCTTGTGCCAGGAGGTCCAGTTGTTCGCTGTCTAGGCGCATGACCACCTTCTACCGAGCCAACCGCGGTGTTTGGTGCATGCGCGCTTCTGGGCGCTGAGCCAGCGGTGGGCTCGGGTGGCCGCACGAGAGTCGGCGATAGGGCGCGCAGGTTTCGGGCAACATGCTCCAGTCCAGGGCGATAGAGCTCGGCGAGCGTACCCTGCCAGGGAACGCGGTTCAGTGCGTATTAGCAGGGCAAGCCATGATCGCTAAGCTTTATGTCGTCCGCGCAGCATTTCTGGCTTGGGCGAAGTCAGGCAAAAAACGTTTCCATGGACCCGGCAAAAGCCACATCAAAACGCAACGCTAAGCAAGATTTGCATGCATTTTCCCGAGCGAGAAGCCACACCCCAGGCGTCGCTCGCTCCGCAGGCTGGGTCGGTCGGGGCGGGGCGTTCCGCCACGAGCGAACGCCGCCTTCGACGCGACGGGCGTACGAGCCAGGCCGCTCTCGTGCTACGGCTCGGCAACTTCCATGGGCACTTACCGTTATGTTTTGTGCGACGTGTTCACGTCGGAACGCCTGAAGGGCAACGCGCTGGCCGTATTCACCCGTGCGCACGACCTTTCGGGCGAGCTGATGCAGGCTATCGCGCGGGAGATGAATCTGAGTGAAACCGTGTTCGTCGTGCCGGCCACGCAGGGTGCCCACGCCCGATTGCGCATCTTCACCCCCACGCGGGAGCTTGCGTTCGCAGGTCATCCGGTGCTCGGTAGCGCGGTCGTGCTTGGAGGGCCGCTGCAAACAGAAGTCGTGCGGCTGGAGACAGGGCGAGGCACCGTCGAGGTGAGCCTGGAACGCGAGGGGCCGCGCATCGTCTTTGGCTGGATGCAACAACCCATTCCAACCGTGGCCCCGTGGCACGAGCAAGAGGCGCTCTTGGCGGCGCTGGGCCATGCCAAGGCATGCTTGCCCATCGAGCTTTACGACAATGGAGTCCGCCACCTGATGGTCAAAGTCGAATCCCGGGCATCCGTGGCGGAGCTCGCGCCAGACTCGAAGGCACTCGAACGTGTCGCGGCTGGTGTGAGCGTGTTCGCAGGGGAGGGGACCGAGTACAAGACGCGCCTGTTCGCGCCGGCCATGGGCGTCGTCGAAGATCCGGCGACGGGTTCCGCCGCCGGACCACTCGCCTGGCACCTCGTCAGGCACGCGCTGCTGGCGCCCGGGGTGACCGCACGCTTGGAGCAGGGCGCCGAAGTAGGGCGGCCTTCGACGCTCTACGCGCGGGTCGAGGGAGACGTCGATGCGCCGAGAGCTATCGTGGTGGGCGGAGCGGCAGTGGTCGTGGGGCGAGGCGAGCTGATGCTCTGATTCTGCGGCGATGCCTAGGGCTCCCCGTGCTGGTAGGCGCAAATGCTGCACAAAACTCGGTGCAGAGCCTGCGTTGCCGCTGCGCCCCCGGCTGAGGCAAAGCGCGCCAAGGCCAAGCTGATTCAACATGGCGCGATCGTTGCTTTGCTCGGGCAGTCCCACTGGCTAGGCTCGGTTCCACCTGCGCTTGCTGTGAGCACTGAGCTGGGGTTTGTCTTAGGCTTCATGACTACGCGACAACGACATCGGTTGAAGCTGGAGGTTTTGCCGCAGCCGGACAGCGTGACTTGCGGGCCAACGTGTCTGCACGCAGTGTACCGCTATTTCGGTGACTCGATCTCTTTGGAGGAGGTCATTGACCAGGTCACCGTGCTGCCGGCGGGTGGGACGCTTGCTGTGCTGCTCGGTTGCCACGCGCTGAGGCGCGGCTACTCGGCGGAGATTTACACCTACAACTTGCAGGTGTTCGATCCGACCTGGTTCCGTGGCAGGGCGGATTTGGTAGCGCTTCTCGAGGCTCAGCGGCGGGTCAAGTCCGATCCCAAGCTCCAGTTGGCGACCAACGCGTACCTCGATTTTCTGCGACTCGGTGGACGCATCAAATACGAGCCGTTGAGCGCAGGGCTGCTCAGGCGCTTTCTCAACCGAGAAATCCCCATCTTGACCGGTTTGAGCGCGACCTATTTGTATGACTGCGCGCGCGAGTATCGCGACGAATACGACAACGTTCGGGGCGAGCCCATGGGCCACTTCGTAGTGCTGAGTGGCTACGACCGCGAGAAGCGGGAAGTGCGCGTTTCCGACCCGCTGCACGACAACCCGCGCTATAAAAAGCGCTACTACAGCGTGAGCACCGAACGACTGCTCGCCTCGATTCTACTTGGCATCGTGACCTACGACGCCAACTTGTTGATTGTCGGACCTTCGGGCGCCAGCGCCAAAGAGGGGGCATGATTCAGCTGATCGTCGTCGACAATCCCAAGCACTGGCCGCTGCACATTCCAGGGACCGAAATCGTGACGGCTCGCGAGTACCTGACGAACCCGAAGTACTTCGATCTCAAGCGCGCCTCGGTGTTCAACCTCTGCAAAAGCTACCGCTATCAAACCGTCGGGTACTATGTCTCGCTCTTGGCGAGGGCGCGTGGGCATCGTCCCATGCCCTCCGTGACGACGCTTCAGGATCTCAAGCATTCTGCAATCATTCGCGTGGCGTCCGAAGAGCTGGGCGATCGCTTGCAGCATACATTGGCGCCGCTGAAGGGCGATCGCTTCACACTCAGCATCTACTTCGGGCGCAACATGGCGCGCCGCTACGATAGCTTGTGTCAGGCGTTGTTTTCGCACTTTCCTGCGCCGTTTTTGCGCGCCGAGTTCATTCGTTCGGACCAGTGGCACCTGAACAGCCTCAGGCCCATCGCCACCAATGAGATTTTGGAGACGCATCGGGAGTTCGTGGTCGAACAGGCGGAGCGCTTCTTCGCCCGCCCGCGGCTCACCGGGATCCAGAAGCCGCGCTACGAATTGGCGATGCTCGTCAATCCTCACGAGGTCGATCGCCCGTCCGACGAGCGCGCGCTACAGCGATTCGTGCGCGCCGGCAAGCGCCTGTCCATGCGCGTCACGCTGATCGAGAAGGACGACTTCGGTCGTCTGGGTGAGTTCGATGCTCTGTTCATTCGCGAGACGACGGCGGTCAATCACCATACGTATCGTTTCGCCAGGCGTGCTCAGGCCAATGGCTTGGTCGTGATTGACGACCCTGAATCGATCGTGCGCTGCACCAACAAAGTCTACCAGGCCGAGCTCTTCGAGCGGCACGGCATCGCCAGCCCCAAGACCTTGGTGATTCATCGCGACAACACCGACCGCATCGTGCACGAGCTCGGGTTTCCATGCGTGCTCAAGCGGCCAGACAGCTCCTTTTCCGCCGGTGTAGTCAGCGCCAAGAGCGCCGATGAGCTTCAGCATCATCTAGAAACCTTCTTGAAGGATTCCGAGCTGGTCGTGGCGCAAGAATTCACACCTTCCGAATTCGACTGGCGCATCGGGGTGCTCGACGGGGTGCCTCTGTACGCCTGTCGCTACTACATGGCGCGGGGTCATTGGCAAATCCAGAAAGCTACCGGAGCGAACCGGCGTTCGTACGGCAAGTCCGACACGCTGGCGATCGAGGATGCCCCGCACAAGGTCGTCAAGCTGGCGGTCAAAGCGGCGCGCCTGATTGGGGACGGACTGTACGGAGTCGACATCAAAGAAGTCGCGGGGCGCCTCATGGTCATGGAGGTCAACGACAACCCGAGTATCGAAGCGGGGGTCGAAGACTTGGTGCTCAAAGACGACCTGTACGTGAAGGTTCTCAAGCACTTCTATGATCGCTTGGAGCAACGGGGTCGAGTCGTGGACAAGGCCTGATACGATCGGAGGACACGATGGCAATCGACGAACCGCTTGGTCTCTTCGAAGGGTTTGGGATCGAGCTCGAATACATGATCGTGGATGCGCTGTCGCTGGACGTGAAACCACGCGCCGACCAGCTGATGCAGGTCGTCGGCGGGGGCTATGACTTGGAAGTCGATCGCGGCGCTGCTTCGTGGAGTAACGAGCTGGCGCTGCATGTCATCGAAATGAAAAGCAACGGTCCCGCTCCGAACCTGGCGGAGCTGGTGCCGGTATTCGAGGAGCAGGTGCGTGATATCTTGGACCTGCTGGGTCCGCTCGGAGCCACGCTATTGCCCACGGCGATGCACCCTTGGATGGACCCGCATCGTGAGCTCGTGCTGTGGCCGCATGAAGATGCCGAAATCTACCGTGCCTTCGACCGCATTTTCGGTTGCCGCGGGCATGGCTGGGCAAATCTGCAGAGCATGCACATCAACCTGCCCTTCGCCAACGACGAACAGTTCGGCAGACTGCACGCGGCCGTTAGGCTCGTGCTGCCGCTGATCCCCGGGCTGTCTGCCAGCTCACCGGTCATGGATGGGGTGGTCACAGGCAAGTTGGACAATCGGCTCGAGGTGTATCGAAGCAATTGCGCGCGCGTGCCGTCCATTACCGGTCAGGTCATTCCAGAAGCCGTCTTTTCCCGAGCCGGCTATCACGAAGATATCCTCGCACGTATCTATCGAGATTTGGCGAAGCTCGACCCCGACCGCGTTTTGTGCCACGAGTGGGTCAACGCGCGAGGAGCGATCGCCCGCTTCGATCGCATGGCGATCGAGATCCGCACCATCGATCTGCAAGAATGTCCGCGTGCGGATCTGGCGATTGCACAGTTGGTGGTGGCAGCCGTGAAGGCTCTGGTTTCGGAGCGCTTCATGGACTACCCGAGCCAGTGTCGCTTCGAGACCGAACGATTGGCTCGCTTCCACCAGCAGTCGGTCGAACGAGGCGGTCGCGCAGATTGGCCCGATGCCGCTTATTTGGCGGCTTTCGGTATCCGTGACGAACGGCTTAGCGTGTCGGAGCTCTGGAGTGATTTGGCCGAGCGGCTCTTGGAGCGGGACTCGACCACGACGCTGCGTGATCAGGCGCTATCGGTGATCTGCGAGCAAGGCACGCTGGCGCAGCGAATCGTGCGGGCCTTGGGAGACTCACCCAGCAAAGAAAAGCTCTTGGCAGTGTATCGAGAACTTGCCGACTGTCTGGCGCAGGGGAGGATGTACGAGCCAAGTGCGCGCTGATGCAGTCATCGTCAGCTGCGAGCACGCCTCCGCGTGTGTGCCCGATCGTTATCGAAGGGTGTTCCGCGCCAATGCATCGACGCGGCTTTTGGCCAGCCATCGAGCCTACGACATCGGTGCCGAGGCGGTGGCCGTGAGCCTTTCTGGCGCCCTGAGTTGTCCGCTGTTCGTGGGCAGCGTGACACGGTTGTTGATCGACCTGAACCGCTCGCCACGACACCGGGCGGTCTTCTCAGAGTATGCGCGCCGCTTGACCGCGGACGAGCGACACGAGCTCTTGGCTCGCTACTATTTGCCATTTCGCGCACGCGTCCATCGCGCGATACGCGATCGCATTGCGCGCGGTCGGCGAGTGATTCACCTGTCGGTGCACAGCTTCACTCCGAGGCTTTCGGGAGTCAGGCGCGATACCGATATAGGGCTCTTGTACGACCCGGCGCGCCCTGGCGAAGCCGCGTTCGCCGCGAGCTGGCAGGCTCGACTCCAGCAGGCCGGCAGCCTCGGGCGCGTGCGCCGCAACTACCCCTATAGGGGGGTCTCCGATGGGCACACCACCGCTCTGCGAAAAGTGTTCGATGCCAACCGCTACGTGGGCATCGAGCTCGAGCTCAACCAGCTATTTTTCAGGTCGGAGCAGCGGCGTACGACTCAAATGCTGGTCGAGGCACTCGTCGCTACCATGCCGCGCGAGCAGGGTCCGAAGCGGGGCATATGAACGCCGAGGCCGCCCCGGGTGAGCCGTGCCGCTGGCACAAGCTTGCGGCGGCACTGCTCATCGTCTTGATCTGCGGGCTCGAGCTACGTGCGGTTTTAGGCCCGTACGAGGACTGGCCATTCACTTCCGCACCCATGTTCGCCCGCTATCACGCGCCGGGTGACCCACTCTTCGAGCTCGCGGTGTGGCTGGAACCCGAAACAGGCCCTCTCGTCGAGCTCGAACCTGACGCCCACTTGGGTCTCGGAGAGCTCGGCTTTCGTCGCCAGTTCTTTGCCAAGTATTACGGATCGACCGATCCGCGGCACCCGAGCGGTCACCACCCGCACGACGACGAAGCGAGCTTCCGCGCGCGACTGAGTCGATGGATGCAGCTCGTGAGCCGCGCCTACACTCGGCGCACGGGGATGAAGCTCAAGAGTGTTCAGCTGGAGGTCCGTCGACTCTCGAAAGCCGGGGTGGAGCGGCGTCCCGTAGCCTATTTCGAGGCGACCAGCGGAGCCGTCAGGCTGTTGCCCTGGCGTGGAGCAGCACCGTGACGGGCAGCGGCGCACTACAACGGGTTGCCCATGGCCTTCACGCCATCGAACGCTGGTGGTTCCGACCCTCGTCTCGGTATCAAATGGGCGTATTTCGAGTATTGCTCGTGAGCTGGGTGGGCTGGTTCTACAGCGAGCGGCTTTTCCCTCGGCTGAGCGGCGCTCGCGAGCGAGCCATCGAATTTCACGACCCACCTTCTCTCGCTCAATGGTTGCGGTTACCGCTGCCGCTGCCGGAGCACGCCATCGAGCCAGTCCGACAACTCGCCATGCTGCTGGTAGCGCTGGCGCTCGTGGGGCTGTTGGCGCGAGTCGCACTGATCGCGTTGGCTTTCCTGAATCTGGGGCTCGGCCTGGCCGTCAACGCCTGGGGCTACACGGCTCACGCATCGGCTTTGCCCGCGCTGGTGTTGTTCATCGTCGCCTTCGCGCCGGGAGCCACGGCTTTGTCGCTGGACGCCTTGTTGATCAAGCTCGTTGCCCAGCGCAAAGGGCGACCGCCGCCGGGCTGGGCGCCGGAGCTCCTTCCGCACTCGCCCAAGAGCGTTTGGCCCGTTCGCACGCTGCTGGTCCTGTTGTGCCTTTTGTACTTCAGCGCCGGGGTTTCCAAGCTTCGCTACGCCGGCGGGGACTGGGCTGACGGTCAGACGCTGGCGTTTTACCTGGGGGGAGGTTCCAAGCGTGGCGAGGGCACGCAACGCTTCATTCAGCAACGAGGCGACCGCCCCGACCAGGCCTTTCGCGACGGCTTCGGTATCGTCGACTATGCCTATGTGGGCCGACCCACAGCGATTGGGTCGTGGCTCTCGCAGCAGCCAGTCTTGTTGCGACTGATTGCGAGCGCGGCGCTGCTCGGCGAACTGCTGTTCCCATTGGCGCTGTTGGGTCGTTGGCCCCGCCGCCTGGCGCTGCTGTGCGGGCTGCTATTCCACGCCGGCATCGCGTTGACCCTGAGCATCAACTTCACTGCGTATATCATATGCTATACTATGTTCGTCGATTGGTGTGGTCTGGTGCGCCGCCTCCGAACGAGACCAACTGCAAAACCGCAGAGCCCGCTCGCGTTAGGGTCGGCGGGTTCGACTCCGCGTGTGTGAGGCGGGGGCTATGCGCGGTCGAACCTAAGGCAGTTCTCTACCGGCTGCGCTGGACCTGCACCGGGCGAGACGGCTACGCGCGGGCATCCGCCGTGTGTGGCTCGTCGATCAGGTAGTCGGCTTTGGCGCGTGGGCGACCGCGGTCGCCCTCGACTTGCGGTTTCGGGTCGTTACTTGTCTTCGAGAGGTGGGGGCTCGCCAGGGCCCACGCCGCGGGCACCTGCGCTCAGGCCGTATTCGCGCATTCGATATTGGATGGTACGGCGGCTGACCCCGAGGATCTCTGCGGCTTTTGCTGGGGAACCGTTGACCGCTTTCAGCGTTTCGGTGATCGCGAAGCGTTCGAGCTCGGCGAGCGTCACGCCGGGAACCATCAATCGCAGGCTCTGGGCGGCGTCGGGCGCTTGAATCGGTAGCTGCCGTGCATCGACAAGCTCGGACTCCGCGAGAATGACGGCGTGCTCGACCGCGTTCTGCAGCTCCCGCACGTTGCCCGGCCACGGGTAACCGAGGAGTGCGCGTTCGGCCTCCTTGGTGAACCCTACGACCTCGACCTCGTTTTCCTCCGCGGCTCGCCGCAGGAACTGATGGGCGAGGGGTAAGATATCGCTGGGGCGCGCGCGCAATGGGGGGACGTCCAGGCGCACGACGGCGAGGCGGTAATACAGGTCTTCGCGAAACCGGCCATCTTGTACCAGAGCTTTCAGATCGCGATTGGTGGCAGCCAGCACGCGCACGTCGACACGCAGCGATTCGTTACCCCCGACGCGTTCGAACTCTTTTTCTTGCAGGAACCTCAGCAGCTTTACCTGCACGCTGGGCGGGATTTCACTGATTTCGTCGAGCAGTAGCGTGCCCCCGTCCGCCTGCTTGAAGCGCCCTTCGCGGCGCGTTGCGGCTCCGGTGAAGGCGCCTTTTTCGTGGCCGAAGAGCTCGGATTCCAGCACGGATTCGGCGAGCGATGCGCAGTTCAGGCGCACGTAGGGACCTTCTTTGCGCTTCGAGTTTTGGTGCAGCGCCGCCGCGATCAGTTCTTTGCCGGTGCCGCTTTCGCCCTGAATCAAGACCGTGGCGCGCGTGTTCGCGACATAGGCCACGCGCTTCAGCAGTTCCTGCATCGAGGGGTGAGAGCCAACGATGGCGTCGAACTGTGCCAGTGAGAGAATTTCTTCGGCTCGCTTGCGGAAGTGTTCTGTGCGGGCGGCCGAAACCGCGCGGTCCCGCGCGCGGTTGACCATGGGCACCAGTAAGGTGGATTCCGTCGACAACTCGACCACGCCGTCGGCGCCGGCTTTGACGGCGTCGGACGCGATGGTCGAGCCGGGCTCCGGCTCCGCGACGCCGATGATCGACGGTTCAGCCCCGGCGCGCTGTCGGGCCATGGCGATGAAGCGGCTACCCGCGTCTGGTTCGTCGACCAGATCGACGACCGTGACTTCTGGATGCTCCGCGTCGATGAAGCCCACGCTCTCCGCGACCGGCGCAACTACGTGGGTTTCGTAGCCAGCGGCCCTCAGGGTCTCGATCAATCGGTCCCCCCGCCCCCGATTGGGTCGCACGAGCAGTACTCGGGGCTTTTCTGCGGTCATCGAGCCCCCGAGTCCTACGACAAAAGGGGCGCGCCGTCAGTCACACCCCCAGGGCTGGATGACGAATCCACCCCCGGGCCGGGTGCAAAAAAGGACCGAATTGCGTGCAAAACTTGCGCTTTTGACGGGCCTCAACCGCGCCGACGCCTGGGCCTATGACGCGGCGCCGCACGCCTGAGCGGGCTGCCCATCTCGGGAGCGCTCGGTCCCAGCCCGAGGGTGACGCAGTGCACGGCCCCACCCAGTTGAACCATCGTATCGGCGTCGATGGGCACCAGCTCGACTCCAGGCAGCGCAGCTTCGAGGGTGGCGTAGGCGCTTTGCTCGATTTCTTCCCGCACGTTGTTGAAGCGTGGGACCAGCAGTCGGGAGCGCAGGCGCGTGGCGTTGACGTACGAATAGAAGGTTTCGCCCGAGGTCGCGATGGGGATGCGCATGATCTGAAGCGGAAAGTCGCCGAGCGCGGCTGCGCTCGCGAGATGCTCCGCCGATCGGTCGAGCGCATCCGAGATATCGGCGTTGTCTGCCGGATCCAACCACGCGACCATGGCCAGCGTGGGACTCAGAAACTGCGCAACGACATCCGCGTGTCCCGTACTTTCTTCTGGTATCGTAGGTAGGATTGCCGTAGCGCGGCAGCCTAGACCGGCCAAGAAGGTCTCGATGGCTTCGCTCGCCGGATCGTTGAGGCCCGCATCGATGAGGTTCGTGCGGCTGATCGCGCACAAGCCACCACCATTGCTGATGACGGCACCGCCATCGAGCGGGAGACTGGGTGCCTCCAAGCGCGCGTTCAGAAGTGTAGACAAAGAAGCGGGCACCTTGTCGTCTAACGGGCGATCGGGTGCATATCCGAAATCGAGCCAGAGCGGGCCAACCTCGACTTCATAGGTTTGCAGCGGCCCGTAATCGCGAACCCAGGGTGAATCCAGCCTGCTGCTCAGGACCTTGACGTGGGGTTGGGCGGCAAATCGCACGAGTGGTTTGGCCCAGCGTTGTTCCGGAGTCGTGAGCAGCACGACCTTGGCCTGGCCCCGGGTGGCTTCGACCATTTGTGCCAAGGCGTCGAGCCACTCTTCTTCGTACACGAGCACTAGTGTGTCGGGCGGCTCGAAGTCGCCTCGCAACACGCGGATCGCCGGATGGCTGTCGATGATAGCCACCGGGAAACCGTCGACCTCTCGATTGGTGACGTATTCGGAGCCCGCAGCCGATCGAGACTCGATACTGGTGAAGCCTATCCGAACGTTCGACGCCTCGGCTTGCTGTGCCTCCGAAGGGAGCGAAGTCGCTGGGGAACACCCCGCACACAGATGGACCAGCGTTGACAGCAGCAGCCAGCTCGGTAGAAACCTAGCCCATCGCCCATGCCGTGCCCCTGTTCGTCGATCTACCCGATGGTCCTCCACGGCCGCGGCGTGGTGCACGGCCAAGCATGCGTTCATGGCCCGCGGTCAGCAGGATGTGTGCCAACGCCTTGTTCGCACTCCTGAAGGGGGCGGCCGGCCCCGGCGGAGCGCGAACCCTGTGCGGAATGCTCGCCGCGCTGCATGGCATCGCGGCTTGCGCGCCGCCAAGCATCGGGCAAGGCCTCGATAGGGCGCCCACCACGACTCCGCGGCTGGTAGCGCTCGAGCTGGTCCGCGCGCTGCCCATCGAACGCTGGGACAACTTCCAACCTTCTGGTCTCTTGTGGCAGGGCGGGAAGCTTCTGACAGTTTCCGACAAGCACGACGGCCACGTGTTCGAACTGTTGATCGAAAGGCACCAGGTACGCGTCCGTGAGCACCAAAGCATCTCGGGTCTGGACGACACGGACGGCCTGGATCTCGAGGGGATGTGTTCCGACGGGGCCGGTGGATTGCTCTTGGTCAGCGAGGAACAGACGCGCATTTTGCGCGTGGGCAGTGATGCCTCTGCACGTTGGTACTCGCCGCCCTTGAAGGCGCTGGGGGCGCGCGCCGGTCTGTTCCAGCTAGCGAACGCAACCTTGGAGGGAGTCGCACACTTGTCGGATGGGCGGTTGGTGATTGCGGCCGAACGCAGCGAGCGCGGGTTGCTCGAGCTCGCACCAGGAGGCGACTTCGAGCAAGCCCAGGTTTGGAGCTTGCCTACTACGCTGTTTCATTTGCCAGCCGGCCGCACACCGGATTTCAGCGATTTGACGACGCATGGGGATGCGCTGTTTGCGCTGATCCGCAATGGGCACCTAGTGGTGCGTTTGCGTCGCGACGCCACAGGTTGGCAGGAGCACGAAGCCTGGAGTTTCGAACAGTCGGAAAACGACCCGCGTTACGCCTATGTTCACCGGCGCTACGGCATGGCTGAAGGATTGGCTGTCGACGAGCATTTCGTCTACGTCGTCCTCGACAACAACGGCGATGCGCGCGTGGCGAATCCGCGCGACAGTCGGCCCCAGCTGCTTATCTTTCGGCGTCCGCTGGAGTAGGCCAAGGGCGCACGTTCGGCCCCCGTTGCGATCTTTCGCGCACAGTGCGCCACAAGCAGCTCTCATCTTGGGCGCGTGCGGAATCGCTTCGCGGTACTGTCGAGCTGACATCCAGGTGTTGGCGCGCGGTTTCGCGTGTGAACTTGGGGGCAATGCGCGGTCGTGTCTGCTAAGCTGCCAGCTGGCGCATGAGCAAAGGCGAACTACTTGCGGGCGCTTGGTTGGCCCTGCTGATGACCGCTGCATGTTCCTCCGAGATCCGCGGAGGGGCGGCTGCTGACGGCGATGGTGGCGCCTCGAGCGGTGCAGGCGGTAAGAGTGCCGCGAGCTCGAGCAGCTCCGGGAACGGCAGTGGTACGACCGGTTCCGGGGCGACCGCGGCCGTTTCGGATGGGGACACGGCGACGCGGGTCGCACGGTTGACGCACGCGCAGTACGACGCGACCGTGCAGGACCTGCTGGGCATCAAGGATTCACTGGCAGCCCAGTTTGCGCCCGACGCTCTCAACGGCTTCGCCTTCGACACGAGCATCGACCTCGAGGTCGATGCGAGGCTCGGTCCGCAGTACCGCGCGGCCGCCGAGGCGCTGGCTGAGCGCGTGGTCTCCGAGCCAGCGGTGTTCGATCACGTGGTCACTTGCGACGCGGCTGATGCGAGCTGCCCAGAACAGTTCGTCGCAGAGTTCGGCCAGCGGGCATTTCGAAGGCCCTTGAATGACGACGAACGAGCGCGATTCATGACCCTGTTCGAGCAGGGCGCCACGCTGATCGACAGCGGCGATGCTTTCGCCGATGGGGTGCAGCTGGTGGTCGAAGCCATGCTGCAGTCTCCCCAATTCTTGTATCGAACGGAGCTCAGCGATCAAGTCGGCGATTCGGGTACCATCGCCTTGAACGACTGGGAAATCGCCAGTCGCCTTTCCTATTTCCTCCACGGCTCGATGCCTACCGAAGCGCTGTTCGCTAGAGCAGCAGCAGGCGAGCTCAGTTCGACCGAACAAGTCGAGAACGTGCTCGGTGAGCTGCTTTCCGATGAGCGGGCCATGAAGCAGCTGGTTTCATTTCACGCTCAAGCCTGGGATTTCGCGCGCTTCTCACGCATAACCCCCGATCGCGACACCTACCCGGACGCGCCCGACGACATCGTCGCGAGCGTTCGTGCGGCTTCCGATCGTTTCGTTCAAGACGTGATCGATGCCGGCGGTGGTCTTCGCGAGCTGCTTACCGCCCCCTATGCCTACGCCGACGACGGGCTGGCCCCGTTGTACGGCGAGGCTGGGGTGAGCGGGCTGGTTCGCATCGAGCTCGACCCTGCCGAGCGCAAGGGTTTCTTGATGCAGATCGGGTTTTTGGCGTCACACGCCTACGCGATCGATACCGATCCGATCCACCGGGGGCTATTCGTGGTGCGCGAGCTGTTGTGTCGCAAAATCCCCGATCCGCCTCCCGGCGCCTCGATGACACCGCTGCCGGTAACCGACGAACCGATCGAGACGACTCGCGAAGAGGTGGAGTTGCTGACGGGCCAGACGGGTTGCGCGAACTGCCATCAGCAGATCAATCCGCCCGGTTTTGCCTTCGAAGGGTTCGATGCCGTCGGGCAAATCAGAACCACCGAAAACGGAGTTCCCGTGGATACCAGCGGCACGTTCGTGATCGACGGATCCGAACTCGCCTTTGCAGGACCGGTCGAGCTGGTGGATGCAGTCGCCGACAGCGAGGAGGCGCGCGCTTGCTACGCGGCCAAATGGCTCGAGTTTGCCTATGGCCGACGGCTGAGCGAAAGCGATGCCGATGCGGTTGCCCAGCTGTCGGTGCCCATCAGCGTGAATCAGTTGGTGGCTCGGCTGATCACCACCCAGGGATTTTTGACCCGCAAACCCAATGAGGTGGCGCAGTGAAA
>CBFGRJ010000009.1:0-46313 GCA_965651135.1 uncultured Myxococcales bacterium
ACCCTTCAACCCTCAGCCGACCCACGTGTTGGACGAGGCAAGCCTCCAGGCTGAGTCCCCCCCTGGGCCACGCCAGCGGACAGAAGAACCAACCCGCCTCCAGCGGAGTGAAACTAGCGCCGGCCCGGGTGCCCTCTACCGTTTGTTCGACGCTGCGATAGACGGCCACGACGACGCCGAGCTTCCAGAAGGAGGCCGGGTCAATCGCCACGTGCAGCTGTCCGCCCCACGCCGGACCTGGGACGAGGCCGCTGGTCACGAGCCCGCTCACACCGAGCTCGAGCGGCCAAGCGGGTCTGCTCGGCGGCGTCTCTCGGGGAACTCGCAAGCGGGTGGGCCGCGCTGGGGCGCGCGGTGGCTCGACCGCGCGGGGTGGTGCGTCCGCTGTCGGTTGCGGGACCTTGGCTTTGGGAAGATCCAGCATGACGGCCAGGACCAGTGCCAGCGAGGCGTCGAGTGCAGAGCAGTCTTCGGCCTCGCTCTCGAGCTCTCGCTCCCCCATGGGCTCGCCATGCGACGACGAGAGGCGAATCTGCACGCGCCACACATCGCCCTGTTTGTCGATACCGCCGACCACGCGCACGTCCGCCGTTGCTCGATCGGTGAACACCTGGCGCCCGAGCCGCTCTTCCACCGCGGAGCGCAGCTCATCTCGGTCGATGCAATTGGAGCCCGCTGGTTTCGTGCGCCAGTCGAGCTCGGCGCGTATGGGCTGGTCCATGGCCTGCGCGTGCAAAGAGCCGAGCAGCATTGCGAAAGCCAGCGTCACGCCCGTTTCGGCCTTTCGCAGCATGGCTCAGCCTATCGCCCCCGGCGCCAACCTGACAACCGCGGAGAATCTACCTGATGACCAAGACGCAGCAGCCGGTGATGCAAAAGTAATCCCGCGGGCATGGGTCTTGACCAGCAAGACCACACGCTTGAAGGCCCGTGGGGCAACGCTGTGGCGGTTCGCCGCCTTGGGACTCGCAGGTGGAGCCGGCCGAAAGCTCGGTCTGGCCCACACAGAGCTCGCACTCGTCACAGGGGTTCGAGCAGGAGGGAACTTGTGTGCACGGCTTGCATGACTCGGGATTCGTCAGGGCGTCTCTATTTGCTCGATGCGTCGCTTCCACTGCCGTTCGAGAGATTGTGCCTGTGCGTCTGCTTCTCGTTCCACGGCCAGACGGCCACGAGATATCGCTGACATCGAGGGTATCGTGGAATGTGTTCCTAACCTGGATCTAACGCGCGTTCGCGCGAACCTTTCACAACTGAGTGCTGCACTCGAGGGCGAAGACCACTTGGCGCGACTCGAATCCATTATCCATCACGTGCATCGAGTTGGCTGTCTCGGCGTTGGTTGTGAGACCCGTGAAACGTTGACGCCGAAGGCCAAAGGAAGAAGGTCAACTGACGCCGCCGATCACTGCCTCGACGTTGTGCCCGTCGGGATCCGCGCCCATTTCTGATCTAGTCGTGCTTGACGATGATCACCGTTTTGTCCTGGGTGAGCGCTGGCCAATCGATGCGCTGGCGGGCATCGGGATCTAGTTGTGACGTGGCTTCGTCCAGCAGCACCACGGGTCTTTCCGAGGCGAAGGCCGCAGTGAGCAGAATGAGCTGGCGTTGACCTGCTGACAGATTCCCACCGCTCAGCGTCAACACGGTTTCGACGCCCATGGGGAGGCTTTCGAGCAAATCGGCGAGACCGGTCTGGCGAGCAGCGCTCAGGTTGTCCTCCAGTGGACGACCACTCAAGACACACAAGTTGGTGGCGATGGACGACTCTAGGAGGATCGATTGTTGAGGCAGGTAGCTCACCAAATCAGCTACTTCCCGCGGGTTGTGACCAAGAACGCGAACGCTGCCTCGCTCGGGCTCGAATAGGCCAGCGAGCAACCGCAAGACGGTGGTCTTGCCAGCGCCCGAGGGCGCTCGCAGCTCGCTGATCTGATGCGCAGGGAATCGATAGCTCTGATCCTCGAGCACCCAGCGCGCCGATTCGTCATAGCGGAACCACACCCGCTCCAGGGTCAGCGCTTCGTCGCACATGAACCGCTCAGTACGGCCCCGTGCCCTCGGTGCTCGGGATTCGCTCTGTTCGAGCAGTCGATCGACCCGCTGGAAGTGGGATCTGAGCGCCTGCAAGCCGACGACTGTACCCGCCAACGTGACCATCGCTCCCGTAGCGCTGCTGATCAAGATGACCCCCATCATCATTTCGCCCAAGCTGGCCTGCCCCGCCATGACGTCGGAGACGAACCACGCGGTAGCCCCAAGCCCAATCAATTGTGGGAATGCATCCAAGAGCACGTCTTGTGAAACTTGAGTTTCTTCTTGCCGGACCTTGGCTTGCGTGTAGTCGCCCAGTTGCTCGCTCCAGCGCATGCCTGCCCGCCCGGTGGCGCCCAGCACCCGCAGTGTGGCGACCGCTCCTAGCAACACATGTAGCGTTTGGCGTTGACGGCTCGACGTCTCGAGCGTGACTTTTGCTAGCGTGGCTTCGTGAAAAGCGTAGACACTGGCGAGCGCGAGCATCGCTAGCGCCGCCAGTGCAACAGCGGCAGCCAAGGCGGGAAACCAAAATGCCACCAAGGCCATCATCAATACTGCACTAGCGACCTGAGAAGTAGCTTCTAGCAGAGCTCGCATCAGCGCCGCGCTGGTCGTGCTGACCGACGACATGGTCTCGTGGGTCGACCCGAAGTCCCGGCGGCTGGACAAGAGGTAGTCCATTCTCAGAAAGCGTCCAAGGACCAGGCTCAGGCATTCCGCTTCTACCCGGGTTACCAATGCCGCCATCAACCGTTCGCGAAGCCAGCCCGCCCAAGCTCCGTAAAGGGCGGCCACCATCAACAGACCCACTATGATCTTCAGCATGCCTGGTGCTTCGTCGGGCAGGGCGCTGTCGATGACATGAGCCGAAAGCCATGGGCCCGCGAGACCTATCGACGACTCGAACACGATCATCGCGGCGAGCCAGCGGATGACTTTGCCTTCGGCGAACAACAAGCGTAACACGCGACGCCGAAAGCTTCCTGGTTTCGAGAACAGGAGTTCGCTACGTTGCTCTCCCGCGAGTCGGCCAACCTCGTTCACTAGATTCGGTGGCACGGTCGTTCGGCTCCATAGGGCACCTCTAGGTGTGTTTCAGCACTCATCAGGGGGCGCGCCTCGATGACAGATCCCTCCAAGACTGCGAACACGCGCGAGGCGTGCGCGACGACGCTGGCGCGGTGGGCTATGGAAATGACGGTGGCTTCGAGTCCAGCGACGTTCCGCATCACACGCTCCTCCAGCTCTCCGTCCAGGGAACAGGTCGCTTCGTCGAGCACTAGTATCTGCGGACGCGCGAGCACAGCCTGAGCTATTGCGAGGCGCTGGCGTTCCCCACCGGAGAGATTGGCGCCCATGGCTCGTACGGGCGACGCAAATCCGTCGCCCATGGAACGCACGACTGAGTCGAAGCAGGCGATACGGGTCGCCTCGACCATCGCCCCTTCGCTACACTCTGGATCTTTCATGCGCAGAGCCTCCGAGACGGGTCCTTCGAAAATCAGCGATTGCTGGAACACGACTCCGATCTTTTTGGCGAGTTCGCTCGAGTCGTACTCTGAAATGTCGACACCATCGAGCAGCACGCAGCCTTCACTGGGCACCAGTAGACCAGATAGCAACCTGCCCAGCGTAGACTTGCCCTGACCAGAAGGGCCGATGAACGCCACATGCTGGCCGGACTCGATTCTGAAGTTGACGTTCCGCAAAATCCACGGGCTGCCTTTGCCGAAACGAAAACCGAGATCCCTCACCTCGATGCGCCCCGTTAACCCCCGGGCGCTCACGGTGCCGCGGTCAGGCGCTTCTGGCACGCACAGAATGTCGTCGCAACGTTCGAGGATACCGCGGACTCGGACCCACTTTTCGGCGAGCGACAGCAGGGAGGCCATAGGCCGTGTCAGCATCGATTGGATGGCCAAGAAGCCCGCAAATACCCCGATCGTCATCTCACCCGAAATGACTCGTTGCCCACCCAACCAAAGGATGGTGGCGTGCATGCCGGCCTGCAGTAACGTCGTGCTCCGAGCCAACCCAATTTCGACGCGAGCTGCACCGAGAGTCCAACGCGCCCGCTCACGAACCCGGCGCGCGTAGCGCTGCTCGAGCCGTGAAGCGGCGCCAAAGCCGTGAACCATTTCGACACTCGACGTGGCCTCGGCGAGCGCACCCGACTGACGCCCTCGCGCAGCAAGTTCTGCCGCGACTTGCTGCGCCATCGGGCCGCGCATCAGCGCCAGCAGCAAGACGCGCAGCAACGCCAGCCCAAGGCCGATCGCTCCCAGAAAAGGGTCATAAGCGAGCATCAACGCCGTGAGCAGGAATACGAACCACAGGTCGAAGATCGCCTGCACCGCGCTACCAAGCAGTTGTTGGAGGTCAGTCTGTCGATCGACTCGCTCGATGAGGTCACCATGGCTGCGGCTTTCCAAGAATGACAGCGGCAGCCGGAGCAGGCGGGTGCCTAGTTTTTGCGCTAGCACCATGCCTAGCGAAGCATTGAGCGTGGCATGGCTGACGCCTTGTAGGCGCTGCAAGAAGATCTGGCTGACAGTAGCGGCACACAGCACCAGCATCACCGGTAAGAGCCACTCGTCACGCCCGGGCTTGATCACATGGTCGATGAGAACCTGGCTCGCCGCAGGCAAACCCACACCCAGAATCTGTTGCGTGACGTTCGCCAGAATCACGAACAGAAAAAGCCCCCAGTGCCGTTTGAGCGGACCAACGTAGTGCGACAGGCTCAACGCACGCCGCCGCCGTCGCTCTAGCTTTTGAGTGGGGAAGAGCTCCAGCGCAACTCCCGAAAAGCTACGGTCGAGCTCTTCTGGAGAAACCGTGCGCCTGCCTGCCGCCGGATCGACGATGGTGGCCTTGCCGTGCCGCAGCGATTCGAGCACGACGAAATGGTTGAAACACCAATGCAGCACTGCCGGTTTTCTGAGGCCATCCAGACCTTCGAGGGAGGTTGCGACGCCGCGTCCACCGAGGCCCAGCTGCCTTGCGGTCTGCAGGAGCTCGCGCGCGGTATGGCCATCGCGCGAACTTCCGCAGAGCTCTCGCAGTTCGGTCAAGGTGCGACAGTGGCCGTAGAAGTCCAGCACCATGGCTAGACAGGCCAAGCCGCACTCGCTAGTTTCCATTTGTTGGACGATGTTGACGCGGCGGCTTCGCAACATCAGCTGGGATACCATGCGCGTAGAAAGTCGAACAACAGCGTGGCGATGCGCTGCTTGCGGGTCTTCAGCCGCGCCACGACTCGCGCCCCGGAACGCAGGCGCGGAGCCATCTTCTGCCAAGTTTGGTCCCGAACCAGAGTGAGCTCCACCCGGACTACGCCTCCTTCATCTCCCGCGTCGGGACCCAACACTTCACTCACTTCCTCTGGTAGCGCCAGGTCTTCCGCTACGCGGGTCACTCGCGCCTTGGCTTTCCCGTATTCCCCCACCGGCAGCGAGGGAAACTCCAGACTTGCTTCCAATCCGGGATGAAGGAACGCCGCGTCCTTTGCCGGTGCAAATACCACGACGCCTGAGGCCTGTCCGTCGGGGACGATACGCGCCAACACCGTGCCCGCCTGTATCACTTGACCCTCCGACACCAGGAGCGACTCTACGCGCCCCGACTCGGGCGCTGACACGATGCCCAGCACGGCCAACGCTCGGGCTTCAGCCAATCCCACTTCGGCTTCGCGTACGCGAAAGTCTCGCTCCACTCGGTCGGCCCCGTAGGAATGTTCGCGATCGGCTATTTGAACGCCGATGGTCGCAGCCTCCTCGCGTAGCGCCAAGAGCTCTTCCTTGGCTACGGCCACCTGCTCTTGGGCTGCCATTGCCTCGACCCCTGATGCAGCGCCTTGTCGCACCAGCTCGGCGACACGCTCGGCGTGCCCTTGCCGCGCCGTGACCTGCTGCTGCTTCAATTTCGCTCGCTGCCACAACAGACCGCGTTTTTGCTCGAGCGCGACGATCGTCTTGTCCTGTAGCGACGCCGTGGTCTGTTTTGCTTCGCTGGCCTCGTCTCGCAAAAGCTCGACTTGGCGCACGCTGCGTTCGACCCGTGCACTGAGCTCTCTGGCCTCGATCTTCGCGAGCGCGTGTTCCGCTTCCACGCGTTCGCCAGCTCGCACGGACAAGCTCGAAACCACTCCCGACACTTGAGCGGTTATCGGTCTGGGGCCGTCCGCGACGCGCAGTCCCCCGATCGCCTTGGAAGTGACTTCCAGCCTGCCCAAACCCGCAAAGGCCAACAATGCCACCGCCAGGGAACACAGAAGCAGCAGGCCGGCCCAGCGCGGTCTGCTGACGCTCGGCAACGCCATCCCGGTTTGGTCTTCGAAGCGCGCTCGAAGTGCGCGTTCGCGAAACAGCGGTTTGCGCTCGGCGGCCTGCGTTCCTTGCCGCTTTTCGATTGCAGGGGTCGGGTGGGCCGGTTCGGCCTCGGGATGGTTCACCGGCTCAGGAACGTGCCGGCCGGTCGTTGCCCGCGTCCGGTCGAGGTGACCGCCGCCGGACACTCTGGTGCTAGCTGGCGTTCCGCGACCGCCGACACGACTTGGTGTGCCGGGCTCTCCGCCCAGTAAGCCGGAACCTCGAAGCTCGCTCGAACCACCGCGCTGCAATTCAGGCTCGGAGCGGTTCGGAGTAGGGCCGCTAGACTGGCCAGCTAACTGAATGATGGGTGCCACGCCGACGACACCGCCGGAGATCGCCTCGGAGTGACCACTTCGCGCCGGATCGATGGCGACCGGTTCGAACAGCAACGTTCCGCCGGATTGGGACGGGAGCGCTCCCGGCTCGGCAGCACGAGCCTCGGGCGGCATGATCAGGGTGCCGGACGGGGTAAACTGCGATGGGTTGCGGCTGTCGCCATTTCCCACCGGCCCCAGGATCGCAGACCCTTCGGACTTCTTCATACCAATCAACGGGCAAGACACGATGCACTAGTCGTGCCACCTGGCCTGCCCCAAACGACCTTCAAGCACGGACTCGCTCTGCTGTCCTCGCACCCAGCTTCGTTAACTAACGTCAACTTTACGAAAGGAGTCTGGACTAGAGACCGTGCTCGAACCAACGCGGCCTCGGGATCCGTCGAGGGTGAGTCGGGACAGCGGCACATCCACCTTGTCCGACCGGGGTGCGGTATCGAACAGCAGCTCCCGGTACAAAGGTTCGATGCGAACTGCGTGGCTGTAGAGCAAATAGCGAAGCTGTAGTTCTTGGATGGAGTCCTCGTCGAAACCACACTCACGACGGGCATACTCGAGCACCTCGGACTCACTATCGAAGCGTGCGTAGAGCGCCCGCATGAGTCGGTAAGGCGTCAGTTCCCGATATTCGACACTCTTGGGAGCCGGCAGGCCGAGGGCGTTCGTTACGGCTTCGAAATCGTCGGCGTTCAGTTGGAAGAGAACGCTCAGCAATTGGCGCGCTGCCAGTTCCGCAACCGGTAGCTCCGCCGGATCGGCACCGTACAGCGCCTGAAGTCTTTCGACGCTGGGTTCCCGCCAGATCGCTTCTGCCTCGCTACCCGCTTTCCGCAGGACAACGGCGCCATTGCTGTCGTCGTCCTCATCGTTGTCCTGGTTGAGCATCACCGTGCAGACGAAGCCGGCGGGGTGCTGCCGGAGCAGCCTGCTCAGTCGCTCGCTAGAGACTCCTCCCTGGAGGAACCGGAGCGCCCCTTGGCGAGCTTGGTACGAGGTCGATAGCAGGGTGTCTGCTACGAAAGCGAGGAATTCTTCAACTGCCCGTTCGTTTCCGAGTGCGGCCAGCAGTTCCGGTGAGTAATAAAAACTCGGCCACGTCGGGTCAAAGTCCTGACGCCCATCCCAGTTGACCGAAAACGCGGTATCTTCGGTACCGCAAGTCAAGCGCCCGTCGAGTTCGTACACGCGAGTTGCGGAGATGGTTCCCCCATACTGGTGGCGCCTGGAGAACCCCTGCTCGTCGACAACCCGGAGCGTCTCGCGAATCGCCGACGCATTGCTGAAGGCGTTGCCCAAAAACATCTCGAACTTGAGCAGCGGTGGGCCCTGATAGAGCTCGTCGTTTTCCGCCAGGTCGAGAATGTCGCGAAAGTATCGGACCACGTGTTCGGTGCGGTACGGCATGCGACACTTCTTCAGGTTCGCGTCGTCGAAGGACGCAAACTCGTTCCACCCCGGAAAGTAGCCGGCGCGCATCATCAGCTCGAGTTGCTCTCGGGTCATGCCTGGGCGAGGCATGGCGTACGCTTTCCAACGCACTTCTCTGCCTGGTCGCTTCTCGTTGAAGCGCAACATGCGTTCGGCCAGCTGTAGCGGGAAATCCATCCCACCCATGTTGAGCTCGGAGCAGATGAAGAAGATGCTGTGCACGTTCCTGTTCCCCAAGAACTCCACGTCTTGCATGATGGAATCGAGGTCGCGACGGCGGATGCGCCGGCCCTTCACCGTAGGTTCCGTGCAGAAGTAGCAACTGCACGGACAGCCGCGCATGATCTCCACGGGAACGTCGGCCTCTGCGAAGTTGCCAATGGCGACTGAACGCCCCAGCGCAGCGTAGAAGGCCAACAGCTCCGAGAATATCTCGTCGTTGTATTCCGGAGCATCGAGTGGCCCGTAAAATTCGCGGTGATTGAAACGGTACGTCCCTTCGTCGCGAAACACCAGATTGGGGATATCGCTCAGATCGCTGATTTGCCTACCATTCGCCAGCGCCAGGATCCGCTCGAAGTTCTCGAACACTGCGTCGGGTTCTCCCTGCACGCCGAAGTCCGGCTGTAGGCGCTCGACCAGCTTGGCAGACTGAGCGGTGAAACCGAATCCTCCCACAATGGTGGGCGCATCGCTGAGCTCACGCACGCGTTGCAGGATGGCCCTGGTATTCTCGACTGGAAAGTACGTGCGGATGGCGTCATCGTTGCCCGGCGTTCGGGCGTACTCTGGCAAGTACTGGGCATCGGCTTGCCTCACGTGCGTTCCCACCATGCGAGGGCGGTGCTGACGGATGGCGTGTTCGATCTGGCTCGACCATTTGGCAGGCGAAAAGGGCAACAGCTCCAGCCGCTTCACGCGCAAGCCGTGCTTGCGTGCCAGCGCGGAGACTTGCACGAAGGCATACGGAAAGACCGCGTGCCCCGGGTAGTTGGAGCCGTTGATCAACAAGAGATCGACGGGTCCGTGGCTGCCTGTCGACTGTGGATCCATGGCTCTTACCCGGTGGCTTTCGCGTTGCGCCCGGCCAAAGTGCGCCGATGTCGCCAGTGGTCCTGGGTGATTTCGTATTCGTGCTCGTGACTTGTCGAGCCTTTGAACTCAGCGACGTCCTGCACGGTCCTCACGTGCTGAAAGCCAAGCGACCGAATCAATCCGATAGAAGCATCATTGCGCGTATCCATCTCGGCGATGGCCTTTTTGACTCGGTAGTTTTCGAACACCACGTCGAGCAGAGCGCTGATCGCCTCCTTTGCGTAGCCTCTGCGCCAATTCGGTCGGGTCACCACGTAGGCAATGTGCACCGTTTCGGGCTCACGAATGGTCGCCTGTACGAAGCCCAGCGGGTCACCCTCGCCGTGCTTCGAAAAAAGGATCCAGGTCAACCAGTACTCGAGTCCGTTCGGACTCTTGCCGCCGCTCAAAAACTCGTATTGGCGTTCCAGCTTTTCGAGTGAAGGAGGCTCCTCTGCCAAGAAGCGGTACATGACACCGTCGTTCAAGACTTTCGCCATCTGAGCGGCATGTCGCTTTTCGACGGGCTCGCCGCGCAAGCGGGCTGAGTCAATTCGGGGACGTGGCTTAGTATTCGATGATTCCATGGAGCAAAAACTCGTACAGTTGGGGGAGGGGGGGCTCGCCGTCGCCACAGCGGGACGAAATGGCAGTCAGCGTCATTGCTTCACTGCCGAGTTGATTCAAGGTGAGAAATAGGGCTCGTGAGAGCTTCCAGGTCCTCCCGCCGTTGGACACGTTGAACACCGGACCCTGTTCCCCGAACATGGTGGTCAAAAAGACGTTCTTTCCCAGGCGGCAGCTCTTGTCTGCAAGCACTTCGAAGGGGTCGAGGCGCTCGACCCACCATGGTCCGACGAGCAGCACGTCGATGTCCGGTCGGCACAGGAACATGTCCAGCGCCTGCTCGGGCCGCTCCACGATGGGCTCACTGCGTCGGTTGAAAGAGGTGTTGATCAGGATGGGATAGCCAGTGCGTGCCTCCATCGCCATCAACCAACCATACAGCTCGGGGTCCTGCTCTTCGAGTAAGGTTTGAGCTCGCGTCGATCCATCCGGGTGCGCCAGAGCCAAGAGCCTGGAACGGTGTTCGGGCCGGATGATTTGGGATTTGGTCATCCATAGACTGTCGGAAGGCCCATCGAAGAAATCGTGCATTCGCTCTTGGGCGATGATGGGAGCCACGGGGCGCCACTTCTGCCTGCCCTTGATCGCGTTCATGCGGTCTTTGAGCGCGCTGGTACCAGGATTTCCGAGAAGACTGCGCCCACCCAACGCTCGCGGACCAAATTCGGAGCGTCCGTTGAATCGCGCGACGATGTTGTCTTCGCACAGTGCATCGAGGACCTCCGCGTCGCTGTAACGTCGACGCGTGACGAAACCTTCATAGCGACTGAACGCGGCATCGAAGTCGGCCTCCGAGTAGCTCGGGCCGAGGCGGTCACTTTTGACACTCTGGCTGTGTTCTCCTAGTTTCCGCGCACCGAAGAACGCACAGCCCACTGCGATTCCCGCGTCGTGCGGTGCACTGGGCACGTGGTAGCCGGAAAATGGTGCCTTTTGGCTGAGCACGGTGTTGGAGAGGATGTTCAGAAATACGCCCCCACCAACGGCCAGGTTCTCGCTGTTCACCAGCGACTTTGCGCGCCGAGCATAGGCCAAGAGCACAGCTTCGGTGGCTTCCTGACAGCGGTAGGCGACGCAGGCCTTTTGCTCGAAGGTCGGCTCCTGAACGACTCGGTGTTGCCAGTCGTTGCGAAAGCTCACTTCGTTGTTTTTGCCCACTTCGACGAGCGGGCCTGGGTCGTGCTCTAGACCCAGCTGATCCACGCCGTAAGCAGCCAGGGCCATCAGCTGACCGTGTGCGTTTTGACTGCGCATCACGTACTGGGTCACGTTCTCGTAGAGCCCTGCGACGCTGTAGACGAATGAAGACTGCCCCAGGTGGGCAATGTTGTACTCTCTGTGAACTACCTGGTACGGCGCGCTCTTCGAGGCTCGGTACAAGCTCATGCATTCCGTCTTTGGCTCGAATGCCGACTTGTGTCCAATAAGGGTTTGGTACCACTCGCTGAACGGCAGCGCGAAGTCGGCCCCATCCGTGGTGCTCGAACCAGCGTAGTCGCAAATAATGATGGCAGCATCATCGAAACCACTAGCCTCGAACGTCGCGTGCGCATGCGCCAGGTGATGAGAGATCACCCAGTGTTTGTCCGACCAGGGATCGAAGAGCGAAAACCCATCTTCGATGAGCGGCCGGTCCAGCCCGAACCCTGCGGCAGCGGTCGCTTGAAAAGACGTCACAATCAGATCCACGTCTCCGATGGTAGCTCCAACCTGATCCAGCACGCTCTGGAGATTCAGCTGATTGCTCAGCGACAGGACGGGATGGTACTTCGTGCGGCTGCTGCGCTCGAGCTGACACGCCGCCACTAGCTCGCCATTTTTTACCAAGGCGCATGCCGAGTGGTGCCCCAAGTGGATACCGAGAACCAGTGAGCTCATGATGCCCCTCCGCCGGACAGAGCGCGTCCAAAGCCCCAAGAAACGGTGGTGACGGACTCGCCGGGCCCCGGTGCGGAGCGCGCGTGCACGACGCTTCCCGAATAGAACAACACGGCCTCTCCTTTCTCTAGCGGAATTTCCACGGGTTCGGATGCCGGCGGCCACAGAAACAAGCCGGACCGGTACGCGTTACCCAGAGGACGATCGTGACTTAGAACCATTAGCATGCTCACAGCAAATTCCTCCGTGTCGACATGGGGCTCGACGAAATCCTGTTCGGTTTCGTACCAGTGGTAATAGGTGCTACTGGGCAAGGGTCGTAACCCGGTCAGCGCTTCGACGAAGCTCCCGAGCGAGCCCTCGCTGAGCACGCTGCGCGCCGCGGGGGACGCCTCTAACAGCAGGTGCTTGGTGGCCCGTACGGCGCTAGCGCGCACCTGGGCTGCTTCGCTACGGAGAGCCATGACCATCGCCTCGTCGATGAACGGTGGGCGCCCCTTCCAGATGTAACCGCTCGGGGCCACGGCTTCGCCATCCGGGGATTGGCGGCACAAGGCATGCGCAATGTCCGCGCTGTTGGTCTGTGGCGCGCCCGCCGGGCCGCGGCAAGGCCGTACGGCGGCAATGGACATGCGCAGGATTCTCCTGAGCTCATCGCGCTCCGCTGGCGTAAAACTCACTTGTTCGAGTGCTTGTGACCAGTTCATACTTCGTCGTAGTGGAGTTCGTTGTGGGGTCGGAACCCGATGGAAACCGCGCGCACCTTTTCGCCCTCTGCAATGGGCGTGCGAGCGTGGACGATGCAGTCTGCGTAGAAGAGAATCAGTTCACCCGGCTCGAAGTGAAGGCGTCGCGGCTCACCCTCGACGGGGTAGAGCACGAACTCTGACTCGCGCCGGGAGGCGGCGGTGTGTGAAACCAATACGTTGGCATTGACGCTGAATTGGTCGACGTCGACATGAGGCCGAATTTCCGCCCCTACGGCGTCGTAGAACAAACACGTGATCTCTGCGTGCTGCTGGACAGGCCCGACCAAGTCGTCGATCATGGCCCGCAGGGCGGGGTGATCGGCCACGGACTGCACCACCGGTCCACTGCGCGCGAGGAATTGCTGCCAGCGATCCCTGATGGCCGTCTGCTGCTGTTCTTCCATTTCACGTTGCATTGCCTGCAGCAGGTCATCTGTCATGAAGGCGGGCCGACCCTTGTAAAGAATGCCGTCTTCACGCAGGTTCTTACGCCCTTGGCGCAGTTCGTAGAGCGCGGCCTGTGCCAGGCGAAAGCCACCCAGAAGGCCGGGTTCGGTTGGCAAGGTGCCGTTGTTGGGTATGCCGCCAGCGGCGATACCCAGCAGTTCCTTCAGTTGAAAGAACGCGGCTGTGTCGTCGAGCGCCATCTCGGCAAGTAGCTTTCTTCCAAGTGTACGATGCATAAAAGCCGGTAGATGAAGGTACCCTCGAATCCAAGATCCGAGGGTACGGCCCTTCAACGGAGCGTGGTCAGCCGTTTGATGGTCAGCACTGCTGGGTCGAACAACAATGCGTGACTCGACTGAGTCTTGTAGATCAAGTTGTGTTGCGACTGAGTCTTGGCGATCGGGTTGAGCGTGATGGCCGCACCACCGACGCGAGAAAGGTCCTCTTCGGAGAGTTCCTCGGCAGTCTTCGCAGCCAGCTCGACCATTCCGGAGAAAGCCTGCTGCTCCTCTTCGGACAAACCCTCCTTGAAGGCTTTCAATTTGTTCAACAACGTATTCGATTTGCTCATGTTTTCCTCCTGTTTTGCCGCATGCAGCCGAGCCGCACGCAGCTCTTTGGTAATACCGGCGAGCCCAGCTGCGCGTGTGACACAGGGCCCATGGGCCAACGGCCCCTAACCTGTTTCACACTTTGCCTCCAATCCGCACGGTAAGGCTACGCTAGCAAGCAGCATTCGTGCCGGCACGTGAATCCTCACAATTCGCCCAGTTTAACTATGCGTTAACAAGCCACGTGCGTCCAATGCCGGACAAGCCGCTGCCGCCGCTTCCGGGTGGCAAGCGAACCTTTGTGCAAAAACTCACATGTCCAACGACGGACAGGGCCAGCCCGCACCCGGACACACGCTGCGTTAATCATTAATTAACGGTCCGGTCATCGCCAGCTGTGTTCGGTGAGAGTTGGGTTAACAATCCACCACTGCGTGGAAACGCGCCCGGGTGGCTGCTACAACGCAACCTGCAACGCACGAGGAGACACTTCGGGCGATGCGCCACACAACAGCAAGGAAGTGCGCCATGTACCAATCGACGTTGAAACTGACTGCGGGAGCGTTCGACTCCCACAGCTGTGCCGAACTGACGAAGCAGGCGACAGCGATCGCCACGAACAATGCACTGTCGGGCGCCTTTTCGGGCAGCTACGGCTTTCAGCGTGTCTTTCGCCGTGATGGAATCACCGAACTGCTCACCAAACATGCTTTTCTGAGCGAGTTTCTCGAAGCGGCGATGGCTCACGACTTCACCAACGCGTTCTATTTGAATGCGCTGATCGTGAACAATGGGGGTGCGGTGCAGCAACACCGTGACTGCAGCCTCAATGGTTGGCTGGGTTTCGACTGCGCCCCTCTCGAGGTCAGCGTCCTGTACGTCCAGGTCCCGGCTGATCTGGCCGGAGGCAGGCTTCAACTATTCGACGAGCACGGTCTGGTTGCGACCTGCTCGCCGCGCGAGGGTAGTCTCTTGCACTTCGACGGTAAGCTGGCGCACGAGGTCACCGCCACGAGTGGTAGTGTCCCGAGAGTGAGTTTGGTTCTCGAACAGTACCAGGTGGAATCAGACATCTTGGGACGTGTTCCGAAGTACTCCGAAACGCCGGATGGCTACGAAACACTGGAGCGAGTAGCGGAAAAATGGAACGAGTTTGCACGCGGCTTGAGCGCCGAAGAGCTCCAAGAACTACTGTCCCTCGAAGGCGAGCAGCAAACACCAGGGGCACCGGGGTGTCCCCAGCACAACCCCGGTGTCGGGCGCTGAGCTTCACGGGTCCGCCCGGGAGCTGGCAGAGCGCCAAGTCCAAACGAACGCCAGTTTCGCTCGTGACGCTCACGCGCCCCCGAACCTGGGACTGGGCTGTCCATCGGTCTCAGCCAAGCGCGACCTTGTGCAGGTCCGCAGCTGGGTGTTGGCGTCGCCCGAGTTGAGCGTATCTAGCTGCAGCACGCGGACCTCGTAGTCGTGCCCTGCACGCATCGTGATCACGCCGCAAGTGACCCGTCTCCGCGGTTGCCGAAGCGTAGGTACCCGAACCGCCCCACGTCCTGGGTGTTCCGAGAACGTGGCAGCCGGGGAGCAGTTCGAACAGGTGCCCGTGCTGCGTCACTGGTTCGCCATCGACCTGTTCGACGTAGCCGTGTAGGCGTGCGACTGCGCTGAGCGGGAGGTTGGCATCACCGTGCAGGGGGTAGCCGCGGGGCCGGTTGCCTACGCCGCAGCCGGTGAGGCTCACCCAGGTCACCATCGCCAAGAGCCAGGGGCAGGAGCAGCGAGCTTTCCGTTGCTCGAGCTGCGAAAGCCGGGGACGACCTGCGTTTCGTGGGTCGGCAGCTTTGTTCTGCGACGGAACGGGCGTAGATTCGCAAGATGAGGCTCTCGAGCGGATGGGGTTTGTCAGCTTTGGTTTTGTTGGCCTGCGGCGCAGGGCCTGCGGGAGATGATGGATCATTGGCGACGGTCCTGCAGCGAGCCCTGGGCTCCAGTCAGCGCCTCGCGGATCCGATCAAGTCGTTCCGCATCCTCGATCGTCACAGCGATGACGAGCCCTTCACACCAACAACGGTACCGAACTTCCACCAGGGTAGTGCCTATCATATCCAGGGCCTCCAGAAGCATCGAAACCTCTTCATCACATCACACAACGAGCCGGCCGAGGCTTCACTCGGCATTCTCGACGTTGACGCGTCGCCGCAACAACTGATACGAGTTTCGCTGGGTGATGAGTACTTTCACGCGTGCGCAGCTGAATGACCTCGATAGCCAGCGCAAGTCGGTGACGGCGGAGGAGCGCAACGCGCTGCTCGCGTTCGTTGAGCGCTTCGCCGACGTCTGGAACCACCCTCGGCTCGGCTGACGCCAACACCGCGGCGCAGACCTCCGGAAGGTCGCGCTGGGGCTGGCTCCTCAGGCATGTGTTCACTAGCGCCTTCGGCGCTTCGGCTCGCAGGGGCTCGCCGAACGTAGGCCTCCGTGGACTGCGTCCGGCGAGCTGGACTTGGTCCACTCCGGCTCCGCGCTGACCTTGATACTTGCAGTCTGTGTGGTGGACCGATGCGCTGGCTCGAGGCCGCCACCGAGCAAACCGCCATCGCCAGGTTGCTCGTCAAGCACGGGCTCGCACCACAGCCTCCTCCCGAGCCGCGAGCAAGCGTGCCGCTCGGTCAGCTCGCGTTCTCGTTCCGGTGAGCGCTCGCACACCGCAGCTTCGGAGTCGCTCAACAGCTGGCTCTTGGCTGACCTGCGTCATGGGTTCGGCAAACCGCCCCTCGCTCCATGAATCTCGCCGTCGACTTTCCCAACCCGCTGCTCGCCGGGCTCGCTCTGCCCCTGCGCCTGGCGCTCAGCCTTGACAGGCCCCAGCCAGTGCGGAAAACTAACGCTTCATTGTTCTTTGGCCCACTGCTGTCGTGCTCTCGCTGCGAAATTGTCTATTGGCCTGCTTCACCTGGCTCGCAGCCCTGGGTTGTGATGGCGACGTACTGGTAGGGCAGTTCGAGCCGCCGACCACTGGCATGGGCGGTACGATGGGTGCGCTGACGACCAGCACGGCCGGCATAGCCGGAGCGCCTGGCGAGGTGGAGTGCATCCCGACGCCGTGTGCAGATCGCCCGCAACCCTACGCGTGCGGCGATTGCGTCGACAACGATGATGACGCCCTGGTTGATTCGATGGATCCCGATTGCTTGGGCCCCTGCCACGACGACGAGGGTTCGCTCTACGGTGGGCTCCCGGGCCAGGACCAAAGCGAGTGCACCAAGGACTGCTATTTCGATCAGGACGCTGGTTCCGGCAACGACAGGTGCGCCTGGAACCACCAGTGCGACGACCGACAGCCCAGCGCCCCCGAATGTGCGTACGATCCCCAGGCGGGTGTGGGCTCGCCGCCGGTGAGCTGCGAGGAAGGTTTGCAGCAGTCCGAGCAATGCAAGGACGTCTGCCTTCCGCTAGTGCCCAACGGGTGCGATTGCTTCGGGTGCTGCAAGTTTGATGGGGTCGACACTCCGGTGTTCGTGGGGTCCAAAGTGGATGGTCAGCCCAGCTGTAATCGTGATGTTCTGACGAATGCCGAGCTGTGCAAACCATGCACACAGGTCTCCTCTTGCCTGAACCCCTGTGAGGAGTGTGAGCTCTGTGTGGCTCAGACCGAGCTTTCGGCCGGCTCCAGTTGCGACCCCCAAGGTGGCGAACCGCCACAACGCTGCCCAACGGGCTTGCAGGCGTGTGGACTCCCCGGCCAGGACAGCTGCCCGCGGGATTATTTCTGCATCACTGGCTGCTGCGTCTTGGTCATCAAGTAGTTGCTGCTACGATGCGCTGGTTCCAGGAGCTAGAGCAGCTAGCCGCTCATGCCTCGGCACTTGCCCGCGACGCACACCTGCATGGCGCCTTTGCACTCTCGGCCACAGGCCCCACAGTGCTCGACATCGGTGTTCGTATTCACGCACGCCCCCCCGCACAGTGCGAAGCCTGCGTTGCACTGAATCTTGCAACTGCCACTCTGGCAGATGGCGCTGGAATTCTCGACGGTTTCGCACTCGTTGTCGCAACCCCCGCAGTGTGCGGCATCGTTCTGGGGATTGATGCAGGATTGCCCACACCGGAGGAATGGTGTTTGGCAAACGAAGTCACACGAGCCATTGGAACAGATCGGGGCGGCGTTGGCTGGCGGCGTGCACTCGTTGCCGCAAGTGCCGCAATGGCTGGGGTCGGTGTCCGTATTGGTACATGACCCCGAGCAATTCGTCGTGCCTTGCCCGCATTCGGAAGTACACTCGCCCAGGGAGCACGTTTCGCCGGCTTCGCAGGCATTGTTGCAGTCGCCACAATGAAGCGCGCTCGAAAGCAGGTTGACGCAAGCCCCGTTGCACGGCGTCAGCCCGGCGTTGCACACGAATCCGCACGAGCCGTCGTTGCACGTGGCTGAGCCTCCAGCAGGTGGGACGCAGACCTTCTCGCAACTGCCGCAATGCTGTGTGTCATTCAGGCTCACGCAGCTGCCGTCGCATGCCTGGAAACCAGTATTGCAGCTGATACTGCACTCGCCTGCTTCGCAGGTCGCGTTGCCGTAGGCAGGGGCAGGACAACTTGTGTCGCAGTCGCCGCAGTGGGCCACGTCCGTTTCGAGGTCCGTGCACACGCTGTCGCAATTGGTCTGTCCGCTCTCGCAGTCGCTTCCACAAACGCCGCCGCTGCAGACCTGGTCGCTGTCGCAAGAGACGTCGCAGCTGCCGCAGTACGAAGGGTTCGTCTCGGGGTCGACACAGGCGCCGTCGCAGTTGACCGTATCGCCGCCGCAAGTGAAGCTGCATTCGCCGGCGTCGCACTGAGCGTAACCCACTGCTGGAGCATCGCAGGCCATGTCACAGCTTCCGCAATGGCTGGGGTCTGCATCGAGGTCGACGCAAGCTCCGTCGCAGTCTTCGAACCCCGCATCGCAGACGATGCCGCATTCGCCCGCGACGCATTCGGGCTTACCGTTCAGGGGGTCAGGGCAGCTTTTGTCGCAACTGCCGCAATGCGTCGCCGAGTTCTCTAGATCGACACAGGACCCCCCACAATTTTCGAGCCCTCCACCGCACTCATCGGAGCACTCACCGTCGAAGCAAACTTGACCCGAGGGGCAAACGCGGTCGCACTCACCGCAATGATTCGGGTTGCTGCGTGTATCGACGCAGAAGCTCCCGCACTGCATGGTGCCGGCTTCGCATTCCACGCCGCACTTGCCGTTTTCGCACGTCGGGCGGCTTGCCGCATCCATGGGGCAGCGATTGCCGCATTCGCCACAGTTTTCGACGTCCGAGCTCAAATCGAGGCAGCGCTCTTTGCAGGGTTCTCGAGGCTCGCGACAAATGAAGCCACAACGCCCGTTGCTGCACACAGCGTCGGCATGTGGCGGGGCCGTGCAAGTTGCGCCGCAACGATTGCAGTTGTTCTCGTCCTGCTGAGTATCGACGCACTCTCCCGCGCACACGGTTTCACCTTCGTCACAGCTGACGACGATCTCGTCGTCGTCGTCGCTACCGATGCGCACGCAAATGTTGTCGGCTTCGTTGCACTCGTACCCCGCCAGGCAACGTTTGTTTTCGTCGCAGGCAAGGCCATCGAGCTCGCTGGACAGGTCGCTGGCGCAGCCGGAGCCGGGCCCCATGAGCAAGAGCAAGCCGAGACAAAGGCCTCGAGCCACGTGCAGCAGCAGCCCGCGCATCTTCAGAATCTCCCGTGCAGCATGGCTCCGCACGTAGCCCGTGAACAAAGAGCCACAGCCGAAAGCGAACCCCGGAGCCGGCGCTCGCTCGACACCGTTTCTGCTGGCGCTCGAGTGAGATCGAGCGCCAGTAGAACACCGCCTGCCACCAATAAGGCCCCTCCCACTCCTGCGAGGATGCGCGCGGTCGTCTGGTGGCGGTCGACCGTATCGAGCGCCTCGGCGTATTCGATTTGCGAAGCACCTTCTGCATCGCTTTCCGCCGAACGCCGGGCAAGCTCGAAACCGCCCGCGGCGCCCAACGTCAGCGCGCCCGCGCCCAAGACCACGTAGGTCGTGAGCGCCACACCCTTGGGGGTTGGCGCTTCGCCTCGATCACGTGCGACAACGCTTTGGCTTGGGGTTTCGACCGGTGCTGCCGCCGCCGGCTGAGCGGCGGGCGTAGGGCTGGCTGGAACCAGCCTGAAATGAACGTCTTGCGCGCGGTCGGGCTCGAGCACGATGGTGCGTTGCGTATCTGCGTAGCCTCGGAGCGACAGCAAAATGGTGTGCTCTCCGGGTGGCAGGTCGGCGGTCCAAGGAGTGACACCCACGGGCCTTCCGTCGACGCGCACGGTCGCTGCCTCCGGATCGGACAGCACGGTCACTTGCTGCACCCCCTTTTCCGCAAGTAGAGCTTCGTACTGTTTGACGAACTCGAGCACCTTCTCCTTGTCTTCTGCTTGGGGTTCGCGGCGCAGGTAATCGCGATACCACCGGAGTGCATTGCTGGAGTCTTTGATTTTCTCGTAGGCTCGAGCGATGTTGAACGAAAGCGCAGAGCTTGGCGCGAGCGTGTCGGCTTCGAGAAAAAGGTCGATAGCGTCTTTGTGGCGCCCCTCCTGATAGGCCTCGACACCCTTGTCGTAGCGCTCCTTCGCTTCTTGTCTGCGCTGGGCCAGCTCGGCTTCGCTGGGGTCGGCGGCGTAAGCAGCAGTCGAGATGAGCCAACAGGCAAGCCACGAAATGACCAAGACGCTGAATCGCATGCCCTTCACCCAGTGCTAGTCGTAAAGCCGTCAGTAGGGGCGCTTCAGATCGAGGTTCGAAGGTTCCGGCGCGGGTGTCAAAGGCTTTTCTGGCCTCTTTTTGGCGGGGGCTGGCTTGGGAGCCGCGGGTGTTTCGACCTTGCTGTTTCTAGATAGGCTTTTTTGGGGAATCGGCTTGCTCGTCTGTTGAGTCTTCGCCTGGGTGTCGCGTAAAACAGGGACCTTTTGCGGTGGCTTTTCGGCACTCGCCGGCGGTGCCTTGGGCGTGGGGGCTGCGTTTTCGGGAAGGCTGGCTCTGACGGCAGAACCTTCAGTCGGTTTGGTCTCCGGCTCGCTGACTTTGGGGGGTGTGGTGATTGCGGGCGGATCTGCTCGGCGCTCGCTCGTTGCGAATGCTACGAGCGCCAGCAACAATAGCGCAAGGCCTCCGCTCACGAGCCAATACCGGCTGCGCCTTGTGGGCGGCGTTACCGGCTGCCACGGCTCGGGGTGGCGCAGGGCCGGATCGGTTGCATCGGGCGCGCCCGCCATTTCGCGCGCTGGCGACGGTAAAGGTAGCTGGCCCTCCGGCGGAGGGGGAGCGTTCGTTGGGGCGCCCGCTGCCGGTAAACCCAGCCCCACGGCGTCGAAGCCTCCAGCTGAGCTCAGCCTGCGCCGCCGTCGCACTGCCGAGGGGGATTCGACTTCGTCGAAACTGTCCGACAGCAGATGGCCGCGCGCTCCGGTCTTGGTGGACAGCCATTTCGCTTCCAAACCGATACCGCAGATGTCTTCGTCGACCCCCTGAGCAAACGCCCACTGCGCGAGAGCGCGGCCGTACTCGTGCATGCTGGGCCAGCGCTCTTCGGGGTTCTTTCTTAGACCGCGCTCCAAGAGCTCCCATAGCTCTGCATCGCCAGCGGCGTGCGCCATGATCGGCTTGGGATCATCTTCGACGATGCTGCGCAGAAGCGCGTTGTAGTTGCCGCCGTTGAAGGGAGGCACGCCCGTGATCAGTTCGTAGATGACCACGCTAAACCCCCAAATGTCGACTCTGTAGTCGGCGTTCTCGCTACCGCGAGCTTGCTCGGGTGCGAGGTAGCTCGGGCTACCGACGATGGTGCCGCGCAGCGTCAGCTTGGCGTCGACCTCGGCATTCTCGAGCTTCGCGACTCCGAAGTCGACGAGCTTGGGCTGCACCTCGCCGTTGACTTCTTCTGCAACATAGATGTTCTCGGGCTTGATGTCGCGGTGCACGATGCCCTTGTGATGCGCAGTACCCAATGCATCCGCGATAGGGAGCAGAATTTGAATGGCCGCCACAGCTGACAGGCGCCCCTCCGCGGCCAACAACTCCCCGAGATTGTCGCCTACCAGCAGCTCCATCACGATGAAGGGGTCGGCCAGATGGGTCTCGCCCACATCGAACACACGCACGATAGCGGGATGCCCCAGCTGAGCAGCAGCCCTTGCCTCTTGCAGCAACCGCTCACCGGCCCTCTCTTCATCGAGATCACCTCGCAGCACCTTGATGGCGACCGCTGAGTTCAGCAGGCGATTTCTGGCCTCCCAGACTTCCCCCATGCCGCCCTGCCCCAGCACCCGTACCAGCTCGTACTTGCCGGCCACGACGTCGCCGGTCTGATACCGGCGCCTCGTCGGGCTCGACTGCTGATTGCTCGCGCTGTCGCCGCTGGGAACTGAGGGTTTCACTGCTGGAGCAAGCTTAGCGTGACAATGCAGTAGTGCGCACGCCCCCCGGCATTGTGGCCAGGCTTTTTTGTGCCGCACACGGCCATTTTGCACCAGGCGACGAGCAGGGGCAGCAAGCCCGGCGCCTGGCCGCACCGATGCCGCGCCCCCCCCTTGGTCATTCGTCTTCGGCCGGAGGCGGCAACGAGCGGAAGGTGTCTCGACGCACCTGGTAGGCTCGGATTCGCCCGCCTTCGGTGAATGCGTCGTCGATCGAACCCGATTGGCCACGGGCAAGATCCACGGTCCCAGTGCACTCCTCGCCGTCGTCCTCGCCGGGGCCCACCAGATCGTCCGCACTCACACTGTGCGAGCCATCGTCGGGCGTTTCGCCGGTCTCGAAGAAAAAGCAGTCGCCCTGGACCTCGAACTCCATGTCGCCGTCGCCGTCGGGCTCCCAGGTGAATTCGACCGCATCGACGGTACGCACGACCTCAGTGCTCGTCACTTCCATTTCGAAGGGCTCGGGAAGGCGTACCATGGACATCGGTGCCGAGTCGTCTTGATCGCCGCGCAAGAAGGCGAAGATGAATTCGGTCCCACCTGCGTCCACATCGAAGCTGGCTGTATAACGATTGCCGCTCCTGCCTTCCAAGGTTTTGGTTTCACCTTCGGCAGTGACTTCGAGCGTATCGTCGCCTCTGAGCTCGAGCAGCGTGTTCGAGTTACTGCCGCCCACCTTCAGGCGCACCTCGACGTCCGAAGTGCCGTCGCCGCTGGCGGTGACCGTGAACTCGGGATAAATACCCGAGGTACGTATGTCGGTGGACTCGACTTCCTCGGAGCAACCCAAGAGTCCTAGCGCGAGGATCAAGCATCGTTTCATTCTTCAATAACCTCCGTCGAACCGTCAGTGTAAGCTCACTGGTGTCGTCGAAGCGAGCAAGCGGTGTGCCACGACCGCCAAAATCGAAGAAGCTAGAGCGCCACGGGGGTTTTTTCGACATGCAGGCGTGACGCCGGCGTCATAGCTCGCGAGCGAGAATTCACGGGCGCCGCGGCGCGCACCTGCACTAAAAACCAGGCTCGTCGCGATCCATGCCGGGCACCCTCAGCTTGTAGGGCTTCGGCTCTGGCTTGGGGGCTGGCGGCTCCTCTTCTTCTAGGACGATTTTGGGTCGAGTCGGATCTTGCTCGGGCTCGGCCGCAGAACCGGCGGGTTCCGTCCGAGCGTCGAGAGGCTGGCTGGCACTCGCCGCCGGAGCGACGGGCTCGTCGGAAGCTTCGGAGTCGGCCGGCGGAGTGGGAGCTTGCGATGCGTCTACTCCTACTTGTTCGAGCCAAGCAGGTTTTGCAGCGGGCGCTGGAGCAGGTGGTGCGGGTAGAGCTCGAACGGGAGCGGCTCGGTTGACACGACGCGCTTCTTCTTGTTGCTCCACTGGCAAATCGCTAATACTCACTCCTTCGAGCGTTGTCTTGCCGTCGGCTGCAGTTTCGGGCCGAGCTCCCGACCGCACCCGAGTTTCGGGAGCCATGGGTTGTCCGGCAGCAGGAGCTTCGTCGACGTGGGTCGTTCGCTCGCCCACCAGCTTGCCAATCAGCAACATCACGCTGAAGGCGGCTACCGCGCCGCCGCCACCGAAGGCCACCAACCGCCAGCGCGCACGCCGCGCAGGTACGAGAGGAGTCAACAGCGAGTTCGAGCTGCGGCTGCGGCTGATGGCGTGGGGCGTCTCCGACGCGCCCGACTGAGACAATAGTCCGCTCGTCTCGGTCACGTCACTCACATGCGATAACCCGGTGAGCAGCGTGGTATCCGGCAACAGCTCAGGGTTCGCGTGCCCGGTCGTGCTCACCAGCGCTGCAGCGATGGCCTCTCGCCTTTTTTCGAGGCGCTTGCCCACGATGCGCCGCAGTAGCGCCGCAACGCTACCAGTCGAAACCAGAGTGCGTTCTGCGACCAGATGCTTTTCTAGTGCTACCCGTAGCTCGTCGGCGGACTGAAAGCGATCGGCGGGTTTGTTGGCCAGTGCTTTGAGCACGATCGCTTCGAGGCCGGGCGAGTACCCCGGCTGAATCGAACGAGGAGGCGGGACCTGGCACTGCATCACCAGACCTAGCGTGTGGTGCCGGTCGACCCCGTTGAACAACCGCTGACCCGTGGTGAGCTCGTAGAGAACCACGCCCAGTGAAAAGACGTCGCTGCGGCGATCGATGCTCTGGCCACGGGCTTGCTCGGGAGACATGTAGCTGTATTTGCCGTGTGGCGCGTCGGTCAGCTGCATCCCGCTGCTCTCGCTGGCTTTGGCCAGACCGAAATCAGCAACCTTGATGCGTCCATCGAGGCTCACCAAAATGTTGTGCGGCGAGACATCGCGATGGACGATCCCTTCGAGCTCGCCATCCCAGCCTCGGAGCTCGTGAGCTGCGTGCAGCCCCTTGGCGGTGTCGGCGATGATGCGCACCGCCATTTCAGCAGGGATCGGGCGGCGCTTGGAGGCAACCTTGAAGAGGACTTCGAGCGATTCCCCCTCGACCCACTCCATCGTGAGCCACAAGACGCCTTCGTGTTCTGCAACCTCGTAAACACGCACGACGTTGTCGTGTTCTATGCTTCGCACCAGCTGCCCCTCGTTGAGGAACATGGCGCGAAAGCTCGAGTGAGCCGCGAACTCCGGGCGCATCACTTTGATGGCGACCAGGCGTTCTTTGCCACTCGTGGGTGACGCCTCGCGCGCTACCCAGACGCTGCCCATTCCGCCCTGTCCGAGCGGCACGAGGAGCTGATAGCGACCCAAGGTCGCGCCGGTGACTAACGCGAAAGCCAAGCCTTCGTCCCTGAGCAGTTGGTAGGCCTCTTACAGGCTCCCTTTTATTACACGACATCGACAGTTTAGCGAGGTCGCCGAGGGGTCTCGGTAGGGCGAACCCGGTGAGCGGGTGGTTCGCGGCCGCTGTCGCTGGACTCGTACAGTAATGCTGCCCTTATCCGCTACGCGGAAAATCGCCCTTCACGGTGAATCATCGACGCTTGCCGCGGGCGCCGCGGAAGCCGCGGGAGCGAAGGCAGCTTCAGCCGCTGCTGCGGCCTCGGGCGCGATGTCCATCTTGACGTCCAGCAGCACGGTTTCGCCGGCAACCAGTTCGATGGTGCGCCGCTCAACCGGGGCGTTCGGGTGCTCCAGCCGTACGTAATGCACGCCGGCTTCCAGTGGAATCGGATGGGCGAAAGGTGTCGTAGCCACGTGCTGCCCGTCCACGCTCACGTGAGCCCAGGGCGTCGCGACTACCCTGAGGTGAGCCATGCGTTGCGGCGCCAACTCCAAGCGCGTGTGCGTGCGGCGCGTGTGTGGCTGCGTTCCGCCCCGGTGGGCCATGTATTGGATGACGCCGCCCCCGAACACCACGAGCCCGAAGGCCACCAAGAGCCCCCGCACGGCAGCGCCGACGCCGACGGGTCGCAGTTTGGGGCCCGTGGCGAGCTTCGGTTCCACCTCGACCGGTGGTGCTTGGTCCGTCAGGTGCGCGGCCAAAAGCGCGCGGCCGATCAACTGCTGGGCACTCTTGCCGCCTGCGTCACGCACCAGCTGCCTCAGGGCTTGCACTAGCTCGGTGCTCGAGCCGAAGCGATCACTGGGCAGCTTTTCCAAGCAGCGCTGAACGATTCGCTCGAGCGGCGCGGGCACCGTAGGCACCAAACGTGATAGCGGGATGGGCGGGTCGTGCCGAATGCGCTGCGTCGCGCTGCGCGAGCCTTCGTCCGCGAAGGGACGCTTGTGGGAGACAAGCTCGTAGAGCACGCTGCCCAACGAGAAGAGATCGCTGCGTGGGTCTGGTGGCTCTCCCAAAATCTGTTCGGGTGACATGTAGGCCGGGCCCCCGACGGCCGTGGCGCCGTCAAGCAGCTCGGGCGCCGTCGGCAACCGCTCGTCCACCGCTACGGCGAAGTTGACCAACTTGACTCCACCCTGGCGGGAAACCACGATGTTGCCCGGCCGGATGTCACGGTGAATCACGGCGTGCTGGTGGGCGTGCTCCAGGGCCCGAGCCACCTCCAGGGCAATGGCCGCGGCAGCTTCGGGGGGTAGCTCGATCGGCTTGTCCAGCAGTTCTTCGAGCGTCCAGCCGTCGACGAACTCGAGCACGAGCCACATGCGATCGCCTCGGCGGACGAAATCGTGAATATGCAAAATATTGGGGTGGTGGAGCTCGGCGAGGAGACGGGCTTCACGCTCCAAGGTCGCAGCGAACGGCGACGAAGGGAGAATGCTCGAGCTGAGCGCCTTGATGAGCACCGGGCGACCCAGCGGCTGCTGGATGGCATGATAAACATCGGCGATGGGCCCCTGGTGCAATCGCTTGATCACCTGGCAGCCGTCGAAATCCGGGGTCGCCGTCATATGCGGCTCGAACCTATCACCGCCCGGCCAATGGGAAAGCCAGTTCTCACGGGTGGGCAGACACGTACGGGGTTCGATAAGCTGGGGCCGATGACCTGGCCGTGGCGCTTCTTCGCTTCATTCCGAGGGCCCCATGGGCACGGGCGCGCCGCCGCCTTGGGACGGGGCGTGGCTGCCTACTTCACCCAATTCGCGCCGCACTTCTGGGTGGCACTGGCGCCGGCATTGATTCTAGCTGCCGTGGTTTATTCACGTAGCCCGGCTTCCAATTTCATCTTCGACGAGCAAGAGGCCTTGCTCGCCAATCCCTATATCAACGGCGATAGCTTCGGGTATCTGGATGCTTTTCGACGCGACTTCTGGGGGCTACCACCGACCCGAACGATAGGATCGTACCGGCCGCTGCCGAACCTGATTTGGTGGCCGCTTTGGCGAATCTCGGAACTGCCGTGGCTTCACCATTGGATCAACATCGTCGTGCACGCGGTCAACGCCGCGCTGGTGGCTGCGCTGGCCCTGCGCCTGACCGCCGAGAGAACGTTGTCGTGGCTCGCCGGAGCTGCTTTCTTGCTGGCAGCCGTGATCACCGAAGCGGTGTCCGGGGTGGTCGGTCTAGCGGACGTGCTCGGAGGTCTTTTCATCCTGCTCGCGTTGCACGCGCTGCGCCTACCCATGCTTGCGATGGTGCCCGCAGTGTTCTTTGCGATCGTGCTCGGGCTGCTCTCGAAGGAAAGCGTGTTGGTTGCCGTTCCTCTCATAGGCTGGGCGGCGCTGGTCACGGCGCCGGTGCTGCACCCCAAGCGCCCCCTGCGCCTATTGAGAGCTGGTCTGGCGTGGTGCTTCACCGGCTTGGCGTTGGTCGGCTACACCTATTTTCGCAGGCACTTTTTTCCCGTCGCGTTGCCCGCCGAACTGACCGAGCCCCTGCCAGCCAGCGCGCCGTTCTACGAGCAAGCGATGCACGAATTCATGCGCTGGTTCCAGCAGCCGCGTTTGCCGCGGGACCCCATCAACAATCCGCTGGTAGAAGCAGGGGCCAAGGAACGCGTCGCGGGGGCGCTTCGCGTCTACGTGCACGGCCTCGCTCAGGTGATCTTCCCCTATACCTTGAGCGGGGATTACTCCTATGCGGCGGAACCCGTGCCCACGCGCCTCGTGAGCGTGCAGACGGTATTGGGCGGGCTTTTTCTGACGCTACCACCGCTGGCAGCGCTTGGCTGTTGGGTGCTCGCCTGGCGGCGGGAGCGCCAGACCCAAGAGGCCGGCAAAGCCAGCGGGCTCGTGGTGGCAGCGATCGCGCTCATGTGGATCCCCGTCGCCTATTTCCCGCATTCGAATATTCCCACGCTTCTGCCTACTGTACGTGCGGAGCGCTTCTGGTACCTGCCGGTCATCGGCTCGTCGCTGTTGATCGCATGGGTGTTTGCACGTACGCTCGGCCGCTGGCGCGTCGGCGCCACGCTGGGGTGCGTGATGTTCTTCGGCTTCCAGGCGCTTCAGGCTCGCACTCATGCGCTGCACTACAGCGATGACCTCGCATTTTGGCGTGCCGCTCGCAACGCCGTGCCCGAGAGCGCCAAAGCCCACCTGAACTATGCGGTCATGGTAGGCGCCCGGGGCAGGCTCGACGATCGCCTGGCGGCAGGTGAAAAGGCGATGCAGATCGCACCCGAGTGGGCCATGGCCCACGTCTACCAAGGCGACACCCTGTGCCGGATGAAACGCGAGCGCGGTTGGGACGGAAAAACCATGGCCAAACACGCGTTCCCTCATTACAAGCGCGGTTTCGAGCTCAACCCCAACGACGTCAACTTGGTGGCGCTGGCGCTCCAATGTTTGTACGACCAAAAAGGCCTGCCCCACGTAGAAGACGAGCTCATGGCGCTGGCAGACGAACACCCGGGCAGCTGGGTGAGCTATCTGGTGCGAGACATCATCGACAACGGCGACAAATATCGTGGCGTGAACCCGAAGTACCGGCCGCGCGGTTACAACGAGGGGCCAAAGCAAAGCCAGGCAGTGGCAAGCGAGACGTCGGATCAATCAGACTAGTGAGCTCCGATTGCTGGGAAGCGCAGATGCCTGGCGAACGGAGCGATGGCCTATTTGCAGAAACCCCTTCGGGCACTGCAGCCTAATTGCCTTTACAGCCACAGCGCCAACAATGATCATGCCAAGAGCGAAATGTGTTGACGGCGCCCGCGGGCAACCGCGCCCCTAACACGACAGAGAACCAGTAAAGCGCCGTTTGCTGGCCTACTCGGACACGGGTCGGGTGGAGCCGCGTTCGAGCCCCGCACCCAACTCTGCGCCTAGCTCCGCGCTTGCCAGCGCGAAGTGCCAGCCTAGGTGCCGCGACAAGTGTCTGAGGACGATATGTCCGCGGACGCTACCTCCCTTGTCGTTCAAGCGTGGGCTGCTGACGGCAATGCCGGCGACTCCCGGCACGACCGCGATGATCACCCCGCTGACGCCGCTTTTCGCCGGCATACCGGTGGCCACCAGATAGTTGCCGCTTTCATTGTACATGCCACACGTGGCCATCAGCGAGACCACGACGGCGACGGTCGATCGCGAGAGCAATCGCTCGTTACCGCCCGGCGCGATGCCCCCGTTGGCGAGCACGGCCGGCAAATGGGCAGCCTGCGCGACGCCGGCCGAAAGCGCACACAAAGCAAAGTATGCTTCGAGGGTCTGGTCCACGTCTCCCGTGAGGATGCCGTTGTGCCGTAGCAAGTGAGCGATCGCTCGGTTCCGGTGAGCGGATTGGCTTTCCGAGCGCCACACGTTCTGGTCAATCGGAATTGTCGTGCCGTACAGCTTCGCCGCCCAGCGCTGGATCCACGCGACTCGCTGCTCGAGCGTGCCCGACAGCTGACCGGTCAGGGCGATCGCGCCAGCGTTCACCAGCGGATTGGCGGGCAACGGACCATGGGTCTCGAGCCGGGCCAGGGAAGCGAAGCCTTGCCCGGATGGCTCGGAGCCGACGATGCCAAAGACCTCGACTGGCCCGCGCTCCTCGAGCAGGGCCGCCAGCAGCATGACCTTGGCCGTGCTCTGAAAGGTGAAGCGGTGGTCGGCCGCATCGCCCGCGGTCAGCGTAGTCCCGTCCAGGCAAGTGACGGCCGCGCTGGTAGCCTCCAGCGTTACCCTCGCGAGCTCGGGGATGTAGTCGGCGGGCGCGCCGCGGTGATTGCGAAGCGCCTTGTCCACGGCCTCTTGCAGCACCGCTTGAACTTGCGCGTGCTCGGTCGAGAGCATGGTGCTGGGTTTTAGGCGCGTTGTCGACGGCGGACAAGCCCGGGTTGCCCTTGCTGGTCGGCGCACTCCAAATATCGACCGTCTGGTGTTGTGGACATGCGCATGAATGAACTAGTCGAACGAATACCTTTGAGACTAGGCAGGGCGATGGTGGCCGGAAAGTGATACGCTTCCGCGTATGCAGCGCGAGCATCTCGAAGAGCAGCTCATCGAGTACTTCCGCCCTCGCCCCGACGTCTGTGCGGTGTACCTATTCGGTAGTCGCGCCAGCGGGAGCGAACGAGCCGATAGCGACGTCGATGTCGGCCTGTTGTACTTCGAGGCGCCTCGGGCTGCGCTAACGAGCACGACCTTCATGGATCAAGCCAATCTCGCGGACAAGCTGGGGGTACCCGTCGATCTGATCGTCATGAACACTGCGCCCGCGGACTTGGTGCATCGCATCTTGAGCGCGCAGCAGCTCCTTCTGGATAAGGATCCAGCCTTTCGAGTCCGATTCGAGGTGCGCCGCCGCAACGAATACTTCGACTTGAAGCCCATCCTCGACCAGTATCGCCGCAGGACCGCATGACGGATCTAGACTTGCTTCTGAAGAAACTGGCCTTCATCGAGACATGCTTGACGGAGCTCCGCACGCTTTCCAAACCCGACGAGCTAGAGGTGAACGTGAAGGAGCGGCGTTTCGTGGAGCATACCCTGCAGCTGTGCCTTCAGGCAGTGCAAGACGTGGCGTCGCATATCGTGGCTGACGAGCGTTTGGGAGAGCCGAGCACCAATCAGCAGCTTTTTAGACTGCTGGAGGGGGCTGGGTGGATCGATGCGAAGCTAGCTGACTCGCTGCGGGCAGCAATCGGATTCCGGAATGTGCTCGTGCATGGCTATGCGGCCGTGGACCTCGACATCGTTCGCGATGTGCTTGCTCATCGCCTGAGTGACATAGTGCGGTTCGTCGAAGTGGTTAGAGAAAGACTTACGAGCGACCCTTAGTCGAGCCAACTCAAGCGCTCTCGTGAAGGTGCGCTTCCAGAATCCACAACAGCTGAAGTGTCTCATTCTCTGCGAACCGGAGAACTCGCGTAGGGCTAGCGCTTGTCGATGCTATAGCGGCCGGGCCCAATGAACAAAAGACCCACGAACAAGAAGCAGGCTTCAATGGCGTGCGAGGCCTTGGCAAAGCCGTCGCCGCGTGCGAGGTGATGCACGGCGGCCATCACCATGGTGAATGCCAGAGGCAAGCAGATCGCGCGGGTGCAAAGACCCAGCATCAACAAGAAGCCGCCCAACGTTTCGGTGAGACCAGCCATCAGCCCCCAGAAGGTCGGCGCGAAATCGAGCCCGACGTACTGCATCGTGCGCCCCAGGCGTTCCCAGCCCTCGGGACCCTTGGCTAGCTTGGGAATGCCGTGGGTCATGAACATCGCTCCAATGCCCAAGCGCACGATCAAGAGGCCGATATCCGAATACTTCGCCAGTGAACCGAAAGGTGCCATGTAGGCGAGCTTGCCTACGCTCGCCGTCGGCGTCGACCCAGTTCTTATCCGTGAACGAGGCAATCGTTCACTACAGCACTCTCCGAGGCCGCGCGTCAAGGCGTTGAGCTGACACCGGCGTCTGGCAAACGAGTCCTTAACGAACGGTGCTCACGTTATGGGACTTCGAGCGTTATGGGACTTTCGCTGCCGATTGGGATTGAACCTCGCGCAAAAGGGCGTTAGGGAGGCGAGCGTGGCGGGGTGTGCCGACACCCCAAGTTTGGTTCGGGCGTGCGCCGCATCGCAGCCGCCTGCCTAGGAGACAAGAAACAAGTGGGAAACAGATTGGTGGCGACGTCGGGGCGGAAGTGGAACATCTCTCTTCGATTGGGGCTGGCCTTCGGGCTCGCGGCGTTCGGTGGGTTGGCCAGCAGTTGCGAGGTGGGCGAAGGGCAACGCACCACGGCCCAGGGCGGTGAAGACAAGTTGGGCAAGGTGCAGCAAGCGGCCGCGTTGCCCGAGGGTTTCCAGGAAAATCTGGTGATTACCGGGCGCACGGCGCCCGTGGCCCTGCGGTTCGCGCCAAGCTCCGGGGGAGGCCCGGTGAGCGCGTTCTTGGCAGAAAAAAGTGGGCTCTTGTTCGCGTACCAGAACATCGAGACCGAGAGCAATCCCACGCAGGTGATCGACTTGCGCAATGCGGTTCACGACTATTGGGATCGCGGTCTGCTCGGGCTTGCCGTGCATCCGAACTATCCGAGCACTCCCCAACTGTTCGTGCTCTACACGCATGACGCTTTCGCCAACGGCAGCGGTCCGCGCTGGGGCGATACTTGCCCCAACCCACCCGGGGATACGCAAGACGGCTGCGTGGTCTACGGTAGGTTGTCTCGCATCGACATCGATCCGACCACACTTGCGGGCACCGAGGTTCCGCTGATCGAGGCAAACTGGTGTCAGCAGTATCCGAGCCACTCGGTCGGGGACCTGCACTTCGGTGCGGACGGTTACCTATACGTGAGCGCGGGAGACGGCGCGAGCTTCACCTTCAACGATGTGGGGCAAGACGGCAACCCCGTCAACCCCTGCAACGATCCCGGTCCCGTCACCAACACGAGTCTGTCGCAAGGTGGGCGCTTGCGCAGCCAGGACGTGCTGACCAACACCGATCCCATAGGCTACAACGGTTCGTTGCTCAGGCTGGATGTCTCGGGAGGTACGGTCACCGCGCCTCCGGATAACCCATTGGTGGGCAAGGGAACCACGGACGATGATTTCATCGTCGCGACCGGGCTCAGGAACCCCTACCGGTTTACGGTGCGTCCGGGCACCAACGAGCTTTGGATCGCAGATGTGGGGCAGGACGCCTACGAAGAACTGAATCGGGTTCAAGATCCCACGGGCGCCGTAGAAAACTTTGGTTTCCCCTGTCTGGAGGGTCCAGCCGTCCAGAGCTACTTGCAGAACAACGTGCTCTGCTCACAGGTGCTGTCGGGCAATTATCCCGCGCACGTGGGTCCGATGGTGACCGTTGCCCCCTACTACGCGTATCATCACGCCAATAGCGTGGTCGCGGGCGATGGTTGCCCGACCGGGAGCTCTTCGATTACCGGTGTCGCTTTCAATACCTCGACCGCTTACCCTTCCGAGTACGCCGGCGCGCTGTTCTTCGCCGATTCGTCGCGTCAGTGCGTATGGGCGATGTTCGCAGGCCTGAACGGGCTACCCGACCCGGACAACCGAGGCGCCTTCATCAGCAGGACGTCTGGGCGTGTCGTGGACATTCAGATGGGGCCCGATGGCAAGCTCTACTACGTGGACTTCGACGGCGGTGCCGTTTATCGCATCGACAGCTTCCTCGGTAATGAACCGCCGCAGGCCGCCGTGAGCGCGAGCCCCAGCTCGGGCCCGGCACCGCTAACGGTCGACTTCGATGCCAGTGCCTCCCACGACGCCGAAGACGGTTCGAGCCTCACTTTTGCCTGGGACTTCGACAACGACGGCAACTTCGATGACGCGAGCGGTAGCATGCCGAGTCATGTCTTCACCGAGTCCGGCGCTCACCTCGTCCGGGTTCAGGTGACCGACAGCGGTGGGCTCAGCGCTGTCGCCTCCACCACCATCACCGTCGACAACAGTCCCCCGGTGGTGAGCATTCTCACGCCGACGCCGGATTCGACCTGGGCGGTTGGAGACACGATTGCCTTCAGCGGCGAAGGGATCGATCCCGAGCAGGGGCCGCTACCGGCCGAAAGCCTCACGTGGCAGGTCGTGTTGCACCACTGCTCGGCGCCAGAGGACTGTCATGCGCACCCCATCCAGAGCTTCGCGGGAGTGGAGGAGGGCAGCTTCGTGGCGCCCGACCACGACTACCCGTCACATCTGGAGTTGATTTTGACGGCTACCGACACTGCTGAGGGATGGTTCGACCCAGCGTGGCAGTATCGGCGGAGTCTGACGCTCAATCACGCCGGTCTTGGGGCGGTTTCGGAGTTCCCGGTGCTCGTCCTATTGGATGCATCGCGCATCGATTATGCCAAAGTGCAGCCACAGGGGCGCGATCTGCGATTCGTCAGCGCCAGCGGAACCGTCTTGGCTCACGAAGTCGAGCTGTGGAATCCGGGCGGCGTCTCCGTGGTTTGGGTGAAAGTGCCGAGCGTTGCCGCCGGCAGTACCGATCAACGCGTGCACATGTACTACGGCAACCCGGGCGCGAGCTCGACCGAAAACGCGGCAGCGGTTTGGTCCAACGGTTACGTTGCCGTGTGGCACATGGGCGACCTCGACGATTCCACCGGCTTCGCCCACCATGGATCGAACCTGGGTAGCAGTGAGGCTCCCGGCTTCATCGGCAGCGCGCGAAGCTTCAACGGCGCGAGCACCGTGAGCGTGCCGACGAGTACGGCGCTGGAGCTCACGAATGCGGTCAGCATCGAGGCCTGGGCGCGGCCCAGCAGCGCCAGCCTCGACGGCTATCTCCGCATCGTCTCGAAAAAGGCCGCCTGGGATGCAGGCCCTGGCTACAATCTGGAACTGTCGCCCAGCCAAAACTTCTTTACGGCGCTCGGCGGGGGCAGCAACTACTTGCGCGGCAATACCACTATCGACGCCAACTTTCACTACTACGCCTCGTCGATCAACGGCACCGTCGGCGCTCTGTACAAAGACGGCGTCAACGTGACCAGCGACTCCAGTGTTGGGGCGGTCACCGCTTCTACCCAACCGATCAATATTGGTCGTGCGGGCAGCGGCGGGGACTACTTCAGCGGTCAGATCGACGAGCTGCGTATCTCGAACGTGGCGCGACCAGCAAACTGGTTCGCGGCGCAGTACCGGTCCATGACGGACGCCTATCTCAGCTTCGGTGCCGAAGAGCAGAGCTCGACCCTGGGCGCGACCACCAGCATCGAGCTCTATCCGGCAACGGCAGAGCTCACGCTCGTGTCCGAACCACCGGGCGCGCAGATTCAGGTGGGTAACCACTTGGTGATCGCGCCCGCCGCGCCCGAAACGGCCATCCTTGGTTCGCGTCTGTCGCTCAGCGTCGTCTCACCTCAGGTGATCGGCGGCAAAGAGTATGTGTTCGAGAGTTGGTCCAATGGCGGCGAGCCAACGCACCTCTACATGCTGAGTGAGGACGCCACGCTCACCGTCATCTTCAGCGAAGTGGGCACGGTGATCGACACCGATGGCGACGGTATGCCCGACGACTGGGAAATCGAGTTCGGGTTCGACCCTCAAGATGCCGGCGACGCCGAGCTGGATGGCGACGGCGATCGGTTGACCAACCTCCAGGAGTTCGGCAACGGCACGCACCCTGGTCAGGCCGATACCGACGCCGATAGTTGGGACGATTTCACCGAGATCACCTTCGCGGGCGACCCGCTGGACGCGGCGATCGTTCCAGACCCGCCCGTGGTCAGCATCGATGCCCCGTTGCCCGGAGCCGTGCTCGAGGGTGACCAGATACAGGTCGACTTCAGCACGGCCGGTCTCTCGCTTACGGGTGATCACGTGCACCTCCAGCTCGACGATTTGCCCCCGGTCAGCATGGGGGCGCTCAGCGGCTCCCACGTGTTTACGGGCGTGGCTCCCGGCGAGCACGACATCACCGCCCATGTTCACGGCGGCACTCATTTGCCCTACACCCATGCCGGCGCCATGCTCACAGTCACGGTAACGCTCGAGGAGGTTTCGTTGCCCGAGTGTGGCAACGGCATCGTCGAGGCGCGCGAAGCTTGCGATACCGGTGCCGAGAGCGAGAGCTGCGATGCGGATTGCACACTGCCCGAGTGTGGAGACGGCCACGCCAACGGTCTTGCGGGTGAAGAATGCGACAGTGCCGGTCCAAGCGCGACCTGCGACGGTGACTGCACCTTTGCAATCTGTGGCGACGGCACGCTCAACCCTGCTGCAGGCGAAGAGTGCGACGACGCCAATCAGGTCGACAACGACGACTGCAACAATCTTTGCGTGGCCGCCAGCTGCAGCGACAGCCGTCACAATGGCAACGAAACCGACGTGGATTGCGGCGGCGGCTGCCAGGCGTGTCCGGACGGCGCGGGTTGTTTCGGCGCCATCGATTGCCAGAGCAGTGTGTGTACGAACGGCATTTGCCAAGCGCCCAGCTGCAGCGACGGCGTACACAATGGCAATGAAACCGACGTCGATTGCGGCGGCAGTTGCCCGGGCTGCTCCGGCGGGGGCCTCACGCTGACGCTGCCCACGAACAACGACTGGGGCAGCGGGTACTGCGCCGTGCTCAACATCACCAATCTATCCAATAGCCCAACCACCACCTGGCAGGTCGCCTTCGATACGCACGGCACCAGCATCTACACGAGTTGGAACGGCACCTTCTCCGCGAACAACGGCATGGTGACAGTGACACCCATCAGTTGGAACCGAGTGATCCAACCCGGTGCGACCGACAGCTCCATAGGCTTTTGCGCCAATCGCTCGAGCGGCAGCGCGGTGGCCACTCCCGTGAGCGCGACAGGGACTTTCTAGCGCCTCGGGCCAAACGGTGTATATTCATCGCCATGAGTGGCGTCGGGTGCGCGGGAGTCCTGCTGCTGGTGGGCCTGGGTGCCATCGCGTGCGGTGACACGGGTGCCAACGGCAATGGAGGCCCGTCCACCGGGAGTACCGACAGCGCTGCCACGGCCACCACCAGCATGGTCACTACCGGGGCTGGGGGTACGGGTATCACGACTAGTGCTGGTGCCAGTACGAGTACAGGTTCCGACAGCTCAGGCTCGGGCGGGACCGCAGGCGCTGGCTGCGGGCCGACGCCGGCGCCCGGCACGGTTCTGGAAGGTGATCTGGTGCTCTCGACCCCCGGCGACGTGGCCGCTGCTCAGGCTTATGCAGAAGTGACCGGTAACCTAGAGGTCAGTCCAGGCCTGCAAGTCTTGGAGCTGCCCAACCTCGTCGCCATAGGCGGCGATATCCGCTTCGAGTCGCTGTCGCTGGTCACTCTATTTCTGCCGAACCTGCGGACGCTGGGTGGCGAGCTCTGGCTCTATTTGAATATGGAGCTGCTGGAGGCCGATTTTCGGAATCTCGAGCGTGTCGGAGAGAGCATCTACATACACCGGAACATCGCGCTTCGTTCGATCCAACTCTTTTCGCTCGAATCCATCGGCGGCGTGCCGGTGAGCGATCCCACTCCCATAGAGTTCTCGGCGCAGCTCGCGCTCCCCACCTGTTTCGAGGATCGCCTGATCGAGATGATCCCGCAGCTGGAAACGCAACTGATAGGCAGTCAGGTCGAGTGCACCTGCACGCTGGAGTGCGATCTGCTGGTGGCCGACTGCTAGCTCTGCTGGACGCCAAAACCTCCGGCGGCTGAACGTCCACCCATCGCCGAGGCGTCCCGCAATTTTGTCGCCCTATGAGACGCAGGTGTGTCGCACACTCGGCGCGTGATGGTCACTTCGACAGCGTCGTGTGTACCCTGGTGCTAGCCGTAGCGAGCTAGCGCGTCGTGTTCCGAGATCGTACGCTGAAGGTGATGCGGATTCGATCGAGTCCTTGAGTATCAGTGAGGCTGGGGAGGTGACGGGTACCGCACAGCTCACTCAAGCGGTTGACGAAGCTGGCTTGCTCGTACCCGCCCACGTACAGATGGCGCCGACATCGGTTCAGGTGGAGCTCGCGCCGGGGGAGCAGCTCTTGCAGACCATCCACGTTCGTGAGGCGAGCTTTTTGGGAGACGGCTTCGTGAAGAACGTGGAAATCACCAGCAACCTACCCGAGGGCATGGTGCTCTTGCATGCCGACACGAGACCCAGTTGGATTCGCATCTTCGACATCGTAGACGACGGGGGATGGGTCGGAGCTCCCACCTTGGCGGTGATTGCCACGCTGGGTTCCGTGGCGACCCTGGTCGGAGAGACCTTCGAGTGCGTGTTCAGCTTTGGCTTCAGCTGCGATCTGGGCGTACCGGACGGTTTCAAGAGCTTCGACACCGTGGCTCAGGCTGGCGAGGTCAACGACTTCGAGATCGCCCTGAACGGCGTGGGCGAGGTGGGTGACCAGTACACGGGAACGTTGACGTTCGAAGGCCAGAACTATTGCCCAGTGCAAATCGACATTCAGGTCGACATCGTCTGCAAGCCCTCCGGTGACGAGATTTGCAACGACGGACGTGACAACGACTGCAACGGTAAGACCGATTGCGAAGATATGGCATGCCTCGGGCTCGCCTGCAGCTCCGACGACGACGCCGCCATGTGTACCGAGGCCGGCGCTTGCGAGTGAAATTCGGACAAGCCCGCGGGCAAGCCGAGACTTCTAGGGTAGCCCCGTGAAGTCCGCCAGCATGTCCGCGACCACGGATGCCCACTTCACGAGGGTCGATTCGGGTAGCTGTTGGGTTGCGATGTTGCGACCGACCCCGTCGATGACGGTCATGATGAGTTGGCTGGAAAACTCGATGTGTGAGCGGCTCGCGCCGGGTGGCATCGCCTCGCGAACGAACCGGCGGAAGCCTCGCTCGACCTGCCAATAGAGCTCCCGATGCTGAACATCATCCCCGAGATAGTGCTCAATCTGGTGTGCCGCCTCACCTAGTACTTTTACGTCATCGGATTCGGCAAGAAAGAAGAACATCGCCACTCGGCGGATGCGCTCGCGGGCACTGGCATCGCGACTATCCAAGATGACCTGTACTTCGGACCAAGCGGTTTCGATCCGACGCGAATGGACTAGAGCTCAAAAGGTCCGTACCCATGGCGTAAAACCCATCGAGCCGAGTTCGCCTTTTTGTGCGGTCGCGAGGTCCGCTGGTTGGTGGATGCACCACTTCGCACTAACCACTGATCGAGCCCCTTCTCCTTTGATATGGTCGTGGCATGAATCAGGATTTTCTGATCATCGCCAGCCATCTGGGCAGCGCGATGCTCGCTGGGGGCGTGATTGGCTTGGAGCGCACCTACCACGCGCGCCCTGCTGGGTTTCGGACTCACACGCTCGTTTGCGTTGCCTCCAGCCTGCTGATGATGGTCACGCTGTATCAGTGGCAGTGGCTCCCTGGGGTGCCGATGGAGACGGTGCGCACCGATCCGACGCGCATGGCGCAGGGCATCATGACGGGCATCGGCTTTCTCGGCGCAGGGGTGATCTTCAAAGAGAGCCTCAGCGTCCGTGGCCTCACAACCGCCGCGTCGATCTGGATCACGGCGGCGATCGGGATCTTGTTCGGTATCGGCCTCTGGATGCCGGCCGGACTCGCCACGGCGCTTACGATCGGCGTCCTTTCGGTGTTCCGCCGAGTGGAGAACTGGATGCCGCAACACACCTACGTGCACCATCACCTGAGCTTCGCTCGAGAGGACGCCATGTCGGAGGACGAAGTCCGCGCGCTGATCACCGGTTACCAGTTCACGATCGCCAACATGAGCTACCGTGTCACCGGCGATGGAGCCGAGTTCGAGTACCGGATGATCCTGCGGACATCGGATCCAACGAACGCGCAACGACTCGCTGAGGCGCTACGAACGCTGTCCCGCGTGCGTACATTTCGCATATCGCCGACCGGCGATTGAGTCGACTGCCACTAGGAGGAAGTAGATCATGATGCGCCCAGTCCCCCCCGGAGAAGTGCTCCAGGAACAACTTGAGGAACTCAGCATGTCGGCTTCGAAGCTAGCCGCACATTTGGGCGTGCCCACCAACCGAATCACTGGAATCCTCAACGGTAAACGCGCACTCACCGCCGATACAGCGATTCGTTTGAGCAAGTTTTTCGGAACCTCCGCTGAGTTCTGGCTCAGGCTTCAGTCAACGTACGACCTGCGCAAGGAAGAACGCAAGTCACAGCCCAAACCAAAAATAATTCCCCTCTCGGACATATACACGACGGTACGTTATCGCATTCGTTCGGGCGATTCCCTACGCGTCGCCGAGCCCGCAGAGTCTCGCTATAGCCGGGACGCGGGGCGCGCCGGAAGCGCTCGGACAGCGACGAAAAAGGTGGCGGCTCAGAAGGCCGTGAAGAAAGCGGCTAAGAAGGCGCCTGCACGGCGCACCAAGAAAGCGTAGCACTCGCTACCATCGAGCGGGCCTGCACGTCCCGACCTCTGTGCTTCGAAGTACGCCACTCAGAAGGCCCCGCCGTCATTCAATCTTCAAAGGCAAGCCTGTCGCTGCTTGTGACTGTGCCTGCCAGGGCTAGCCTGACGCTTCACTCATCCGCAGCCTGTCCGCTTCTACCTGAGGTTCGCCCGGTCAGGACTTGCCGCGGTCGGTGTCACTTGCGGATGTGGTCGGCGACTTTAAACTTTGGCGCCATGAGGGCCGAACCAACAGTACCTCCTGGACCAAAGGACGGTCCTTCCGAGCGCGAAGCGTGGCTCCAGCAGCGTCTAGCCGTTCCGGTGTTGCTGGCCGCGCTGGCGTCTATTCCCGGGGTGTTTCTCACGCTGTTCGACGACCCGGCGCGCACAGCTGGAGTGGTGCTCAATGCGTTGTCGGGCGGCGTGATCATTGCTGAAACGCTGGTGCTGTTCGCATTGTCCGAACACAAGCCGCGTTGGCTTCGCCAAAACAGCATGTTGGTGGGGCTCACGCTGCTACTGATCCCCGCAGTCGTAATCGCAGCCGGGCCGATTCAGCTGCTGCGGCTGGTGAAGGTGGTGGGCGCACTGCGCATCATACGGGTCGGTCGCATCATCAAAGCGGGCCGCATCTTGCGAGAGCGCGCGGACCTAAACGGCCCCTGGCAGCGCGTCATTGGTACGGGTGTCACGCTGCTGGTTGCGGTATTCGTCGCGCTGGTTCTGTCCGATCCCACATCGTATACGCGCCAGGTTTTGGATGGCGCCGTGGCGTGGCTCGGGGTCACCGGTGCGATTCTTGCTGGAGCCGCGATTGCCATCGCGACCTATGTGGTCCGGACCGGTCGCTTCAAGCTGGCAGCTCCGCTCAGGGCAACGTCCGCCGTCCATGAACGCAGCGCGCGCCCAAGCCCAGCTGGCGCCACGGCCCGCGAGAGCGGTGACCTCGGTTGAAGGGCGGGCCGAAACTGCGCCTACTTGTCGGTGCGGAAGATGCAGGACACCTCCGAGTACCAGAGGTCGTCCGGTCCGACCGCGATCGAGTAGATCGAACGCCCCGCTGTTCCGGGCACGGTCGTCTTGCTATCGAACGAGAGCGGTGCCTTGGTGATGCCGCCGCTACCCGAGCCGTAGTAGACGAAGCCGCCATCGATCACCATCGGCAAGCCGCCGTTGTCTTCGACCGTCTCGCTCGCCTCGCCGATTGGCGTGCGCGTCACGATCACGTCGAAGTCCTCGGTGAGCTCGGAGCCGAACAAGACGCCGTCGATCACGCGGAAGCTACCGAGCGCGAGTTCGGCACGCGGCAGCGACTGCAGCATCTCTGGCGTGTCGCCGTCTACGGGCATGCTGAACAACCGGTAGTCCGTTTCTTCGAGGAACCCGTCGGATTCGAGCCAGTACAGCGTGTCCCCATCGACGTCGAGGGTCACGATTTCGTCTTCCCGCGCGACGAGCAGGGTGCTCTCGTCGGTGTCGGGGTCGAGTTGGTAGATCCCGGCGTCAGAGACTCCGCCCGTCGCGTAGTAGATGAAGTCGTCGCGAAGGACGGGTCCGGCGAATATTTCCTCGGCGATCTCGACGGGTTCGCCACCGCTACGCGGCATGCGCGCGATGCTGGGTACGAGTAGCCCGGCTAGCATGTACACGTCGTCATCGTGCAGGAGCATCTTGCCGTAGAACGCCGTGCCCGTGGTGTCCGTATGCAGCGTGCTCACGTTACCGTCGAGATCGCTGGCCAAGATTTTGTTGTTGTAGGGGTCGATGTCGTCGGTCAGCGTGGAGTCGGGGATGACACTGAAGACGGCGCCGTCTTCGTCTACGGCGAAGCCTCCCCACTCTTCGATGGACGTGTTCGGTGTGTAGGGTTCAGCAACGACCGCGAACGCGTCGTCGCAGCTCCCCGGACTGCCTGCTGCTCCGTTGGTGCCGCTCGCACTGCTCGTACCACCGCCGCTGCCACCGGTGTTGTTGCCGCTCTTGTCGTCCTTATCGCTCGAACCACAGGCGCTCACGGCGAACGCGAGGCAAAAACACGCGGGCCAGATCTCACGAACCATCGTTCTCTCCAGGTTGAAGTGTCGTTGCAACGCCGCTCGACTGTGCATTCGTTGCGGTCGCTGCGTCAAGCGAGAGCGCGCAGAAGCGACCCTGACACCAGGTCAAATTCAATGCCATCGGCTCAGCGGCGGGCACGCCGCGCGGCCGACGTGAGTCGGCGCCCGATGCGACGGAGCTCTGGCGTGAGCTCGGCCGGTTCGAGCACTTCGAAGTCGACGCCCAATAGGACGATGTGCGCCACCAGCGCGTTCCAATCCGGCGCACCGGTGGTGAGTATCGAGCTCGTCTCGTCACGGGGCTCGAGAACGCCGGCCCACGGCGGAATGCACTCGGCTATCACCTGTGCCGAAGCGAATAGCAAGAGTTTCGCGCGCCGGCGGTAACCCACCGCGGAGATCGACTCCGACACGTAGCGCTCGAGGTCGGCGGGTGGTGTTCGGGGAACGAAGCGCTCTGACGGCACGGGTCGCTGCACGCGGTCCACTCGAAACGTGCGCCACGCTTCGCGATCCAGGTCCCAGGCGATGAGATACCAGCGGCGATTGCCCGTGTGCGCGAGGCGAAGAGGCTCGACGCTGCGCTGGGAGCTCTTGCCGTCGTGCGCCCGATAACCGAACCGGAGGCGAACGCCATCGCGGCAGGCGGTGGCCAACGTGACAAGCACCTCCGGGTCGAGGCGTGGTCCGTTGCCGATCGACACCGTCATGGCCGAGAGCGCGTCGAGGCGCCGCCGCAGCCGCCGCGGCAAGAGCTGCTCGAGCTTGACCAGCGCGTCGAGCACGGTGTCGCCCGCGCCCGCGAAGGTGTCGACCGCGCTCCGCAGCGCGGCAGCGAGCGCCACGGCTTCTTCGTCGCTGAGCAGCAAAGGTGGCAGCTCTTTACCGGTTCCTAGCTGATAGCCGCCGCCAGGACCCGAAAAAGCTTCGACGGCGTAGCCGAGAGAGCGCAGCCGCTCGACGTCGCGCCGCAATGTCCGCCCCGTCACCTCGAGCCGCTCGGCCAGCTCACCCCCGCTCCAATGCCGGCGGGTCTGCAACGTCGTCAGCAGGCGCAGCAGGCGGGCAGCTGTGAAAGCCATTGATGGGGAGCCTAGCAGCAATCGAGGACCGATTCTGTCCTCAATTAGAGGTAGCTTCGAAGCCCAGGAGGACGAACATGAAAAAAACCTACCGAGGAAGCTGCCACTGCCGCCGAGTCACCTTCGAAGTCGACCTCGATCTCGAGGCTGAGGGCACCGGTAAATGCAACTGCACCGTGTGTTGGAAGCGGCGGGCGTGGAGCACGCGAGTGAAGCCGGAGTCGTTTCGCGCGCTCACGGGAGAGGCAGAGATGCGGCGCTACCCCGACAACCAAGTGGTGGAGGGCGGCGGATTTTGCCCAACCTGCGGCGTCGCCCCGTTTTTACGCATCGCCGCCCAAGAGTGGAACGACGGCGCTTCGGTTTCTGTCAATGTCGCCTGTCTCGACGACCTCGAGCCTCAAGAGCTGATTGCTGCACCCGTGCAGTACTTCGACGGTCGCAACGACAACTGGTGGCAACCGCCGAGTGAGACGCGCCACCTGTAGCGGTGGCAAACTCTCACTCGAGCCGGCTCGATTCAGCTGGCCCGAGCCCGACGACGAAGCACCACTCCGAAAGCCACCAGCCATAGCAATGGCGAGGTTCGGCCGCGAGAGCTTGCGGCTCCGGTGCGGCAGGAGCACGAGCCGCTGTCCGAGCTCGACGCAGCACCCGAGGCCCCTTGCATGCTGCCTCCCACGCCGGTCGAGCTCGTGCTGGTCGGCGTGGTTCCGCCTCCGACCGTGCCGCCGTCGATGGTTGCGCTGTTGCTGGTGCTACTCGTGACACCGTTGGACATACTGCCAGTGCTCCCCACGGCGCCGCCGACCGAGACGTTACCAGCATCGGTGATGCCCGTGGTGGTGGTCGAGACACCTCCGCCAGCGCCTCCAGCGCCCGTGCTCGTGGCATCGGTGTCGCCGGTACCACCGGTGCCGCTCGTGCCGCCTGCCCCACCGTCAGTGGGCATGGTCGGTCCGGTGAATCTCCACCAGTTGAACTTGAAGAGCTCGTCACCCTGACCGCTGAAGGTGAGAAACAAGTCGTGCGTCCCCGCTCCCCCACTCACCGGGCAAGAGATCGTGGTCCACGATGATGCGCCCGACACGTCGCAGGTGCCGAGCAAGGTCCCGGTCTCACTGTCGAGGTGAAGCTCGATGGTTGCACCGTTGCCGGCGGACGCGACTCGAGCCTCGAAGGTGGTGACGCCATCCAAGAAGTCTACGTTTTTCACCTTGATGTAGTCGCCTGCGCTGATGGCCCTGACGTTCAGGCCACCGCCGGTGTCATCGCACTCTTCGGTTTTGAGCCCGGACGAAAAGGCGATGGTCTCGGCTTCGACCTGCTCGAAGGGGTTCAAGGTGGCGACGGCTTCTGGGCCTTCGGAGCTCATAGTGAGCTGGGGGATGCTGCCATCGGCGCCGTAGGTGAACTCCTCGACGCACACCGAGCGCCTGAAGTCGTTGCCACCCGGCAGGGCGCTGTTGTGGTAAAAGAAGTACGAGTGCCCCTTGTAGTCGACGACACCGGCGTGGTTGGTGAACGTTTTGCCGGCGGCCATGACATCGCCGCGCACGGTCCAAGGTCCTGTCGGGCTGTCGCTGGTCGCGTAGGTGATTTTCTCGGTTCCGCCCCCTATGCTGGCAAAGAGCATGTAGTAGAGCGACTCCCGCTTGTAAAACCACGGCCCTTCGGTGAAGCCGGGCAAGTTGACGTTGGTGGGGCTTCCCGAGTAGCTGATCATGTCTTCGTTCAGCTTCACATAGCGCAGGTTCGTGTGCCCCCAGTACAAGTAGGCCTGGCCATCGTCGTCGATGAACACGGTCGGGTCGATGTTGCCTGACTCGAACGCCACGAGGTGGTTCCCGAGTGGATCGGTGAACGGTCCTATCGGGTTGTCCGCGACGCTCACGCCGATTCTAGCCCCCGTGTTGTTGTTTAGGGGCACGTACAGATAATACTGCCCATTCCTGGAGATAGCCTGCGGGGCCCAGGCACTGTCCGTCGACCAGCTGAAGGTGTGCAAACCTGCGGGGGACCCGTGATCCGTCCAGTTGACCATGTCTTTGGTGGAGTAAAGCCTCCAGTCATTCATGGTGTAGAAGTTGTCGACGGTGATGTCTTCGTCGTGGGACGTATAGAGGTACAGCGTATCGCCATACACGACGGGCGCTGGGTCTGCGGTATAGCTGGTCTGAATGATGGGATTGTCGGCCAGGCTCTGTGAGGGAAACAGAGTGACGATTCCCAGCGAGAGCGCCGATAGGGCCATCCTTCGTGGGCTGTCAGTGATGTTCATGCGAAAATTGCCTTCTCTTGACTTGAGGCTCGAAGCTCACGGAACCAGCGGTACCGGACCAGCGCGGCCATAGCCACTCGTCCGAGTACAGAGCGAGGGGTGCGGTCACCGTTGCTCGATGCTGACACAGCTTGCCAACCCCGGGCGAGGACGAGGAGGGCGGCAAAATCTCCCCCCACTGCTGAAACTTACACGGCTATCCGGCCCCGGGACTGGACTGCTGTAAGTTTCTCGAGCGAGCGGTTTGGGGTGTGGACATGGGGGTGCTGGCAAAAAAAGTAGCGAGGGCTTTGCCAAAAACAGGGAGTTGCGGTCCTAACCCGTCAATGACCTTCATGGGGAAATCAAGGATTGGGAAATGGGGCAGGGGGCGGTGGCTGGCAGCAGGGCTTCTGGCCCTGCCGGCCAGCGTTACGGGCATCGGTTGTGCCTCGCAGGTGAGCGACGACTACGCCGGAGAGGTGATGCTAACGATCGAAGGGAACGTGAACATCGAGTCGGCCGGCGACCTCGAATTGAGGCTGGCCTTCTACAACGCAGAGGGTACGGGCATCGACGTCATGGAAGGACATGCGTCGGGCGAATTTCCGGCCAAGTTCAAGTTCGAGCTCACCGCCCCGCCTCCGAAGACTGCGCTGTTACGAGCGGATGGGGCCCCTGGCGGCATCAAGGGCGAAATCGCGCTGGGGTTTCTGGTCTTGTTGCCACCGGGGCACCCGGCGACCATTCCTGATATCGACGATGCCGACAGCGTGGGCTGCGCCGAAGAGGGCGAGGACGAGCTAAGCTGTCTGGATGTTACACAATGCGCGGGCGAGGTATGCCGCCAACGTCGACTCTCCTGCACCAAACGGTACTGCGAGCAGTACGAATCCGACGGCGACCCAATGCTCAAAGAAAGCATTCCGTTTCCAGTTCAAGCGGTCGCGGTCTGTTCGGTAGTCCCCTATTGCTACAGCACGAGCACTTGGTGTAGCAGCCTGGATAATTGCTATCACGAGTACTCCGACTGCGACGTTACCCAGGTGGACGCCTACGACTCTCTCGATTACGACTCCGATATGAAGCCGTACATCCGCGATTGCGAGCTGGTCGAGGAATCGGGCGAACCGTTCCTGAGCGTATCGGACATCCAGACTGCGGCCAACGGCTATGTCATCGTCTACGCCACCAAGGACAATCCCAACACGGTGATGGGGCACTTGAAAGCTGGCTACAATGTCGTCGAGGTGGGCAACATGACTCGGGAACAGTGGGTGGAGGATTCTTCATGCGAGGCCTACGACCCCAA
>CBFGRJ010000010.1:0-44887 GCA_965651135.1 uncultured Myxococcales bacterium
AGACCTCACCGGAGTTGTACTTCGTGAGACGTGGCACGAAGTCGCACAACGCAGCCGGAAGGAACACGACCTTAGTGTTCGGATCCTCGACGAGTCGGTCGATAAGTTCCGCAACGTCCTCGTTCGTCTCCAGCCCTGTGTTCTTGCCCGACGCCATCCGCGTCTCGTGCAGGAACACGTCCATGTTCTTGAACTGATCGTCACAGAGACGCTTCAGTACGCGACCCGTGCGACCGTACGCCGGCGCGCAGAGTGCTAGAGTGACTATCCACACCAAGGGCAGCTTGACCGCCGTGGCCAGCGCTTGGGACAAGTCCCGCGCGCCTCCCAGGACCAGCCCAAAGCTGCTGGTCCCGACGATCAGCAACAACAAAGATGCCTTGATCAACGGGATGAGATCCGATTCGGTGCGGCAGCGCCTTGCGGTAGCAAGCGGTTGACTGCAGATGACGTTGAACAGGTCGAACATGGTTTGCCTCACACGAACTGGCCGAGCTTGAGGTACAGGTACAAGCCCCACAGCGATACGAATCCGCCCCAGCCGAGCAGCAAGACTCCGCTGCGCTTCCGCTGGCGAGAAAGACCGAAAAAGAGCTCTCGAAGCAGCAGGGCGAGCGCCATGCCGCCCGAGAAAAAGTAGCCGAGGCTCGAGAACACCGTCATTGCCTCGGGCGGCGCCCCCGTCAAAGCGTAGAGCGCGAGCACCGGCGTCAATCCAAGCGCCAACAAGCCCGTGCGGTAAAAGGCTCGCGACAGCGCGTGCATCACGGACGACAAGTCGCTCGCCTCGTCTTGCATGCTGAGCAAAATCAACAGACCGGGCAACGGCGGCGTGAGCGTGAGCGCGGCGCTGAACGGCAAGCTCAGTGTTCCGAGCCAGCTGGCTCTCCCGAACTCCACCAAGCGCGGATCGTGGCCGGCTGCCACGAGTCCGAGCTCGGGGCACGTGCCCAAGCAAATCAGGCCCAACAGACCCCACAGGAGCCGACGCTTCAGTGAGCTGGGGTCATTCGAGTCAGTGTGGAGCAAGTGTGAGGCAACGCTCGGCGCTGCTTCACAGCTTGCCTCGCCCTTTTGTTGCGCGAGCACCGGCCCATGGGTTTCGAGTGCGGCTATGGTCATCGACACCTCCGAGCTTTGGTGTAGACGACTTTCGAGGAGAGCCTTCGAAGCTAGCTGGGAGAGGGTGAGGAGAAATTGTGACGCGGATGAGGAGCCTACGGTTCCCAGCGAAACCCTAGGGACAAGGTGTGTCCGAGCGCGCTCATGGACACAAGCGCTCCGAGTTGGGTGCTCTCGTAGCGATGCGCTCACAGATCTCGGCCTGGTGTACCTGCTTGCACGAGAGCTCGCGCAGGCAGCGACTCTCCGACACTGTAATATTCGGCGTGATCGACTCGCACCCAGCTTCGTAAGTGCAGTTGACGGCCGCGAGGTCATCGCTCGTGCAGCACTCCTGGAGCCGAGCGACGGCCTCTTCACATTCCACCTCGTCCGAGCGGAAGCCGTGGGCCGGCGGTTGCAACAGAACGAGCACCCCGCTGGTCAGCACCAGCATGCGCAGCCCGCTGACGATCCGCCGCACTCCTTGGCGCACGCGAGAAATTGTACTCTTGACCGATCAAGCGCACAAGCGTGCAAGAGGTTGCCCAAGCCTCAGGCCCAGATGGCGTAAAGGTACACCAAGGGCGCTACCACGAGCAGCGCATCGATCCGGTCCAAAATGCCACCGTGGCCCGGAATCAAGCGACCCGAGTCTTTGACGCCTGTCGAGCGTTTGAGCAGCGACTCCATCAGGTCACCCATTTGACCTGCGGCTCCACCCGCTGCGCCGAGCAAGGCGAGCTGCCAGAGTGGCCGAGTCTCGAGCAGGGTCAGCTGCATGCCGATGGCGCTCAGGCAGGCGAACACGCAAGAACCGACCAGGCCGGCTACCGTCTTTTTCGGGCTGATGATGGCGTGCAGCTTGGCTTTGCCCAGATACTTGCCGAAAAAGAAGCCGCCCGTGTCCCCCATCCAACCCACGAGCAGGCACAAGAGCACCAATGCCGGTCCCTGGTCGTAGAAATCTCTTCGCAGCAGAGCGAGTGTGGCGAGCAGGCCGCCTATGTAAAACGGCGCTGCGATGTTGGTCATGAGACGCATGGCGGCCGAAGGCACGCTACCGAAACGCCAAATGGTGGTGATGCCCATCAAGATGGGCACCGCTAGCGTGCCGCTGATCGCAATGCGAGAATCGTTGGCTCCAAAGTAGACCGTGAGCGAAAGCGCCGCTGCACCCAGTACACCGAAGGCCTGCCCATAGCGATCGTCGCCGTGGGTCATGGCGAACAACTCTTGCGCAGCGAGCGCAGTGGCGAGCAACACCAGCGCGTACCACCCCCAGGCGGGCCCCAAGAACAGCAAGGCGAGGATCAGCGGACCCGCCACCGCGGCAGTGGTCAGGCGAACAGCCAGGTTGCTCTTTTTCACCACGTGTTCGGTAACAGTCCCGACCACCCCGAGACAAGGCCGATGAATCAATAAATGCGCCTACCTACATGGGCGGTGTCGCATTCAGGGACGGCCGTCATTTCCCTCGTTGAATCGAGATTCTGGGGGGTCCAGCTTGCCAGACGGCGCGCGGGCCGGTACATGCGCCTGTCCTTGGGAATCTACGCGAACATCGGTAATTTCCTCAAGCAGCGAGCATGGGCGCTCGCTGGCGCCGCCATGCTGGGAGCGTGCGTTCACGCGCGGCAAGACTCGCCGGGTGAGCTGAATCGAGCGGGGCTTGCGGAGATGCTCGGCAAGGCGGTGCCGGTGCACGTTCCGAGCGAGGCTATCGTGTGGGAACCGAGCGGTGGGTTCTGGCGAGATCTGTTTCACGGCCGTCGCGTGCTTTTCCTCGGCAGCTCGAGCGCGGGCAAGCCCAAAGACGTGTACCGAGCTCGCGTGCGCGTGACCTACAGCGGCAAGCCCATCAGCGTGGAGAGTGTGCACAACCTCACGGCCACACCGCGCGGCGACGACGTGGGGCTGGTCGGCAACGGCACTCACGTAGCGTTCGCTACGGTAGCTTTCGATCGCATTCAAAGCGTATCGATTTTGGAACCCGCGGGCATCCGCAGTCAGGATCGTCCTTCGGGTTGGTTCGACCGACTGCTCCTGGCCATCTCGTCTTACCAGCAGACGGGAAGCCTGGCTGGCGTGGGTCGCACCGACTTGACCTTGAAGGTCCCGGCACGCCGGGCCGAGTTGCAGCTGACGGATTCGCACCTAGAGGTGAGCATTACGGGTAGCGCGCATCGTCTCGGCTACGATTTGACCACACGCCAGCTTTCGGAGCCGGGGAGCACCCCCGGATACGCCGCGCACGCCCAGGTCCATGTGCATCGCGAAAAGCCGCTGGTGTTCTGGGCGGTAGACACGGTGCGCGCCGAGATCGGGCCCGAACCCATCGCATGGCTGGAAAATCAGGTCTTTGGTGCCAGGGATACCGTTCGTCAGCTCACCTATCGGTTGCTCTCGGCGTCGTCGCCCGAAGCTCAGCTCAAGAACGAGGCGTCCGGTCCGCCTCCACGGCTCGACACCAGTAAGCTAGGCGCTGAAACCTGGCCGCCTGCGCCGATCCCGTCGCTTTGGAAAGAGTTGCGCGCGGGGGAGGGTGAGTGGGTTCCGGTGCGCTATCCATTTTTGCGACGGCTCGAAGGCACCAAGCCCGGAGCCAAGGTCCCTCCCTACTTCTATCAGACGTTTATCCGCCCCGATCCGAAGCGCCCGTATTCGGAGGTGTTGCTGATCGCCATGGACATGCGGCAGCTGGAGCTTCGCATGCAGGCCGGCTTCGAGGATCCGAAACCCACCACGGGTCCTCCCGGAGAGGGTCGGTTGCCGAGCGATCCGGCCGTTTACAAACGCGTCGTCGCCACTTTCAACGGCGCTTTCAAAACCACGCACGGCGAGTATGGGATGATGGTCGACGAGCGCGTGTTGATTCCCCCCGTCATGGGCGGCGCTACCGTGGTGGTCGACGAACAAGGCCACACCGGCCTTGGCAATTGGCCGCAAACACCCGACATCCCCGAGAACCTGGTTTCGTTTCGCCAGAACCTCGACCCACTCGTCGAAGATGGTCGCGCCAATCCCACTGGGCGCTACGTTTGGGGCTGGCAGCTGCAGGGGCAGAGCGTGATGACACAGCGCACAGCACTCTGCGTCACTCCGGCGGGGCACCTGTATTATGCCTTCGGTAAAGAGGTGGATGGCCCGACGCTCGGCCACGCGCTCAAGCAGGCAGGGTGTTCCTACGGCATTCATTTGGACATGAACCCGGGGCATTGCGGGTTCGTGTTCACCGAGGTGCACGACCTGAAGCGAGGGCATTTCACGCTCAAGCTGGCGGACTCGGCGATGAAGATCAGCCCCGACCGCTATGCGCGCTGGTCGGCCAAGGATTTTTTCTACCTGATGGTGCGCGACCCTAGACCCGAGATCGGCAAAGAGATCGCTTGGGAGCCCGACGCGGGAACGCAGCCGCAACCCAGCTGGCTGCCGGGAGTGTTCCACGGCACCACGAGCGCCGGCAGCCGCGAAGTCGAGCTGCTCGCATTCGAGCCGGATCGCGTCGACTTCCGCGTGCGCGCCGGCAGGAACGACCCGAGCCCGCTTGGGGCGCCCCCCAAAAAGCTCGAGCTCTCGGGCGACGACACGAAGCGCGTGATCGCGGCGATTGGTTTGGGTCACGCTACCCAGGCGACGAGATATGGCATCGCTTTTGGAACTGCGGCCTCGCTGCCCTTGCGTGAATCGTACGCCACTCTGGTGCTTGGCCCGACCGGTGCTCCGCGAATCGTGAGACCGGGCCAGCTGGGTTCACTGGCTGCCAATGAAGAGGCCGTTCAGTTGCCGCTCCTGGCCGTCGACGGGCGTATGACCGACCTTGCTCGAGCGCGCGGCGCCATGCGCGAACACGGGGCGCTCTGCGTCACCGAGCACGGGCGTGTGTTGATCGCCAGGGGTACCCACGACAGCAATGATCTGGTGACGAACACCCTGCTCAAGCTGGGCTGCGCAGATGTGGTCGAGCTCGACAGGGGTTCTCACCATCCACCGTTCGTGCACCGCGCGGGCACCGATACGCCGCCGATCGGCGGCTACGAGACCACCACGCTCTATGCTCTGGGCGGCACCATGAAAACCACTGCGTACCGCTGGAAACACGAGTCGGCTCTGCCGTCCACCAAACCCACGGGTTTCGACGTTTCGATGGAGGCGGCCAAAGAGAGCGAGCGCCTCCGGCGGGAGCGCCAGGCGCGCGCCGAGAATCAGTAAGCGCCTAGCCCTTGACGCAAACGACCTGCTTCAGGGTATGCACCACCTCGACCAGGTCGCTTTGCGCGGCCATGACGGCGTCGATCGATTTGTAGGCGCCCGGCGTTTCGTCGATCACGTCGCGATCTTTGCGGCATTCGACGCCTAGCGTGGCCTGTCGGTGGTCTTTCAACGTGAAGCGCTCGCGAGCCTGGGCACGCGACATGGCTCGCCCTGCGCCGTGGCTGCAGCTCTCGAAGCTTTCGGGGTTGCCGCGTCCGCGCACGATGTAAGAACGAGCGCCCATGCTGCCCGGGATGATGCCGAGCTCGCCCTTACCGGCGCGTACGGCGCCCTTGCGGGTCACGTAAACGTCGGCACCGAAGTGGTGCTCGCGCTGCACGTAGTTGTGATGGCAGTCGATGGCGATCTCGGTGAGCTTGAACTTCGGCAGCTGCTTGGTTTTCTTCAGCGCCGTGAGCGTGCGCTGCATCATGATTTCGCGGTTGACGCGAGCGTAGCGCTGCGCCCACTCGACCGCCTCGACATAGTCGCCGAAGTGAGGGCTGCCCTCTTCGAGATAAGACAGGTTACGGTCTGGAAGCTGCCGCTGATGCCGCTCCATGTCGGAAATCGCCAGCTCGATGAAATGGCGACCGATGGCATTGCCCACACCGCGCGAGCCGCTGTGCAGCATGACCCACACCTGGTCGGACTCGTCGATGCACACCTCGATGAAATGATTGCCAGTGCCGAGCGTGCCGAGATGGACGCGGTGATTACTGCGGGCGAGACCTGGGTGCTTGGCCGCGATGCGCTCGAAGCCGCCGGCGAGCTCCTGCCAGGCGTCGTCCACCTGTTCGGGGGGCTCACCCCATGCGCCCTTGTCGCGACCTTTGCCGCTACGGCCGTGGGGCACCGCCTGCTCGATGGCCGCGCGAACCTTCGACAGGTTGTCAGGCAAGCGCTTGGCGGTCACCGTGGTTTGAACGGCGAGCATGCCGCAGCCGATGTCGACGCCGACCGCCGCAGGAATGATGGCGTACCGCGTCGGGATGACGCTGCCCACGGTGGCACCGATGCCGTAGTGAACGTCGGGCATGGCCGCCACCCAGGGGTGAACGATCGGCAGCCGAGCGATATTTTCGAGCTGCTGGCGAGCCACGTCCTCGACGGGCACACCGCGTGTCCAGAGCTTCACGGGTACGCCGTGTTCCGGTTGAATAATCGAGTAAGGTTGGGTCATGCCATGCTGCCGACGGCAGGCGTGAGCTCTTCGACCAGCGCCTGTACGTGTGGGTCGACGATGCCGAGTGCCGCGAGCGCCCGCGCCAACTCTAGCACGTACTCCAGGTTCGCTCCGCTCGGACCATGCGAGGCACGGATCTGTGCGGCCATTTCGGACAGCGGCGCCGGCCCCAGGTAATCGGGATTGTTCCGGCCCGCAATGTACACCAGCGCGTGAATCGAGCTGCCTGCCGCTGGTGACTTTGGCGTGACCACGACTTGGTGTCGCTCGTAGCCTCCCTGCTCACGGTGGTCGAGCCGCTCGAGCACCGTGGCTGCCGTGCTGGGCCGCAGGCGATAAGCAACGCCCCAGCATGAGGCCCCGGGCGCTTCGACGAGCGTGACCACTCGGCCCGGCGCTTCGGGGGTGCCTCGATGGTCGGTGGACCCTTGCCAGAAACGCCTCGCCCAACCCTTTACGAAGCCGGGGACTCGTTTTTCGTAGTCGAATCCAGGCCGCCAAATCAAAGACCCGTAGCCGAATAGCCACAGCGACCGGGACATGTCAGCTGCGGACACGCCGGCGCTGGACGTTTCGCTCGGGCTCGATGCGCGCGATCTTCTTGGTGTTGGCATCTCGATAGCGCACTTGAAGCACCAAGCGCCCGCTGTCGGCAAAGCCTTGGGGCTCATGGTAAAAGTAGCGCATCTCGCGAATCAGGCCTTCGGCTCGAGCGTCGCGGGCCTCTTGGGAATTCTCGTCGACCTTCCACTTGCCGAGGTCTTCGGGGAGCGCTTCCAGCTTGCCGAAGCGTTCTTCTTTGGCTCCGGGAACGCTCGACATCGCGAAGAAGAAGTAGACCAATCCTCCTACTGCGGCGATCAAAAGCATCAAAACGTAAGCCACCTGATTTTCAACCTTCGAAGTCGACGGGTCGATCGATTGCGTCGCTGATCACTGCTTCCAGTTCCTTGGGCGCATAGCCACGCCAAAAGACCGCCCAGTCACCCTGATGAGTGAAGCCGTCGCACACGGATTTGTACCAACCCAAAATCGTGTTGTTGGGTCGAGATCGCCAATACAAGCGGGGTGTGTCGCGGTACATGGCCCGCCATAGATCTTGCCCGATGCCTTCGCCCTGCGCCACCGGGTCGACCGCGAACTTGCTCAAGAACACCCCCCCGACACCCGGCTGGACCAACGCGGCGCCGCGGTAATGTTCCTCGAGATAAATGGCTTCGGGCGCAGCCTCGAAAAAGCTGAGCTTGAGCTTGCGCTTGAAGCTCGATTCGAGCAGGGCCGTGAGCCTCACGCGGTCGAGCTCGGCGTAGCTGTTGAACCGCTGAATGGCCGAGCCCAATTTGACCAGCGTGCCGGCACCTTTGACGGTGAACAGCTCGTTCAACAGCGACAGTGGAGACGTGACGCTAAGGGTCGTGCGCGGCGACTCGGTGTGCTCGAGCAGCTTGTGAATGGCGGTCAGCAGTTTCTTGTCTCGCGGTGGCAGGCGCCCGGAGCTGACCAGGGCGTCGCGATCGGCGCGCAGATTGACGACGGAGATGCCACCCGAATGCACGGGCAGCTCATGGCCCGGCCCCACTTCTATGGTGCGCAGACCGTGAGGTCCCAGGCCACCTTCTCGGCGTAGGACCACGAGCTTTCTGGTTTGAAGGCGGCGCGCCAGCTGCCCGATGATTTCGAACGGTTCTGTCTGGTGAGCACAGACCAGCGGGATGACCCGTTCGTTGAGGGAGCGGATCAATGCTTCGGCAAGGTCCGGCTTGGCCAGATCGTAGCGCACCGTATCGAGCTCACGCCGCGCCAAGTCGTCGGCTAGGTCAGCCGCCGCAGCATCGACGCCTCGTGGTGACCAGGCTCCGAGCACGATGGGCGCTACAAGGCCGAGGTCAGCCAAAAAGCGCAGCTGCTCCACGAACGAGCCCGGGGCGGAATGCAGCGCGGGCTGGCGTATGAGAACGAGCGCAAAGCTCTCTTTGGGCAGCTGCCGGAACAGCCGCAGATAAAATTCTGCTTCGGAACGCCGGCCCACGCTTGCCAGAAACGTGAGCACGGTTTCCGCCGCAGCGGACAGGCCACGAAGATCGGAGTCGGACACGTCGCCTTCAGGAAAGGCCGCCCACCTTCAGGGCGAAGCGGGCCAGTCGATCGTTCATGACGGTGCTGTCGAGGTCTGAGGGCATGGCGCGCACGAACCACTTCAGAGCGTAGCTCAGTTGCTCACCCTTGCCGAGCTCCCGACTCGCGCTCTGCTGTTCGATTTCGACGTACGCATGAGGTTTGACGTAAAACTCTATTTCCGCCTCTCCTGCGGCTACTCGCCCCGAGCCAACGGTTGCGAATGTTTTCACGAATAGCAGCGCTGGCGTCGCATGGGCGGTGAAGCCGAGCGTGGCGTCGGCGCCGAGCTTGGCTTCGACCTCTTGCGCGGCGTGATCGAGCCACACCATGCCCGCGTCGCCCGAGGTGAGCGGCTTGGGTAGTTGGTTGAGAGCTCGCAGGCGGTTTCCCGCGAAAAAGGTGATGCCCGTGGCGGGCACACGCGAGATCTCCCAAGCCGCCAACACCAGCGGAGCGCCGTGATTGGTGACGGTGTATTCGATGTCTACCGCCTCACAGGCCGGGTCGGGGCGAAACCGCTTCGAGACCGTCAGCGCGGACTTGCCCACCGTGAACGGCTGACTCTCCAGGGTCAAGACGTCCCCCTGGAGTGATGCCGTGTAGCGCTCGCGGTCCAACGTCGCATTGGGGGGCCAACCCCACGCTGCTTGGGGGCTGGTCCAAAAGGTGGACCCGCCGTTGGTCCAATCACCCAGGTCGCTCAAGCCCATCAGCGCATTCTGTCCGTTGACACTAAACTCGGTGATGCGCCCGCCGAGCTCGGCGTCGACTTCGAAGCGCGTGCTACCCAGAATCAGGGCGTATCGGTGGCCTGCGTGGGTCTGTGTCCACATGACAGCGGCGTCCGTTAGCACAACGCCCCCCGAACAGCACTCCCGGAACCCCCTTGGACGCCCCCCGAGCCTCGTCGCCCGAGGGACGCCGGTCGCTGCTCGTTGCGGCGACCTCTGATTGTGCGACGTACAGGGGCCCTACCTCGGAGCCCGTGATCGCTGCTACCTCCTTCCTAAGTTGTCATGTTTTGATTTCACCCTGAGCTTCCATCCGTTCTACCCGTGGGGTTCCGCTTAGCAATGACCATGCCCTGGGGCGTGCGCCAGTTGCTCGCAATCCCGAGTGCCGCTTGATTTGAGCGTATTGTTCGGCATTTCACGCTGACGCTGGGGGTCGTGATCGTTCGATGAGCTCGCCGTGTGGTGTTCGAAATGCGGACACCTGTGCCAGAGGTCGCACACTGAGATGGTTCAAGGTGTGCCAGTCCGTGCACGCGTTGACGTGCCCCGCGGGCGCGCTCATGCTTCGCGCGGTCGCTTTGGGTCCATCGGCTGCGTTTCGGTTTTGTTTCGGGCTGGTTCTTCTGTGCTTTGGGGTCTCGTGCGCCAGCGCTCGCGACCCATCCGTGGGCGCGAGCTTGCCCGAGCTGCCGGAGGTCGCTTGGCAAACGCCCGCTGTGCTACCGCCCATGGAACAGATCGGCGCCGAAGTCAGTGTGCTCGGGTTGCACGCTGGGGACTTCGCCTTCGAAACCTCACGCGGCTGTAGTACCGGCCGCGCGCGCGCCGAGCTCCGTTCGAAGATGAGCACGGCGGGATTGGTGCGCTGGTTCAAGGCCACCGATGGCAGCTCGTTCACGACCATGGACTTGAACGCCGCCCGACCCACCCAGTCCGACCTTTTGATTTTGGATGGCGACGTCACGCGCCGGTATCACGCGCGCCATGGGCCAGGCTTGGCCGAGACCACTTACCAACGCACGGGTCAGACCACCAAGCACAAGACCCAACGCATCAGCTCTGGGGAGCATCCGCTCGACATGGCCTCGGCGTTCGTGTTGCTTCGCTATTGGCGCGCGCGGCCCGGCCAAAAAGGTTACTTCTACGTACTGCTCGGCAAAGACTTGTGGCGGGTCTCGGTGCGGTTCGAAGGCGAGCAGACACTGACCTATCGCGATGCGCCGCGCTCGACGCTGCGTCTGACCGGTGTGGCGCGGCGCCTGGAGCCGAAAGCGGATGGCTCCAACCAGCCGAGGCATTTCTCGATTTGGCTCGACAACACGCCGGCACGGGTACCCTTGCGGGTCGAAGGTGATGCGAGCTTCGGGACTGTTTTGATGGAACTCACGTCTCACCGCACCGCGTCGCAGGCGAGCGCCTGCGCCACTGCCCAGCGGTAGCCCGGCCAGGCCGCCGGCCGCGAACGCCAAGCTCTGAACTCGAGCAACACCGGCGCCCGGTGTAGGCTCGCGGCGATGCATCCACGCCGTATTTTGGTCACCGGCGCCGCCGGTGCCCTTGGCCACAGCATTGTCCGAACGCTACGCGAGCGCGGCCACGCCGTGCGCGGGTTCGATCGAGCGCAGGCCAAGCAACCGGGAGACCACGTGCTGGGCGACCTGCTGGACGTCGACACTTTGTATCAGGCCGCCGAAGCCGCGGAAGTCATCGTGCACTGCGCTGCCGTTCCCGATCGTGATGATTTCGTGAACAAGCTGGTGCCCACTAACATCGTCGGCACTTACAACCTCTTCGAGGTGGCCCGCATGCGTGGCGTAGCGCGCGTCGTCTACTTGAGCAGCTGTCGCGTGCTGGGCGCCTTGGATTGGACGCAAGTGACTTTGGACTTGAGTTCGGGACTCGCGCCGGGTGACCACTACGGTGTGACAAAGGCCACGGGGGAACTGCTGGGTCACGTTTATGCTGCGCGCCATTCGATATCGGTGCTGTGCGCCCGGGTCGGTTGGTTCGTGCGCAATCGCGCCGAGGCCGAAAAGATGAGCACTACGATGGTAGGGCAACGCATGTACTTGAGCCATCGGGACGCCGCACAATTTTTTCGTTTGGCGGTAGAGGTCGAGCTGCCGCAGTTTGCCGCCGTGTTCGTCACCAGCAAAAACGCAGGACGCCCGCTAGGCGATCTGGGACCCGCGCGCCGCATCCTGGGCTACGAGCCCATGGATAGCTGGCCAGAAGGCTCCAGCTGGCAGGACGATTTGTTCTTCCCGTCGCCAAGCGGTGGGTCGAGCCTACTGCCGGACCGCGGCACCGAAGCTAACCGACCAAGCAAGCAATGAATGCGTTCTGCTCCTCCGAGCAGGCTTCGACGACCGGCAGCCCCACGGCATTGCAGGTGACGGCTTCTCCTTCTGCGCACGCCTGCAGTGCCGAATATTCCGAATCGCAGTCGCCCACCTCCAAGCTTTCGCAGTCGCTGACGCACTCGTCATACGTTTCGGGGCCATTCTCACAATCCGCGTTCATGGTCTCCACACAGCCCTGCTCGCAGAGGCTCGTTCCGCTCCCACCTCCCTTGGACCCGCCATCGTCGTCACTACCGCAAGCGAACACCATCGCCCCGAGCATCAGCGCCAACACAGCCGAAAACATCCTTCGCATCGTTGTCTCCCTGGCCGTCCGAGCGGCCCACCTCGTCGTTCGAGGCACTCCCACGTGACGACCGCCGGGCGCCCCCGATTAAGGATTTGGGCGACTCGACGGCGGGCCGCGCGAATGCGTTGCCAGCGGTTTCGAGCGAGCCGGACCTCTGACTCGCCATGGATCGCGTGGCGCGCTAGCTTATTCGGATCCGGGCATGACGAGGCCAATGGGTGTTTCTAGCGGAAAGCCTGTCTTGATGTTGTTAGGGCTGGGGTTTTTCGCTGGCGGCTGTGACGAGTCGGGCAGTCTGCCCTTCGTGCCGAAAGCCTCGGCTTCTCCGCGGAGCGGTTCGGCTCCAGCAGTCGTGGCTTCGGTCGAGCAGCAGCCGCGTTGTCCCGAGGGCATGGCGCTGGCGGGGTCGTACTGTATCGACCGCTTCGAAGCGCATGTGGTGCGAGTCGACGGAGCAGCGCATTCGCCGTATCACCCGCTCGAAGAGGGAGTGAGCTACCGGGCGCGCTCGGCCCGAGGTGTGATTCCTCAAGGGTACATCAGTCGAGAAGAGGCCGCGAAGGCTTGCGAGGTCGCTGGCAAGCGCCTCTGCAAAGCGAGCGAGTGGCAGCGGGCGTGCAAGGGGCCTACGGGCTTCAAGTACCCATACGGCAAGGACGAGATTCGCGGGCGTTGCAATACCCATAAGCCCCATCTGCCGGCCAAGCTCTTCGGGCAACAGCCTGCAGGTTATGGGCCGCAGCATCTGAATGATCCCCGGCTGAATCGAGAGCCCGGATTCTTGGCGCAGACCGGGCAGTTCGCGGATTGCGTCAGCGACTACGGCGTCTACGACTTGGTCGGTAACCTGCACGAATGGGTGGCCGATGACGTGAACAGCGCCTTGCCGAAGAAGATTCCGATCCCTTACGGCGCGCACAACATGGGCAAGCGCGGCAACGGCGTGTTCATGGGCGGCTACTTCAGTTCTCAGCGCGAACATGGCCGAGGTTGTGAATACGTGACCACTCACCACGCTCCCGGCTATCACGACTACTCCACCGGTTTTCGCTGCTGTGCGGATCCGAACCCCTGATTCGGGCTGGCGCACGAGCTGGCCCGCTCGGGTATGCGGGCCAAAAGCGATGCGCTTGTTCGAGGTGAAGGCGCGAGCGAAGGGCAAGCGCGAATTTTCTCGATCACTCGAAAACTAGGTCAGTGTCCGCATGGCGGTGCTCAAGAGGGGCGCCGCTGTCCAGCGCGGCCCATGAACGCGGCGTGTGCCGTCAACAGGCGGTTAGCGCGTTGGCGCGAGATACCGACGGCTCTGGCCGCGCGGGAGACATTGCCGCGGTGGTGTTCCAGTTCGCTCAGCAGCCTGTCGAGTTCTTTGCGGTGGCGCTCGAACCAAGCAGCGCGCCTGTCCCCCAGCAAGTTCGAGCTGTCGATAGCTGTAACCGCTGGTTCCGAGGGGGCCGCATCGGGGGGGCGCTGAGTTTCGAAAACAGGCTGGCTGTCCCCATAGACGCGCGCCAGGAGAGTATGCAGGTCGCTGCTGCGAAGCTTTTCGTTGGGTGCGAAGGCGAGCGCAAGCTGGGCGGCCACCTTTCCACGATCGTTCGGGGAGGCTCATCACCAAACGCTATCAGCTTGTCCGCAAGTTGGGTGAAGGGGGCATGGGAGAGATCTACGAAGCCCGGCACCTGCCCTTGGGGCGTCGCGTGGCGATCAAGCTGCTCAGCGAGAAATACGGCACACAGGAGCGCCGCCGCAGGCGTTTCGAGCAAGAAGCGAAGGCTCTGGCCAGCCTGTACAGCCATTGCATCGTTCAGGTGACCGATTTCGGCGAGACCGACGACGGCGTGCTGTTCATGGTCATGGAGTACCTGGACGGCGAAGACCTTCGGGCGCGGCTGGTGCGTCAAGGCATGCTTCCGGTAGGGCAGGCCGTCAGTTTGATTCTGGACGCCTGTGAAGGCGTTGGGGATGCTCACGCTCAGGGGCTGGTGCACCGCGATCTCAAGCCCGAAAACCTCTTCATCACGCGAGGTCGGGGAGGAGCCGAGCACTGCAAGGTCGTCGACTTCGGCATTGCGAAGCGCCGCAACGCCGCCACTTTCACACGCGAGGGCGCGCTGGTGGGCACGGTGCAGTACATGGCGCCGGAACAGGTGCTTGGACACAAGGATCTGGACGACCGTGTCGATGTGTTCGCGCTGGGCGCCATCCTTTTCGAATGCTTGTGCGGACAACCCGCCTTCGACGGGGACAAGCCCGAAGTGATCCTCTACAGAATCGTCCACGATGAACCGCCCGGTTTGCGTTCACTGAATAGTGATCTACCGGCGGCGCTGGAACGGATCGTGCAGCGAGCGCTCAGCCGTGATCCCGCTTCACGTTATCAGAATGTCGCAGAATTCGCGGATGCGTTGGCCCAATTTGCCGCCACTCCGCCTCCATCGGCGCTGCGACAGTTCACGCACGAGCAGCCGCTTCAGTGGGTCCACTCGGCCAACTCAGTCCACTCGGTCCACTCGGTCCACTCGGCCTCGCGATCGAATACGCGGATGAGTCGCCCGTGGGTCCAGCTCGCCTTCGCAGCGGTCATTGCGCTGGTGTTCGCCGGTACGTGGCTAGTGTGGCGTACCAGATCGGCCGATACCCTTCGGCAACCCGTAGCGTCGCGGGTCTCGGTGAAGCCGCACGATCCTCCGGTCGCCTGCAACAGCGGGGAACCAAACGCTGAACGCGTCGCGACGCAGTCGAGTCCGAGAATTGCTCCAGAGCACACGCCTGAAAGGCGCGACATCCAGCAGCCTGCTCGCGCAGCGGGCCTGCCTCGCCGACCAGTGCCTCCCAAGGCTGCTCCAACCCTCGAGCTCGATCCGAATCCTTACAGATGAACGAGTATCGATACCGTTTGGTTCAAGCCCAACCGCCATCTATGACAAGGCGGGCTGTGCTGCTGCTCGTGGGCGCGACCGCTGCAACGAGCAACTGCCGCGAGTTCAAGGACCCGCTCGACGAGCCGCTCACGGGCGGAGGTGCGGGCGGCAGCGGTGGAGGAGATTCGGGTGCCTTCGATGGTGGCATCGGCGGCTATCACCCGACCGCTCGCAGCCCATTGATCGCTGGGCTGGTGGCAAGCTGGTTCGTCTATTCGGGCTACTCGGGGATGGACGACGTGTGCGCGGTGAGCCTGGTGCTCGGACTGTTTCGCGGCGCCATCGCGTTCGTCGTCGCCTTACCCGTTGCCTGGGCGGTGCTCAGTCGATCACAACGGGTATAGCGGGGACGCGGGCCCGAGAACCGGTCTCGGGCCCTTCCGAGAATGCTCAGAACATGAGGGTCCCGGTGCCCAGGACCAAGTTGATGTTGCTGCCCAGTCCGGCGCGCGCCGACGCCAGGTCGACCAGTGCGGTGGCAGAGACGTTGCTTCGCGTGGAGGCGCCGCCCTGGGAGGCGGGCGCCAAAACGGCGGTCAGGATGTCGCTCAAATCTTGGACGATCTCGGGATGCAGGGACTCTTGGGAAAGGACGAAGATGGCGTCCTCGATTTCCTCCCCGGCGAGAACCATCAGTTCCGTCTGCAGGTCGCTGCGGATCTCCCCCAGGTCCTGCGCCAAAATTTGCACTGCCTGGAGCCTCTGCACCGCCAAGTCGATGTTGAACGCGGCGTTGAGAACGTGCAGCAGGCGGACTACTGCGGTCAGATCGCTGCGCTGCATCTCCGCCGGACCAAAGAGTGCGTCGAGCTCGGCTTTGCCGCTCGAGTTCTGGAAGTTGCCATCACCGTAGAACTGCACCACATCCGTCAACGTCGGGCCGTTCCTGCTCTGGAACACTGAGTTGCTGTGGAAGAAGGGCGGTGTATCGGCGGCTTCGATGAGTGAGGGTGGATTGAAGGTGACGTTTCCAAATCCGGTGGGGACGCCGAGGCCGATGGGATCGGCGTTGGGTTCATCGAGCTCTGCTCCGCCAAAGCCCCCATCCGTCATCACGCCTCCATTTATGGTTCCCTTGGTGAGAGACGAACCGATGCCGTTGTCGAAGTTGCGGTTGAAGCCCGATAGCGAGAAGTTCGAGCCAGCATTTCCGTGACAGACTCCGCAGGTCGCACGCAGCGGATCCAAGAAGGCCTCCCTCCCGATCTCTGCGGTTTCGTCAGACAGCCGGACACTTGCCAGATCGAGCTCGGCGAGTCGCCCCAGGCTTAGCTGAAACTCCTCGACCAAGTCCGACTCGAGCGCCGTGGGTGGACGAAAGTCCGTGCCCTCGTTCCGGGCCAACGATTTCGTAAAGTGCTGCGTGATCGCTCCTTCGAGGAATGCCTTCAGAGAGCCGTCACCGGGTGCCCCATCTCCACTCCAGCCCGTGCGTTGGACAGGAGGAGAAGTGGTCGAATCCGCCGGGTCGGCCGTGATGGTCTGCGAGAGCGAAAAGAGGTGGGGTACCGAGCGAGAAACGAAGCGGTTGGTCGGATCTTGGAAGCCGTCGACATTCTCCAAGATGGCTGCGTGCTGCAGCAGGTCGCTGGTTTCCAACTGAGCCAGCTCCGGGACGAACTCGTTGACGAAGAGAGGATTCATCGGATCGGCGCTGTGCAAAGCGGTCACGAAGTCGGGATCGATGGTGTAGTTGTTGGCCACGGGGTGGCAGCTTCCGCAGGTGCGCCCGTTGCCCTCGAATGTCTCGCGAAAAAATATATCGGCGCCCGCGCAAACCTCGGGAGTCACTAGGCCGGCAGCGACACGGGGATCGCGCGCACAGGCTGCCAGGCGCTCACTCGCCGTGGGCCCAGTGTCGCACTCGGTCAGGGGCTCCGAGCAGCTTCCATCGCACTGAATGACGCCACCACAAGAACCGCAGGGAGCTCCGATGTCTCCAGGAATCGTGACAGAACACGTACCGTCGCACGTTACCGAGCCCCCACAGGCGCCGCACAAGTTGGCGTAGGCTGTGGAGCTACCGACACAACTCGTGTCGGCCGTAAGCAGAACTCGGTCGATCACCGCTGTAGTGACTTCGTCGCTGGAGGTCTTCTTGTTGTTGTAGCCTCCGATGCTCAGTGTGTGTGTGCCTGCCGGGAGCTGTGCCGTATGGAAGAACAGCCCAGTCGAGCTTTGTCCTGGGCACTCATTTCCATCTCCGGTGACGCTGTCGACGACATCACCGAAACGCCCAACCAAGTTGCCGTCGATAGCGAGGAGCAGCTCGCTCCGCTCGTCGGTTTCGTAAGCGCAGGACTGGGCAATGGAATAGCCCAGCTCCAAGGACACCGATCCAGCTTGACTCAAGGTGAAGCTGCGCGAGAACCCTCCGGACATTCCCACGACCGTATTGTTGTCTTGGCCACCCAGAGTCACGACGAGACTTCCGCTTTGATAGGCACCGCTCGCATAGTTCGGCGCCGAAGTGCCGCGGAACAGGTCGTCCGCGTAGGAAAAGCCATCCGGCCCCAAGTTGAAGTGCGTATCGATCAACGCCCCGCTTGGGCTCTGACTGGGCAGCACGTCGATATAGTTGAGATTGAGATTGCCCGTTTCGAAAACGACGCGGACAGTGTGAGTTCCCGCGGAAATGGGGACTTGACTCACCGTGCGGTCTTCGAAGTTCTGCCAACCCGAGCTGGGAGACATGATCGAACCGGACACGTTCTGCCCGTCGATTTCCACGCGTAAGGTCCGTCCTGCTTGGGCACTTGCCACACGCAATACGAGGTTGAAAGTCGAAGTCTGGTCGACGTAAACGTCGTACTCGAGCCATTCCCCCGCAGCGGTCCAACCCACGTTGCAACCGCCACCAAAATCCTGCGTCTGCTCGCGATCGACCGGCCCCGAGCCGCAGTTGCCTTGATTGGCCGTGTCCGAGTCGAAGAAGCGCTCGAAGTTTTCCGCCTCGATCCGGGTGGGGAGATATTCGAGGAGCCGCTCTGCGCGCTGGCTCGTCGAACCTTCCGTTTCGCCGCCACATGCCGCCGAAAGCAGTGCTGCTGCAGCTACCAAGAGAAGTGGACCCGCCTTTTCGGCAGCGGGCAGCCTCGAGAGATACTCAATGTTGTCGCGATTCATTCCATCCTCCGACCGACGCACGCTTTTGGAGTCGGTAAGCAGACGAGAGTGGTGAAACTGCTCGACAATGGCAACCAACTTTTCAGTAACTTGCCGGACTATCCGTAGATTGTGATGGGGGCTTTCGACCACTAATCGAAAATCGACAGAACGTGCATTTCGAAAGCGAAGATTTCGTTTTCGGCAGTCTCTAAAGCGAAGTGCGGAGGTGTGTGCAGCTCCGGCGACGCCCCGGTTTGAATATTAGAACGACCGGCCCCACAGCAGCATGATCAATGTCCGGCGCTGCTTATTGAGGAGGCACGTATACCGTCGATGGGTCTTGAGTGGGCTGTCGAGTCGGCGTGGCAGAGCCGTCGCGTCGTAGCACTGATGGAGGTGTTAGCTGCAAGCTCGGCAGCTGAGGCAGCATCGGCGCTGACGTTGGAGCCGGTGATTGGGCTGGAAGCGATGCACGCTGCGGAGGTGTAGCCCGCGCAACGCGTGAAATGCGAGGGCCGCTAGTCGGTGTCACAGGCGCTGACTGTGGAGGCGCGCTCGTTCCCGCCATGGTGCCCGCAGGCCCTGCTGGTCCACCTGCCCCCAACGACGCCATTGCGAATTGCTGCAGCGCCATTTCCAACATGCCCGGTTCCAGCTGCAAGGCAAAGCGAAGCCTATTCCCATCTGGAGTCAACTCCGCCTGCTGTAGGACCTGAATGGTAGGCTGCATCATTTGGCGCATTTGAGGGGGAGCGTTCTGGCTCTGAGCTTGCATTTGGGCAACTAATGCTTTGACAGCGTTCCGAGCCTGCTCTACCGCGGCGGCATCGGCTAGAAGCAAGCCGCCTTTGAGGCTGCCAGTGCTGAGGCTGATTTCCAGCTGTGCCCCGAGGCCACGTCGAAGCAAGGCGATCAGCGGATCGCGAGCTGGGCCCTGCATGGAAGCGAGCACCCGATCGTTCACCGCGACGGCAACATCAGCATGGTCGGCAAGGGCATAGCTTTTGTAAGCGTCTGACGGGTGCTGTGCCGACCCAATGAGGTCCTTATCGTTGCCGAACAGAATGACATTGCCTGCCCCCTGGCTCATCCATTTGCCCTCCCTGAACAAGGCTTTGCCTGTTCCGAGCGCTTCCATCGTGTAGGTTTTCCCTGGGGGCGCATGCTCCCGCATGAGTTCGATCAGCCCGCCGGGGAATTGGCCGGCAATGATCGCGAGGAAACGAGACTCCGAATCATCGCCGTGCGCGGGCACGCAAAAGGCAACGCTTCTGAGATCTTTGCGAGGGTCGAGCTTGGATGCTTCCAAGAAGCGCAAGAATGCGGCCTGCTCGGGATGGGCCATGGCCTGCGCTCGCAATGTTGGGTCTTTCGGTGGCACCACGCTTGCCAGCAACTGTGGACCCAGCATTGGGTTGTCGAACAGCTTTTGTACATCCACCTCGACCGCTATGTCGCAAGCTGGTGGCAAGTGCTGCCGCGCGCGAGCACTTACGGCGGTAACCTGCGTTGACACCACGACCGCGTTGGCGCTCGGCGTGGGTGTAGCTTCGTTTGCCTGACGTTCAGGCTGACAAGCAAAGGTGGCGCAGCAGACAACCCCAAGAATCCAGCTCGGTTTCATCACGATGCCGGACCCTAGCAAGGATGGGCGCTGCGGGCATGTTCGACTTCAGTCGATCCGGCCTATTCGAAGTCGACCAGGTAGGCGGCGGCGCCGTCGAGCATCAGCAAGCGTTCGTTGCCTGCATACAGCGGGGTGAACCCGGCGAGCCCCGGAACGCCCAGAGGCGTCGCTGTGCCGAGAATGAGCGCGCCGCTGTCCACCGCGAGGGGCTCCACCCTGTATTCCGTGTACTGGGCGTTGGCGGGCGACACGAACCAGCGCCCGCCGGGGAAGAAGCCTTGAAGCGCCCACACCTCGCGCGCAATTCTCTGTACGCTCTCGTCGCTGTACACATCCAGCGGCGAGCGACTGCCGGCGACGACTTCGTCGAGGACCGAGAGCGGCACGGCCACCAGCGCTGGATCGGTGCCCCCGACGATCGGCGAGCCTGCGATGGCGAGCAGGGTGTCGTCGATGATGCCGAGGCCATTGCAATCGAAGCGACCCGCAAGAAAGCTGGGCTCGAGCGAGCTCCCCGAGCCGTCCACCAGGTAGAGCCCCTCGTTGCCGGTGTTGTCCGGGGTGCCCAGGGCCATGGCGCAGATGAAGAAGCGGTCGTCATCGAGCCACACTACGCGATCGACCAGCTTTCCGGGCAGCGTGCGCGTCTGACCGCTGTCCAAGTCCATTTCGAACATCGTGCTCACGTAGCTGTCCAGCGTGACCGTGAACACCGCCTTGGTTTCGCTGGGGTTCACCCCGAACGTGGCCGGTACCGCGTTGCCAGGGCCGCCCGGCGAAGGCCAACTCAGGCTTTGCACTAGTTCGCCCTGCGTGTCGGGCGCGGTGACCGAGGGCTCATAGCGCGTGATCGCGAGCTCGAAGCTGTCGCCCACGGCGTCGTAGTACCCGGAAAAGTCGTAGACGATGGGCCGTTCGCAGCCCGCTTCTTCACGCAGGATGCTCTCGCTGCCCCTCACGCCGCACAGCATCGCCAGCACCGCAAAGTCGGCAGTCAGCACGTCCAAGCTCTCGCTCCCCTCGCCACAGCTGGCCAGACAGCGGGCCTCGATGCAGCTCACCGCATCACCGCAGCACGCTGGGGCGTCGCACGCGAGTCCCGAAAATTGTTCCCACTCGCACGGCTCGACTTCAGGGCTCGGACACCCCGCCCCACCGGCACCGGCAGCACCAGATACGCCCCCGCTCCCCGACACTCCCCCGTTGCCCGCACTGCCGCCACTCCCCGACGCGCCGCCGCTTCCAGCGCTGCCCCCGGCGCTCACCGAACCACCGCTGGCGTTGCCTCCAGCGCCTCCTGTTCCACCAGTACCGCCACCTCCCGAACCGGCGCTGCTGGAAACGCCTCCCGAGCCTCCGTCAGCTCCCGTTCCCCCAGCGTTGCCAGCACCGCCCGAACCCGTGGCATCTTTGGTGTCGTCACCGACACACCCGTGCACCCACAGCAATGAACCCATGGACCCAAGCAACAAACACCAGCGCATCTTGACCACCCTATGCCTGCAACATCGCTTGCAGCAATCTCCAAATGCTCGAGCGCCCGCTTCTCGGCATTGCCTGCCTGATCGTGGCGTTCGTGCTCGAAGGTGGCGCCGTGCAAGTTGCCCCCTGTTTCCTGCAGAGCCGCCGGAGCTCCCTCTGTGCTCAGGCGTTCGCCTTCAGAGCGTCGAACCCACCGGGGTTGGTGATGTTGGGTGGGTTGGTCCCACCACCAACGAAATCTTCGGTTCTGTCGTACATGCCGTAGTGCGTCACTTCCGCCGTGCCGCCCGGCAGTGGGAAGCCATCGGCGCCAGCCTTCACGCCAAGCGCATTCATCAGGTTGACGAAGTACTTGTTGATCGGCGCGTTGGCCACGGATGCCGGCGTTCCGGTGCCTTGATTGACGCCGTCGACCTGGTCGCTACCACCGTTGCATTGAGATTCGCTGTTGCCATTCGACAGCCCATCGGATCCATCTTCGACATTCACCGCTTGACCGGTCTTGAAGTACCCCCCAGCGCTGCCCGCCTGTATGATGGGTAGGTTGTTGAGGTTATGGGCATTGCCGTCCGACATCTCCAAGAACCAGACTGTGGCCGTATTGTCGAGAAGCTTGCCGTCGCCTTCGTCGATGCTGTTGAGCTGCTCGACGAGATAAGCGAATTTCCTCGCGTAAAAGTCGTCGATTGTCGCGAGCATTCCTAGAACGCCCTCGACACAGGTGCCCGACATGTTCGCGTTGTTGAGCCGATGGGAGGCAGAATGACTCTCCAGCGTAAGGCCGAGCCCGCTGTAAACATAGTTCCCAGGGTATTTCAGGAAGATGACAGGGTTCGCGTTGCAGACAGCCGCAAGCACCGCCAGGTTCGAATAGATGTCTGCAGCGTCCAGCGTGGAGGTGACCTTGGCCGTGACACTGTCGCCGGTGGGCAAGTCCCCGCCGGCGTTCGCACCCAGCATCGCCGCGACTTCCTCGTTGCACTGCGCTGTCGCGATCACGGTTCCCGTCTGGTCGAGCACTTCTTTCCACGCAGCAAGTTTGAACTTGTCCGCCTGGCTCATGTCGAAGCGCTCCAGTGTGTCGAGGTCGTCTCTGACGAGGTCGACGATGCTCTTGCCTTTGACGGCCAAGTAGCTGTCCGGGGACATCGGGGCACCGTCATCGAAGAGGCCCGTGAGGCCGCTGTAGATCTGCGACGGCTCGCCCAGGCCCGGGAATATCTGCTCCGGGCCGGAGTAGGAGATCGCTGACGAGGGGCGTGCGCTCACGTTGCCCACGCGCATGAAAAGGGGGACGCCATCAGGACTGAGCTGTTGGGAGATGACGTGGTCTAGCGAAGGACCCAGGGGCATGGCATTGGCTTTTGTCGCGGGGTCGAAACTGAACGGGTCGTCGCTGTTCGGGGTCACCGGATGACAAGTGAAGTACGATCCGGCCACCTGGGTGTGCGGATCGTTCCCCTGTCCGCGCAAAAGCCCCGAAGTCCACTCGTTCATCGCACGGATGCCGCGCGGCAACAGGACCTTGTCGACCAACGGAGCTAGAGGCTTGAGGCTGGTCGCCTCCAGGTCGGCCGCTGTCAGCGGCCCGTGGGATCTCGCGGGGAAGAGCTTGGTCGTCAAGCAGCCATAGTGCGTGAACATGGCTATCAGCCGCTGGGGTGGGCCCGCAGTGGTCCCCTGCGCCTTGGCGGCGCGCTCTACGACAGAGCCAAGGAAAGGCGCAGCAACGCAGGCTCCGCCCAAGCCTCGGAGGAAGATGCGTCGGTTCAACAGCTTCGTCATGATCGGAGCTCCTCAGTTTTCCCGGACGCGCAAACGGAAGGCGTCAGTTTGAGTGAGGTCGGCAAACAGATTCAAGAGGGTGTAGCCATCCTGAGACAGCTTCATGTCGATCCAATCAACGGTGCAGTCGTCGTTCGGGTTCGGCAAGCGCCCGGTGGCGAAGGAGACCAACTTCTTGGCATACACCTGCCTGGCCAGCGGCGCCTTGCTGATTTCCTGCATGAGCTCGAGTGGGCTGGAGATCATCTTCGCGTCGTCCGTGCTGAGGTATACCGTCACGCTCGGATCGATCGCGCCTGCCATCGCATCGCCGCCACTGCGGGGATCTACGGTCTGCCACTTGCCAATGGCGTCGTAATTCTCGAGCGCGAAACCAGGCGGATTGACGTAGCGTGTATGGCAGCCCGTGCAGGCGGGTTGCTCGGTCAGGGCCTCGACGTACTCACGTTCGGTGTAGTGCGGACCCTCTGGGGCTGGCGTGAGGAAGAAGTCGGGATCAGGCGCGCCTGGATTCACCCCGATGATGTTCACCGTGATATACGCTCCGCGCAGGATCGGGCTCGTCGCGTCGAAGTGCGAGAAGGAGCTCAAAAACCCGGCACGCGTCAAAAACCCGGGCCGTTGCCCTGGATCGAGCTCCACGCGGGTGGGGTCGGGACCATAGGCCCCCGGATCGAGCCCGTAGATCGCAGCCGTGTCCTGGTTGACGTAACCGACGTTGCTCAGGAAGAGATCCGCGAATGACCCACCTTCGAACACCAGGTCCTCGAAGAAGAGGTCCAGCTCGGCTTGTAAAGCAGGCACAGCGGCGTCCGAGTACGCAGGAAATTTGGTCGAGTCGTGGGAGACCTTCCACCAGTGTGAATCCTCGTTGTCCATGTCCAAGTACTCACGATGGTAGGCAGCAATCAGCGGTGCGGTCTTTTCGCGCTCGGCGATCATCCGCTCCGCCTGAGCCAGGATCTGTTCCTTGGTCTGGAGCTCGCCTCTGTCGGCTGCCGCGCTCAGAACGTCGTCCGGAATGGATCCCCAAATCAGAAAGGATAGCCGCGCCGCCACTTCGTAGTCAGACAGCTTGATGGCACCTGCTTCCATCTCCGTCGTCTGCAGCTCGGCAATCTGCAGAAAAGAGGGTGAAACGAGGAAAGCGTGCAGCGTTGACTCGGCCACCTGCTCCGGTGTTCCCGGCGGGGTCGTCTGGCTCAGCCGCTCGAAGCGCGCCACCTCCGCGTCGGTCAACGGCCGACGGAAAGCCTTTCGCCCGAACGTCTTGATGGTTTCCGTCAAACAGCCCGCGACCGCCGGATCGCAGCTGATGAACCTGGACCGGTTCGGCCCGGCCATCACTTCGGCGGCAATTCTCTCGGCAACCTCTTGGTAGAGGCGCCACGCATCGACGTTCACTGGGCCGTCGAAATCAGCATAAAGTCCGTCGGACGGTGACCTTCCTGTGCTTGCCAAGCTCGTGATTCCGAGTAGGTCGCGCACGACGGCGTCGTATTGACGTTTCTCGAGGCGCGGGATCTGCGAGGACGCCGGGATACCGGGTACACAAGTTTCGGCCGTACCGCCATTTGTCGAGGACGTGCTGCCGGTACTCGTTGACCCGCCCGATCCTCCCGCACCGTTGCCGGTGCTCGTGGTGCCAGGGCCGGCGGTGGCGTCGTTCGTGTATCCCGAAGGCGCAGTACCCTCCACCCCGCCGCTGCACGCCGCTAGAGCAAAAGCATGTGCCCCAATAGCGGCTAGGTGCCGATGGTTCGTCATGACTCACCTCTCGAGAAACGAAAACCGAGAAACGAAAGCTCCGTTCCGTAGCTACTTCTAACGGTGCTGGGTAAAGCAGACAAGCAACTACACGCCCGAGTCGCTGCGCGCACCCTGCTTTCAAACTTCCCGTCGAACGGGTCCTACGCAAACGATACCAAACCGTCCTCTCCCGATGGTTATTTGCAGTAGCAGCAACTTCGACACGTCGATGCCCTGCGATATCGGTCCAAGTGAGGCACTTTACATCGGGCTCAGCCCGAAGAGCTGCGAGGGGGACAAAACCTCCCCACGCGGGTGCAATCGAACACTGATGTGCTGCTTCGCAAGCTCATTTCACCGCCGCCGGGCGGCGCCATGACTCGCAGCACGTACCTGCCCGGGCCGGCAGCATTACTCGATGCCCGCCATCACGCGCCTACGGTTCGCAGTTCAGCACGGTTCCTGCGCGGAGCTCGAAGTCTCGCGCAATGTAGCGTCCCGAGAACTCCATCCCATTCCCGGTGCCCAACAGCAAAGCGGCAAGCACTGCCCCCCAATGCCAGACGCTGGTGATCGTGCAGGCTTCAATCGAGCGCCAACCCGTCGACTTCGAGGCGCCGGAGCATGGCTGCCCGGCGCCTTTTGGGATGCCGCAAGGATAGGGCTGGTCAGTGTTTTTCGAGAACGACCTCGAGATACTCGGCGGGAATAGCGAGTGCTCGGCCACCTCCTCGGTCGTGATTCACCAGCAGCTTGGTGAGCTCGCGCTCGAGCTCCGCCTGCTGTCGTTCGTCGAGCGCTTGAAAAGCTCGCAGCGTCGGACCGTAGTAGGTTCGGAACACCTGAATGAAGTGCGCTGCCGACTCGTAGCGGAACACGAACGGCTTGCGTTCGGCGCGGATCACGCGCGCTCGGGCACCGAACAGCGCGTCGATGCCGGCTTCGGTGCCCCAGAAGAAGGGTGAGCTCAGCCCGGCTGGCGGCGGCACATGCCGCGCGACGGCACGGAAAAAGTCACCCAAGAAACCTTCCGGTGTCCAGTTGGCCAGCGCAATCCTGCCGCCAGGTGCGGTGACTCTGGCGAGTTCCTGAGCGGCTCGCGCCTGGTTGGGTGTGAACATCACCCCATAGGTCGACAGCACCGTGTCGAACGAGCCGTCCGAAAACGGCAGGTGCTCCGCATCCCCCTCGACGAAGTCGATGGCCAAGCGCTCGGCCGCAGCGCGTTCGCGTGCCCGGGCGAGCAGAGCGGGGACGTAGTCGATGCCTGTCGTCTGGCAGAAGCGCCGCGCGGCTGCCAGACTGGCATTGCCATTGCCGCAAGCGACGTCGAGCACTCGGCTGCCGGCAGCAACGTCGGCGGCCTCGCACAGCGACTCGCCCACGAGCTGGAGGGTGGTACCAATGACGGCGAAATCGCCGGATGCCCAGGTCTCACGCTGACGTGCCTTGATGGCTTCCAGGTCAACCGACGCGCGGACTTCAGGGACTGACAGATTTTGGGTGGGCTCTATGCTTTGGGTCATATTGGGTTCTCCTGGGCGTTTGTTTGCGCCTGGCCTATGCCTAGAATTGCTGGCGTAGTGTGCCCATGACCGGTATTCCGATTCGCATGACCCGGAGTAGGCTGAGGGCGTGAGCACCGACACTCTTTCGGATGTGCTACGCGCCGTGCGCCTGACGGCTGCCGTATTCTTCGACATCGAAGCGCGAGCGCCTTGGGTGGCGGAGGCTCCGGCTGCATGCGAAGTGGCCTCGTTGGTCTTGCCCAATTCGGAGCATGTCATCGAGTACCACCTGGTCTCTGACGGCAACTGCTATGGCGGACTGATCGGAGAGCCCGCTCTGCCACTGAGCCGTGGTGACTTGATCATTTTTCCACTGGGGGATGCGCACGTGCTGTCGAGTGCTCCCGGTATGCGCGGAGAACCCGATCTGGCCGCCCACCAAAGACCTCCGGGCGTTCAGCTGCCGGTCCGGCTGCACGAAGGCGGTCAAGGCGAACGTGTCTCACTCATCTGTGGGTTTCTTGGCTGCGATGCGCGCCCATTCAATCCGCTGCTCTCGACCTTGCCGCGCACCCTGGTGGTGCGGCAGGGCCAGCTAGCAGAGAACAACTCGTCGGCGCTGTCGTCTTTGTCAGAGCTGGTGAAGTTGGCAGTTGCCGAAACCAAGGCACGCCGCCCCGGTAGCGAATGCGCGCTGTCCCGCTTGAGCGAACTGTTGTTCGTCGAAGCCATTCGCGTCTACGTCGAGACGCTCCCAGCGGAACAGAGGGGCTGGCTCGCGGGCCTGCGCGATCCGCATGTCGGGCGCGCTCTGGCGCTGTTGCACGACAGGCCCAGAGACGCGTGGAGCATCGAAGAGCTGGCCCACCAGGCAGGCCTATCGAAGTCCCTGCTCATGGAGCGCTTCGTCCATTACGTGGGCATGCCGCCCATTCAGTACTTGACTCAATGGCGCATGCAGCTGGCGGTCGAGCGCCTGCGAGCCACCACGGACAGCCTCGCCCAAATTGCCGATCACGTCGGCTACGGCTCAGAGTCAGCGTTCAGCCGTGCCTTCAAACGCATCGTGGGCGTGTCGCCCGCAGCCTTTCGGCAAGTGCGCCCAAGCCAGGGCTGAGTACGACGGCCGCCTGGCGTACGACTGACCGGAGCAGGCAGTGAAGTCCAGTTTTGGAAGTTGCAGGTCATCTGAATGCCGTTGATGCGCAACTGACGACCCCCGGCGAGGTTTCCACAATTGCAGCCCGCGACGCTCTCGTCTCCTCACCGGGCGAAGTACGGTGCTGGAAAGTCACACCCCTAGTCGGCCCAGGCTCACTACAACGAAAACGTCCCCAATGAACCGCTAACACTGCCCGAGTTGCCTGAGTTGCCTGAGTTGCCTGAATCGAGCTTGTCCAGAGTCGATCACGTGTGGCAAGCTTCGGTCGAAGCGCACAGAAGCCTCGCGACCCCGCGGTGCCCGAAGCGCAGGTAGCACCCATTGGCGGAAAGTCGCACGAAAGCGCTCGACCACAAGGGCCTCCGAAGTCGGCGCTGCTCTAGACAAACTCGGGCAACTCGGGCAACCGGGACTGAGCGCGCAGGTCGTCATCATTCCGGAATCGGTGGGGAACGGGCCCAGGGCGACGTCGTCATGCCTCCGAGCGTTCCGGGCACGATGCTTGCTCTCGCTGGAGTCAACGCTGGCACGCAAGGGCGCGCGACCAGCACGGAGTCGGGCCAAGGCTTTGGAGCTCGACGGAAGGAAGGATGGGTTTGTCCATGCCGAGTTGGATTCGCTGTTTCCCCATAGTGTCCCTGCTGTTCGCGTGCACAGCCGAAGCGCCGGCTGACGTGGGCCAGAGTGATGAGGGCTGGAAGGCGCCCCCACCGGTCGACGATCCCGCGTACCAGGCGGCGAAGCGGAGCTACGACGAGCGCGCCCGCAGTCGGAACGCGGAGCTCGTTCGCCAGCTCGACCTCGAGCCGGAGCTGGCGCGCCGGGTGGAAGACGCGCTCAACGCCGAGCACGCGGCCAGGCTCGCCAACGCCGACCGTCCCGACGCCGAGCAACCGCGAATCGCCGCGAGGCTCTCCGCCAGCGCGGGAGTCCGCGAACTCATCGGTCCGGAGAAGGCGGAGCTCTTGGCTCGGCTGCGCGAGGGCAATGACGTTGGGAAGGTGCAGGCGTCTCGCTGAGGCATCGATCTAGAGGAGAACAGACCATGAAACGACTAATCATTCGCCTGTTCGGGAGGCTCGGTCCAATGGCGCTGGGCCTCTGCTTTCTGCTCGGGCGCCCCAGTGAGGCGAGCGCCACCAGCGGCGTCATGACCGTGACGAGCTCCAAGACCCTCACCGAAAATCACCACGGTGTCATCGTCATCGCAGGCAACAACATCACCCTGGACTGCGCCTACAATTACCTCTACGAGAACACGGCGACCAGCACGCACATTTGCGGGGCCAACGACGACCAAAGCTGCGGCATTCTCATCGTCGGCCGCAGCAAGCCCACCATCAAGCGGTGCCGGCCCCGTTATTTCCAGATCGGGATGTATCTCGAGTCCGTTTCACAGGGGAAGTTTCATAACAACCGCTTCGAATACAACGTAGAGGGCGTCCGGATCCAAAGCAGCAGCAGCGGTGTGTTCGATACGAACTACTACCGTTACAATGACGACGAAGGCTTGGACGTCAACGGGCAGTCGTTGTGGAATGAGTTCTACCGCTCGCTCTTCAACGGCAACGGCGTGGATGGGGCGGACTTCGGAGGTGTTGCCCAGCCGCGTATCGAGGACAGCGATTTCGTGGACAACGGCTACAACGGTCTCGAACTCGACGGCTGCACGATGCCCTTCATCTTTTACAACGTCTTTCAAGACAACGGCTTCGCCTCAGGTTCGAGGAATGGTCTGAGCTTCGACAACACCGACATGGCGTTCGTCGAGGACAACTATGCGTTCGACAATGCTCGTGACGGTTTCCGAGTGACGGACGACTCCGACGGTGGCCAATTCACTGGAAATGTTGCGTCAGGCAACGGACAGTGCGACGCCCGAGAGGACAGCTCCTCGAGCAATACCTGGGGCGGGAACTCATTCCAAGTCTCCTGCCTCTGAGCGCAACTCGGCACGAGCCCAGCCTGCCCGGCGCGTACTCGTGCGTCCGGGCGGGTGTGGGACGAGGTGAACGCGCAGCGCCGGCTGGCGGGTTGAAGGCGCGCTTGAACCCCTTCGTCGCAAGCGAGCAGTGCTACTGCGCTGGCGGCAGCAGCTCGCCGATCACTCCGTAAAACGCTTGCCCGAGCACTTCGTAGCCTGCGGTGTTCGGGTGGAGGCCGTCAGCCATGAGCGCGGTCTTGTAATTGGGGTTCGAGCGGAACGCCGCATAGTTGTCGAGGAAGACAACGTGCTTGCCCGCCGAGGCACGCTCCTCGACCAAAGCTTCCATTGCCGCATTGTAGGGTTCGACCTTCGCATTGGTGCCGTCGTTCGTGGTTGGGATGATGGCGGCGACGACCAGCAAGGCGTCTGGCGCGCGCGTGGTGATGTCGTCCACCAGATTGGCCAGGCGGTTCGGCGCATTGTTGATGTCGACATTTCCGTTGATGTCGTTGGTTCCGATCATCAAGAGCACGATGTGGGGCTGATAGTTCTGTAAGGCATTCTGCGTGATCATGCCGGAGATCCCCGAGTGCCCTGCGTCGCTGTCGATGGTGTAACCGCCGTGGCCTTCGTGGTCTCTGGGAAAGCTGACGCCGTCCACCATCGCCGGACCATTTTGCAACGCACCGACGAACGTGAGCCCCTTGTTGTCTGCGCGAGCCTGTCGGAAAAGTTCGATGCGGTAGCCGCCAAAGGGCTGCGAACAGCAGCCTTCGGTGATAGAGTCGCCGAGAGGTAAGACCTTGCACTCGGATCCCGCTTCGGTGGGGCATGGGTTGAAGCCGTTGCTGCCACCCGAGCCGCCAGCGCCGCCGGTCGAAGTGTCGCCCGTACTCGAGCCGCCGGCGCTGCTTGTCGAATCGGTGCCGGCACCCGCGCTGCCGCCGGAGGAACTGCTCACCCCAGTCGTGCTGTCGCTCGGCGTCTCTCCGCCCGTGCTGCTCGCGGTTCCCCCAGCGCTTTGGGAAGTGGCAGCACTGGTAGTGCTTCCTCCGCTCGAAGTCGAGCTGCTCATTGTGCCACTGGTCGCGGGGCCCGTAGTTGCCCCGCTGACGCTGCTGATCGACACGACGCTCGTCGCGCCTCCCATGCCGCCCGCGCTAGCCCCCAAATCGCCGCTCGTCGTCTTGCCGGGTGAGTCGTCGGTGCCCCCGCAGGCCGTCGCTAGTGCGAGCGCCATTGCGAGCGTAGTCATCAGCGGTCGGGAGCGAGGATGGCGCGGGATCATGCTCAACCTTACACGGCAACGGGAACTCATGGAACCTCTCTTTCCAGGAACCGTTTCCGCTGGTGCCTCTTGATACGGCTCCAAGGTGAAGGAAAGAATGGTGCAATCCTTAGCACTGCAGTCGAGGTTGTATGGCAACTAAGAAGAAGCTACCTCCGAGCAGGCCGAAGAAGAGAAGCAGTCGAGGTCCCACGCGCAAGGAGCGGCTGATCCAACTGACGGATAAAGTCCTCCACCCCCTCGCTGGTCTACTTGCCAAGCGCCAGCTCGAGCGCCTCGGCAAGGACGTCGCCCTAGCCATCGAGGATCCTGCGGGTTACGTGACGAAGCATCGCGGGACGTTGAATGAGCGCGGGATCACGAAGCCATGCCCCGACCTGCACGCCATTGCGCTGGTCGATGGCCTGCGAGCGGCGGGCGCCCTGGGCGAAGTTGACTGGCGCGCGGAGCCGGGTGAGGTGCGAAAAGCCTTGGTACCGTTGGCGCGCCTTCACGACGTTCCACTCGCGCGTATCTGGCCTGACGGCGACGATCTTGCTGTCGACGCGCTTCTGGGTGTCGTATCCAGCGAGCTTGCGAACTTCGGGAAGCGAATTCTGATTGTCGACCTGAGAAACGATGACCGAGACTTTCTCATCATCGATGCGCCGATTGCCACGACCTTTGCCGCGGCTCTACGTCGATTTGGTGTTCAGGTGCGAGCGACCACCAAGGCGATGGGCGTTTCACGCAGCCGATCAAGCGCGCACGACCAGAGACCAGCGGCTCCACACCTGAAGAAGGCCTGGCACCGCCTCGCCAACATCAAGCCGGACCGGTTGCGCGGGTTCGAGAAGGCAGAGCAAAAGACCTATCTACAGAAGGTTGCCGCCGAAACCGAACATGCCGTAAGGGCCTTGAGCGTTCTGGGGCGGACGCGTCGCAAGTTTGCGCTGCACCAGCTGTGCGCCAACGGCACTGGGTCGTGGGAAGCCATCGAGGCATCGGTGGCCTACATGGGGCTCGACATGGCCTTCAATCGCTATCACCGGCACGGCGACTTCAGCTGCACGTTGCTTCACGCCATCGCACTTGGCTGGCGGAGCATCGCCGACGTGGCGGGCGGCGCCCTGACGGAAACGATGAAAGAGATGCCGAAGAGTTTCGCCAACAGCCACACCTGTCACCTGGCCCTCTGGCTTTGGAATCGCTGGACGAAGGCTGATGTCGGTTCCATGGCGATGGACCGACATAGCCCATACGCTCGATTGCCCAAGCTGTGGCAAGAGCCGACTCGGCTCGAGGGATTGGTTCCCGAGCTATGCGACTACCACCTGAACGTCGACGCGGAGCGTTCCTACAGCGAGTTCGAGGGGGACTACGAAGTTCTGCCTGTCGAAGTCTGGGCGATCAACGCCGTTCTTGCCGCGTCGAAGCAGCCGACTGTTCCGCTGGAGGGACACCCGCTCTTGGAGACGGCACTCGCGAGGTTTCCGGCACCGAGTTACGATCCGAAAACCGACACGACTCTAAAACCATTGCTGAAGCGCCTCAGCGCCGACAAGGCAGCCGTTCTCGATTTCTGACACGACCATCAGCGCCAAGCAGATCGCTATGATTCCGCCGATGACGCTGGCGACGCTGGACTTGGCGCCATCTCCGCAGCTTTCGGTGGCTCGCGAAACGTGTTAGGCTTCAGCCCTGGCAACCGAGGGAGAAGGCATGCATCGCACAATCCTGCTGAGTTGGCTCGTGCCAAGCGTGTTCATCGCCTGTGGTGGGGGCGAAGATGAAGGGGGCGGCGCGGACACGACGTCGGCTGGCGGCGCGACGGCCACAACGGTGTCTTCGGGCAGCGATGCGGGTGGGACCAACGCAGCCAGCAATGTAAGCTCCACGGCCAGCAGTGTAAGCTCCACGAGCAGCACTGCCGTCACGGCGACGAGCACAATGGGTTCGGTCGGAGCCGGTGGCTCCAGCAGCATGACGGCGAGCATCACCACCGGCAGCGGTGGTACCCAGACCAACCAGCCGTCCACCGGCTGCGGCAAAGAGCCGACTCTTGCAGAAAACCCCAGTGTGATGTCGGGAGGCGTCGAGCGCACCTACCTGATCGATCTGCCGGCGAATTACGATCCGGACACCGCGTACCCGATCGTCTTCGGCTTTCATGGCATGGGCACCAGCGGCGAGACCTTTCGCAGCGCCTTCTATGGCAACCTTTTGTCAGCCATGAAGGACGAAGCGATCGTGGTTCACCCTGATGCGATCGGCGATCCCACCGCCTGGGGAGACGAGGAGGACATCGCTTTCTTCGATGATTTGCTGGAGCAGCTTCAGGCGACGCTGTGCATCGATACGGCGCGGGTCTTCGCCACCGGGCACAGCTCCGGCGGTTTCTTCACGAACACGCTCGCCTGCCAGCGCGCTGACGTCCTGCGCGGCATCGCTCCCGTGTCGGGAGGCGGGCCATTCAGTTTCGGCAACAACAGCTGCGTGGGTCCGGTGGCGGCCTGGATTGCCCACGGCGAAAACGACGAAACGGTCGACTTTTCGAGCGGCGAAGGCTCGCGTGACCACTGGCTCGAGGCCAATGGCTGCGACGCAGGCAGCGCCATCGCTTCGACCCCGAGCGAATGCGTCGAGTACACGTGTTCGGAGGGCCTTCCCGTGCGCTGGTGCGTGTACCAAGACGGTCACGATTGGCCCGATTTTGCGCCTCAGGGTATGTGGGATTTCTTCAAGTCCCTGTGAAAGCGCCGTTTCAAGGTTCCCGGATTCTCTCGTTCAGTGCTGTGACATGCAGACAAGACAGGGACCAACGTGTTCCCCCTTGCAATCGACTTCTTGACACACGCCGAGTGGACCGTCGGGAAGCTGGCATTGCTCGAACGGTTTGGAGCAAGCCGCCGATGGCTGTTTGCTCCCCTCCGGGCAACCCGGTAGCGCGAGTCCCACGAGCAGCAGGGTGACGCGCCCGAGGCCTGCCCTAGAGACTGCTAGTTGGGAAGGTCGAATAGCCATGAAGGGGGTAGACTTGCCACGGGTGGGCGCGCAGTGGGAGCCCAGGTTCGCGAAAGCGATAGGCTTTCCAGCGTAAACCATCCCGTTGCCATACCAGCCGACGATTTCTCGGTAAATGGGGGAACATCCTAATTTTCCGACCTTCTTCACGACGCCCGTGACGGCGTACATTGGTGACCACGAGCGGAGACGTGACTGATGTTTCGACCACGGGCGTCGGTTCGTTGCAGTCAAGGGTCGCTGGTCAACCTTTACCGGCGCAGGAGGAGAATCATGCGCAAACACAGCTATTCGTCCCATTTGTTGCTTGTGGACGCCGTGCTGGCGGTCGCCCTTCTCGGTGGCTGTGGCGCGGATGCGGTGGAAGCCACTGACTTGGATGGGGAGGTCGAGTCGGTCGAGATTGGCATCAAGAACGGCCAAGTGCTGCCGAGCGCTGCGCCCGTGAACGGCGTGGCTCGGCTATACATCTGGTCGTACGACAAGAAAAAATGGGCCACCTGTACGGGCCAAGTCTCGTCGCGGAACACCATCATCACGGCAGCTCACTGCTTCGACGACTCGCAGTTCAGTGGTGAATACGAGGCGGCCTGGCCTCTCTACGCCAAAGTTCAGACCGGCCCCAATACCTGGAAGATGATCAGCCCCAATGGCAGCCAGTCCTCGGCATCGGTCTATCTGCACCCCGGCTACTGGACGGACAGTGAAAAGACGAGCCACGACGCTACTTACGACTTTGCGGTGATTCACACGGTCAGCCGATGGCATCATACGACGAACGCCGACACCAGCATCGTGCTCAAGGCTGCGCCGTCCAGCATCACTGCTTGGGGGCTTGGCTACGGTCAGTACGACGATGGATCGCCGATCGACAACAAGCTCCGAGGTGCTCAGTTTTCGGTGACGGCAACCAACAACATGTACGAGTACCAAGTCGGCTCCTCCTCGGATCCGCAGGTTTGCCCGGGCGATTCCGGCGGCCCCTTGAAACTGCCCACTTCCGGAGGTTCGATCATGCTAGGCGTAGCCGCGATCATCACTGGCGGGGATGACGATGACTGCGGCCACTCGACGGCATCATGGGCCCGAACGGACAAGGGATGGCCGTGGTTGCTCGATAACATCGATAGCTACAGCGGCGACAGGTGCACGAACGCCTCGTCCTACTTCTTGTGCTGGTAGCTCGAGCGCGCGTGCGGACCTCGAAGGGCAGCGTCAACGGATGCTGGGCCCTGGCGCGTTGACGGTTTCGGGTTTGCTGATCGGCGGCTTGAGGATCTGTTGCTCGGGGCCTGGGCGCTCTCGGCGCTGGTATGGCGGTAGCTTCACGGCTTTGCCGGTGCGCGCAGAGCTCAAGATAGCCTCGACCACGCGGATATCGCAGATGCCTTCTTCGGCGGATGGCTCCGGAGCTTTGCCGTCCAGGATGCACGTAGAGAAGTAGACGAGCTGGGGCGCAAACTGGTCACTCTTGGGAAAGCTCTTCTTTTGGGTCTTTTCATCGATCGTCAGGTACTGGGTGTTGCCTTCGGCATACTCGAAAGCCGGTTCGAGTCGTAGATCCCCATGGTCCCCCGCGATGCGGTAACTCGAAACGCCGGCCACGCTGTTGCTGACACAGAAATGCGCGAGCCGGTCGTTCGGAAACCTCAACAGGACAGTCGTCGTGTCGTCGACCCCATTCTTTTCGACGACTTGGGCAGAGACTTCGATCGGTTCGGCAGCGAAGAGGTGACGGGCTGCGTTGATGCAATAGACGCCCAAGTCGTAGCTCGCGCCACCACCCACTTCGGGGTCGTTCCGGATGTCACCGGGACGCACGACATGCGAAAAGAACGAACTGAACAGCCGCGGCGTGCCGAGCTTTCCAGAGTGCGCGATCTCGAGCGCCTTCAAGTTGGCGGCTTCGAAGTGGAGCCGGTACGCCACCATAAGACAGACGCCGTTGCGCTCGCACGCCTCACCCATGGCCTCGCAATCTTCCACGCTCGTGGCCAGCGGCTTCTCACACAAGACGTGTACGCCGCATTCGGCGGCGCGCACGGCAAGGTCCCTGTGCTCGGTGTTGGGCGTACAGATGTACACGGCATCGACGCGCGCGGTTTCGAGCACGCTTTCGAGATCGTCGTAATCACCGAGCACTTCGATGGAGTAGCGCTCTCCGAGCTCTTCACGCTTTTCCACGTCCCCCGAAATCAGGGCCACTAGCTCCGAGTTCTCGCCGGCTTGGGCGAAAGCGGGCAGCACGGCCACCTGGGCAATGTTTCCGGCTCCCACCACTGCGTAGCGAACCTTCTTCCCGTTCTCTTTGGGTTTGGCCATGCGTGCTCGGTCTGCATGGAGCGCGCCAACGGGTATGGCCACCAGAATTAGGGCGTCCTGCGATCGAAGCCGCCCCGCGCTCGAAGCCGCAGTGCGACAAACAACGCTGCCCCAGCGCGGCGTGCTTGTAGCCGCCCGTCCCTCGGGTCGACACCTGCGCAGCACCAGCACCTACGGTCCGAGCGTTGCAACGGGGTTCTCGTCATGACTGATACTGCTTCAATCTGGACCAATCACACACCCGCGGTGCGCTACCCGCGCATCGAGGCGGATCTCGAGGTCGACGTAGCAATCGTCGGCGGTGGCCTCACGGGTGTTACCGCGGCCCTGCTCTTGGCTGACAGCGGTAAGCGAGTCGCGATCTTGGAGGGCAGACGCATCGGTTCCGGCGTCACTCAGCGCAGCACCGCCCACGTCACAGAAGCCATCGATACGCGCTATGTCGAGCTGGAACGGCGCGATCACGACTTGGCACGCGTCGTCCGCGAGTCCAGCCGAGCGGCGATGGATTGGATCGCCCGGCTGGCTCAATATTGTCCCGGTCAAGCGGGGTTCCGGCGCGTGCCAGGCTATTTGTTCAGCGAGGATCCCGACCAGAGCGCTGCCTTGCGAGACGAGGCGGCCGCCGCGCAGCGCGCGGGGGCTCGCGTAGAAGTGGGCGAGGTGCCCTTGTCGATCGCCACAGGGGTGGGCGTGCGCTTCGAGAATCAGGCCGAGCTCGATCCCGTCGCGTATGTGGACGGTCTGACGCAACGTGCGGCGCGCTGTTCAGCGCTCGTGTTCGAAGAATCGCTGGTGGTCGGCCTGAGCACAGGCGATCGCATGGTTCTCGAGCTCGAGCACGGCCCCACCGTCACCGCAACCGACGTGATTCTAGCCACGCACTCGCCGTTTACCAAAGCCACCTTCCAGACCAAAATCTCTCAGTATCGCTCCTACGTCGTTGCAGGCTCGCTCGAAAAGCCGCTCGATGCTTTGTACTGGGACACGGCGGATCCGTATCATTATGTGAGGAGTGCTCGCTTGGGCGACGGTAACCCGGCGTCGCAGAAGAGCTATTTGATAGTAGGCGGCGAAGATCACAAGACGGGGCACGAGCCCGAGGGCGGAACCCAGGGATCCTTCCATCGATTGAGTGAGTACTCGCGGCGATTGGGGCTAGAGCCCTCGCTCTTCTGGTCCGCGCAGGTGGTCGAATCGGTGGACGGTTTGCCCTACATCGGAAAACCCACAGGGTCCGAACGTGTGCACGTGGCCACCGGTTTCGGAGGCAATGGCACTACCTTCGGCACGCTGGCCGCGTTGATCTTGTGCGACGACCTGCTCGGCAAAGAGAACCCCTATGCGCACACCTATCGGGCGACCCGCTTCGCAACGACGTCGTTGCCGCCCTTGGTCAAAGAGAACGTAGACTTTCCGCTCCAGCTCTTGCGCGATCGACTGCAGGGTTCATCGCCGCGCAGCGCCGCAGAACTCGCTACCGGTGAAGGTGCGGTGCTCCAGGTCGACGGCGAGAAACTTGCCGTGTACCGCGACGACTCCGGGCGCTTGCACGCGGTGTCCGCGCTATGTACGCACATGGGCTGCCAAGTCGCCTTCAATCCGAGCGAACGCAGTTGGGATTGCCCCTGCCACGGTTCCCGATTCGGCATCGACGGAGCGGTGCTCGACGGCCCAGCCAACAAGCGCTTGGCCAAACGTTTGCTCTAAGCCACCTGCGTCTCGGGCACGTCCAGTGCGTACGGACGTTGGCGCGCGAACGCTACTTTGGCCGTGGCGGTAAGCGCAAGCGCAACGCTCAGTGCCTCCGCGACGATCAGCGCATCGACAGCGATTGCACCGCCGTCGGCGTCCGCCTCGAGATCGCTGGCGAGCTGCACGCCTAGCGTACCCAACAGTGCGAGAGCTGTGGTCGCGCCGAGTATCGGCTCGAGCGCCTCCGGATCTTTGCTCGCAAAGCGGCTCCGAAACCAAGAATCTACGCTATTGAGATCTCCGCGCTCACACCAGCGGCATGTGGAATGCTCGGGTTCCAGAGCATTGATCACCACCAGCGAACGAACGTCCGGATCTCGCGAAATGCAGGCAGTGGTGATTGGGCGGCTTCGCCAGGTTAGGACTCTGGCGCCGAACCAGTTAAACTCCGACCCCGTGCAGATCGGTCTAGTGACCCCTCCAGGCCTCTTGGGCGATTTCGTGGCGCGTGCAGTCGAGCCAGCCGGGCACCGATTGATCGTGGCTCCCGATTTCACGGCGCTGTTCGGCTTGCAAGAACAGCCTTCGGACGTGGTGCTGGTGGCGCCGCTGGTGGCAGGTAAGCCGGCGGAAGGCGCGCTCGAAGAGGCGCAAGCAACCGGGCTATCGCCCGAGCGGCTGGTGTACTTGGGGCTCGACACGGGCGGATGCGAGCAGGCGAGGCGGGCCGGGTTCTTGCGCGCTTTGCAACTGCCGTTTCAAGCGCGTGAGCTGCTTCACGCCATCGAGGAGTCCGCGCGCGGTCGCGCCCGCGTCTTGCTGGTCGACGATAGCGAGTTGGTGCACCGCCACACGGGCGCCATCTTGCGCGATGCTGGGTACGATCTCGATCAGGCGTGGGACGGGGAAGCCGGTTGGGAGGCGCTCAGGCAACGGCGCCCGGATATCTTGCTCACAGACGTCGAAATGCCCAAGCTCGACGGCTTCGAGTTGTGCCGGCGCGTGAAGGGAAATCCCGATACGCAGAGCATCCCTGTCGTGATCTGTTCGTCGCTGGGACAAGCAGAGAACTTGGAGCGCGGCTTCGACGCGGGTGCCGACGACTACCTGATCAAGCCGGTAGCGGCGGCCGAATTGACGAGCCGGCTGACCACGCTGCTGGCGTCGAGGCTCGCTGCCGAGCGCGAACGCATCTTGATCGTGGACGATTCTGCGGCCATTCGCCACTTGGTGGCCGATTGTCTGCGGCGCCAGGGGTTCTGTGTAGAAACCGCCATCGATGGCGAAGACGGCTATCGGAAGGCGGCGGCGAAGCCACCCGATTTGGTGCTGACCGACTACGACATGCCGCGCATGACCGGCTTTCAGTTGGTGATGGCGCTGCGCAAGAACCCGAAAACCAGAGACGTGCCACTCGTGATGTTGACCGCGCGCGACAGCTCACGCGACCAGGCGCAGATGCGTGCGGCAGGTCTGACGAGCTACCTTGTCAAGCCTTTCAGCAACGACAAATGCGTAGCCATCGTGGAGCGAGTGCTGGCCGAGAGTCGATTGCTTCGTTACAAAGAGGCATCGCGCCTCTACATCAGCGACGGCGCGGTGCGGGCTGCCGAAGAATTGGCAAAGGCTGCCGACTTTGGCGAAGTGCGCGCCAAAGAGGTGGATGCCACGCTGTTGTTTTCCGACATCTCGGGCTTTACCAGCATGAGTGCCACGCTGGAGCCTGCCGCGGTCGTGAACGTCCTCAATGCGTCGTTCGATGCGCTTTGCGTCGTCATCAAGGAGCATGGCGGAGACATCGACAAGTTCATCGGCGACGCTATCATGGCGGTGTTCGAAGAGGCCCCCGAGTTCCACGAGCCGCATGCGCTGCGGGCTGCGCGGGCCGCCTGGGCCATGCAGCGGGCACTCGACCAGTTCAACGAAGGGCGCGACCCCCCGTTGGTGATGCGCATCGGGTTGAACTCCGGACCCATCGTGCGTGGCGACATCGGCTCGCGGCACGTGCGACGCGACTACACCTGTATCGGCGACACCGTCAATCGTGCACAAAGACACGAAGCCAAGTGTCCGCTTGGCGGCGTGCTGCTGAGCGCTGCCGTCTACGAGCGAATCCGCGAACACGTGCTCGTGGAAGAAATGAGTGGTATCGAGCTCAAAGGCATCGACACTCCCGTGAGTGCCTTCGTGTTAAAAGGTTTCGTGGAGAAAGCATGAATTCGACAAAGCTCACGCGCAGCATTTCCCTGGTTGCATTGGTTGCATTGGCTTCATTGGCCGTGGCAGCACTGGCGTCGGCCCAGTCGTCTCCCGCCGTTTCGGTGAAGGCTCGCTACCCCTACGATCCAGCGTGCGCTTGGGGCCGCATCGCCAACGGTAAAGGCATGCTCGTACGCTGCCTCAGCGAGCAGGAGGCCGTGGCACTGGTCAAGGGAGCGCCCACGCCGGTTCCCGCCAAGGCGGAAGCGAGCGAGAACGAGAGCACACCGGCACAGCCCGAGCCAACCAAAGACCCTGAACCGGACAAGCCGCTCAAGGTGGAGGTGGGCCCCATTCATGCCGATCAAGGCAAGCTGTCGATTGGCCGCCTGCACGTACCCAAAGACCGCTATGCAGAATGTGTCGCCAAGCACGGTGGGCTCGAGGGCGACAGCGGAGAGGTTCACGTTCGCTTTTTGGTGCGAGGGGACCGTAGTCGGGCCGAGGGAGTCAGCGTGTCGAAGCGGCGAAACCTTTCCAAAGAGGCGGCGAAGTGCGTGGCAGACGTGGTCGATCGGCGTCGCGTCGGCACCCCCGACGCACCCATGGTGGGCGCCACGCTGATCATCAGTTTCACTCGCTGAGGGCTAGCGGGTGAAAATCCGAGTCCTGGTCGTCGACGACAGCGCCTTCATGCGTGGAGCTGTAGCGCGGCTCCTGCAGAACGACGGGCGTTTCGACGTCGTGGGGCAAGCCAAAGACGGTGAAGAAGCGCTGAAGCTGGTCAGCAGCGCGGCTCCCGACGTGGTGACCATGGACTTCAACATGCCGGGCCTCGACGGTGCGCGTGCGACGCGCGCCATCTTGCAGCAACGAGCGGTTCCGATCGTCATGCTGAGCGCCCACACCAGCGAAGGCGCGCAGGCTACGCTCGAAGCGCTGGCGGCCGGTGCCGTGGACTTCGTAGCGAAACCCGACGGCGAGGTCAGCGTCAACTTGGCCAGCGTGAAGCAAGAGCTCGTCGACAAGCTGATCGCCGCGGCGAGCTGCAACCGTCAGGGCCTAGTGCCCCCGAGCGGCGCGCTCGCGTCGGTGCCCAGCTCGCGTCGCTTCGCTTCCGGGAGCCGATCGTTGCCCAAGGGGCTCAAAGTCGTGGCCATTGCAGCTTCTACCGGCGGTCCCGCCGCGCTGCTCCAGCTATTGCCCAGGCTCGCGTTGGGCCGGGAAGCGGCCGCGCTCGTGGTTCAGCACATGCCGCATGGCTACACGGCGGCGCTAGCCCGCCAACTCGCCGAGGTAACCAGTTACCCCGTGCTCGAAGCCGAGGACCAGGCCAAGATTGAGCCCGGAACCGCCTACATCGCTCGGGGTGGGGCGCACTTGATCGTGCAGAAAGACCGCCTGCAGCTGAGCCACGCCGCACCCGAGCACGGCGTGAGACCAGCGGCCGATCGCCTCTTTTGCTCGGTGGCCAGCACATTTGGCGCCCGCGCCATTGGGATCGTCTTGACCGGAATGGGCAAAGACGGAGCCTTGGGCCTGGCGGCCATCAAATCCGCTGGCGGAGCCACATTGGTCCAAGACGAAGCCAGTTCCGTGGTGTACGGCATGCCCAGGGCGGCCCTGCAGCTGGGTGTCGTGGATGGTGTGGCGCCGCTCGAGCGTATCGCAACGCTTGTGAATCGGCTACTTTCGCCGGCCTCGTGATTTCCGAACAGTTGCAAAAGCTGGAGGCGCGCCAGCAGCTCTATCGCGAACGGGAGCAACGCTTCTCGGAGCAGGCGCGCCAGCTGGGTGCTCGGTCTCGTCTGTTCTCCAACCTGCGGGGGTTGTCCTTTGCGGTCTTGGTGGTGCTGACCATCGTTGCGTTCGTCCAGGGTCAGTTTCTGCCGGCTGGTCCTATCGCTTTGCTCGCACTGTTGACGTTCGCCGCGTTGATTTTCGGTCATGCGCGCGTGCTTTCCGAAGAGGACGACAAGCGGCGCCGCGCCAGAGTGAACCAAGATGCACTGGCCCGGGTCAGCGCCACGTGGGCGAGCTTGCCCGAGAATGGTGCGCGTTTCGCTTCGGAACAGCACCCCTACGCCGGCGACCTGGACGTGTTTGGCGACAATTCACTATTTCAACGCATCAACGTCGCGCACACGCGCTACGGTCAGCTGCGACTGGCCGATTTTCTGCGCAACCCCGCTGCGCCGAACGCGATCCGCGAGCGCCAACGAGCTGTCCGGGCCCTGAGCGATGAGCTCGAGCTGCGCCAAGAGCTCGAAGCTCTGAGCCTGGCGGTCGTCGAGCGCCCTACCGACGAGCAAAACAAGAAGCAGCCGGGCCTGAGTGAACCGCCCGACCCCGAGCCGCTACTGCGCTGGGCCGAAAGCGAACCAGAGCTCTCGAGCGACGCGTTGATGAAGTTCGGGGCGCCCGTCTTGCCGACGTTGGTCGTCGTGGGCATCGTGCTCGACGTGCAGTGGGGCTTGCCTGCGTTCGTCTGGCTCGTTCCGTTCATTGGTAACTTCTTTTTGTTGATGCGCGCCAAGGGGGTTACCGACCGCGTATTCAACGCGGTTTCGGCCACCGAGGGAGCTTTTTTGCGCTATGGCGCCATGCTGGAATTGATCGAAAAGTGCCGGGTGAAAGCCGACTTGATCGAGTCGTTGCAGCAGCGGTTGATGTCGGGGCAGCAGCGCCCGAGCGCCGGCATGAAAGAGTTCCGCAAGAAGGTGGGTTGGTTCGATCTCAGGCACAACGGCCTGGTGCATCCCTTTGCGGCCTTGTTCCTGTTGTGGGACATCAATTGCGTGCTGGCCCTGGAGCGCTGGCAGCGGCGGTCGGGCCGTGCGGCGCGCGGCTGGTTCGAGGCACTGGGTGAGTTCGAGGCACTCTCGAGCCTGGCCGGTTTGGTCCACGACGAGCCCGCGAGTACGTTCCCCGAGATCGTCGAGGGCGCTACGCTTTTCGAAGCAACCGAGCTCGGCCATATTCTGATCGATCCGCGGCGCCGCGTGAGCAACGACGTCGCCCTCAGCAGCGCCGGCCGCGCGCTCTTGGTCACGGGCTCGAACATGTCCGGCAAGAGCACCTTTCTGAGGGCCATGGGGCTGGCGGCGGTGCTCGCCTTTGCCGGAGCACCCGTTCCGGCGCGTTCGCTCCGCATCTCACCGCTGGCCGTGCGCACGAGCATTCGCATCAGCGACTCGCTGGGTTCCGGTGTCAGCCATTTTTACGCCGAGCTCAACAAGCTCAAGGCGGTCGTGGATGCGACGGAAGGGACGCTGCCCGTGTTCTTCTTGCTAGACGAGATCTTGCACGGAACGAATTCTCGGGAACGGCAGATCGGGGCGCGCTGGGTGTTGAGCGAGCTGCTCGAGCGCTCCGCGATCGGCGTGGTCACCACCCACGACATGGCGCTCTGCCGGTTGAGCGACGAGCTGATGACGCGAGTCGAACAAGTGCATTTCCGCGAGAGTGTCGAAAACGACGAAATGACCTTCGACTACAAGCTCAGACCCGGACCCGTGACCGCCGGCAATGCCCTGAGACTGATGCGCCTCTTGGGGTTGGGTGTTCCGCTCGACGATCAATCAGTCCAGTGATTCGATCCAGCTTCTGAGGAGCTCGACGCCCACTGGGTCTCTCAGCTGCACCCCGAGCGGCGGCATGGGTTTGATCTCGGGATCGTCGGTTTCACCGCTCACGGCCAAAAATAGGATGCTGCTCTCCGGGCTTCCGGGCACCACGCGTATGCCTGCCTTCGAAGCGCTGCTCTCGGTGGGATGATCGATGATGTTGTCCAGGGCCACGCTTGGCGACAGATCGTAGCTAGAAGCGACGCCATTGCCTCCGTTGTGACAGTGGACGCAGTTGCCCAAAAGGTAGCCGACGACCTCCCGGGTCTTCGTGTCGAAGGGCTCGAGCGCATCGTCGACCTCGGGGTCCTCATCGAGCAAACCACTCTGGATTGCGCGGTCGAGCTCGGACTCCTCCGTCGTGGAATCGCTAGGTCCGAGGAGCTGCTGCGGCTGAAATCCGAGCACGCCCGAGGGGCTGGAGTCGTGGCATTCTTGACAGGCCTTCGTGAACGGGATCGTGTGATCGACCGATCCGTATTCGGTCTGCACGCGCACGTCCACGCCGCGCTGGCCTTCGAGCAGCGTGGCGTCGCGTGCTTGCCACTGGTAGGTAGCGTAGTCCCAACCGTCGTCCGCCCGCCGCAAGAGCCGCGTTTCGACGGGCCCCTCTTTATCGCTGAAGGTCTTGAACAATACGGTGCCGACGGGAAAGTCGAACCGGTCCTCGTCAGTGGTGATGCGCGACCCCGGGGGTAATACGAGAAAGCGCTGTTTCTCGAGCCCATTGGACCAGAGCTGTGACCGTGGCCTGTAGGCGAATGCTCGAGGATGCGTGTGGTCCAAGTCGGTGGGGTTGGGGTAGATGCCAACCTCCGAGAGCGCCTCGGGAAAGGGTTTTAGAGGAGTGTCGAGCCAGCGTTCTCCTTCCGGCACCTGCTCATCGCCACCGCATCCAGCTAGCGTCGAAAGCACCAGTGACGCCGCGAGACTAGCTTGGCCGAACCTGGATCTCGTCATGGTTCTACTGGTAGTTAGCTCTGACTGGAGAGGGCGGCCACCTCCATGAGGACCTCTACCCGATCCTGGAGCTTGAGTGCGCCGAGCAGGGCTCGATAAGGAGCAATACCCCAACGCGACGGTTCGAGCGCCAGGTTACCGACGAACTGGTCCCCGCGCCGAGTGAGCGTCCAGGTCACGTCGCGCTGCTCACCGAGGAGTGTCAGCGACCCCTCGACGAGCACGACATCGTCTTTTTGCTGGAAGGTGCCGATGAACGAGCCTTGGGGATACACATCGGTTTTCAGGGCTTGCCGAAGGTTGCGTTCAATCTCCGAGCGGTCTGCAGCGCTGAGAGTGGATGGATCGACGACTCCATTCGTCAGTGCACCCTCCACCACCAGGGCGTCGGGCTCGAACTCGACCCGGACGCTGTTTTCCGATTCCACCACCTCGAATCGAGCCAAGCGGAGCTCCACGTCGTGCGCCAGCCGCGAC
>CBFGRJ010000011.1:0-43119 GCA_965651135.1 uncultured Myxococcales bacterium
GCCGAGGCGCGGGCAAGCGATGGCGAGGTGGGCGTGCTCAGCGTCAGCAATGTTACGCGCGGCAAGGGTCTATTGGACGCAGTGCACGCGCTCTCGACGCTCAGGGAGCTGCCTTGGCGCTGGCAGCTCGTGGGCAGCCTTGACTGGGACCCCGCGTTCGTTGCCGAGCTCCGCGAAGCGGTTCACGCCCGTGGGCTCGACGAGCGCGTTGTCTTCAGGGGTCAACTCGACCACCAAGAGACGCTCGAACAGTATCGAACGAGTCAGCTGCTGCTTCTGCCCAGCCGGACCGAGAATACCCCGCTGGTGATCTTGGAAGCGCAGGCCTCGGGACTACCCACGGTGGCCTACGCGATCGGCGGTGTGCCCGACTTGGTCGCGCACGAAGAAAACGGCCTCCTGGCTCCGGCCTATGACATCGATTTATTGGCATCTCATTTGAGGCGCCTGATCGAAGACGCCGCGCAGCGTCGGCGTTTCGGTGCCCACGCGCTGACCGTTGCGGCGAGCCGTCCGAGCTGGCCCGAGGTCGCTGTCGAATTCGAACGCCGGCTTTCGGCCTTCTGACTTGGCCTTGTAGAACGTGCAGCGACAAAATTGTTGGCGCTTGCGGGTGGGTCCTCGTTGGCGTGGAACCGGTTCCCATGATAACGCGGGGCCCTTGATGAATACCTCCGGCGCCCCCGACGAAGCGCTTGCAGAAGTCTTGGATGATCCACTGACAGTAGCGGTCCTCACCGCCCGCAGCGGCTTGAGAAGTGACGTGGCCGTGCTGGTCGAGGCGCTCGAAAATGCCGAGCTCTTGGTCCCGCTTGCAGAGGACATCGTCGGTGCGCCCGAAGGCGAGATGCTCGAAACCAGCGAACCGCTCACGATTCAGCCTCACATGGTGATCGACCCCGAAGGAGGTGCCTTTTGCGCGTTCTTCACGCACGTGGCGTTCGTCGAGCCGATTGCATCGCAGCTCGATTGGAAGACGTCGGGCGAGGAGCTCAAGCTGTGTACGTTGATGGCCAAGCACGCGATGCAGATGGCGCTCAGCGTCATCGATGAAGTCGAGGTGCGCGGTCTTGTCTTGAACCCCGGCACGGATTGCGAGTTGATGTTGCTGCGAGACGAGCTGGCCAGCCTGGCCCAAGGGCAGCCCCTGCCGCTGGTGGGCTATGTGCAGGACATCACCAGCACGGACGAAGAACGCACGCTCTTGGCTGAGCCCTCCGATCCGCCGCCAGCGGAGTTCGTAGAAGCCCTCGAGAAAGCCAGCGCTGACCTCCCGATCGCGGACTGGCGGGTCCAGCGCACCTTCAACCCCGAGCGCGATCGCGAGCCGCACTTGACCATTTCAGTGCGGCTCCAAGCCGAAGATGCCGATCGAGAAATGGTGGCACGAAGTCTGGCCGAGGCGGTGGAAGGTACGGTGCCTCCGCCGGGTTACGTGGACATCGTGTTCGTGCCGCCTGAAGATTGAACCATCGAGGCTGACATCGGGGCCCCGCACAAAAGTTGGCCCCGATTCCGGGTCCATGACAACTCGGTGCTCATGACCAAGCCGTGGTGCGTCGCGTTGGGTGTTTCGGTATTGTCCCTTGGGTGCAGCGCCCTCGCGCCGCCAAAGGTAGAAACTGCGCGATCGGAGCTCGTCGAAGGGCAAGCGGCGGAGCCGAAGCGCTCGAAGCAGAAGGCAAGCTCGAAAGCAAAGGCTAGGCCTGGGCGGGCGCGCCTGGCTCCCCGCAAAGTGGGTGACTACTTCGTGCATCGGTTCAGCGGATCGTTTCGAAGCGGTCCCCTCACCTTGATCGAACGCGTGGTCGATTCCGATCGCAAAACCGTGACCATCGATTACACGCTCGAAGACGGCGTCAGCGACAAGACGCTGCGCGTCGAGCTGGATCGAGAATCGGAGCGCCCTCGCCGCGTCGTGGAAATCACCGACGAGGGTGAAACGGAAGTGCCCATTTCGGCTTATGAGGCCATGCTGGCCCAGACGGTCTTCGCTCCCGATGTGAACGACGAGCTGCTAGTCGAAAAAAAGCAGACTTGTCTGGTCGGCCCGAAAGAGCTCGATTGCGAAGTGAAGCAGTACCGAGTCTATGTGGGCGACGAGGAGGCTCGGCTCACCGTGACAGAAAGCAAGAGCTTGCCGGGCCGCGACGTTTCCGGGGAGGTCACCGCAGTCGACGGTTCGGTCATCTATCGTGCCGAACTGGTGGAAGCCGGCAATACTCCTCGAGCTTCTGACTCGGTGGCCTCCAAGTAGGCGAGCGCTGCCTCAGACGGGCGTGAGCCACGAGGCGTGCTTTTCGTCCTTGCCCGTGACCGCGCGTAGATACGCGCGCTGGAACAAGGCTCCCACGGTATTGCGGCCCGTCTCGAAGGCGATGCCGTCGATTTCGCGCACGGGTGTGACTTCGGCCGCGGTGCCGGTCATGAATACTTCGTCGGCTCGAAGCAGCTCTTCTCGGGTGAAGGCTCTGATCTGCACCGGCATGCGCATCTCTGCAGCCAAGCGCAGGATGCAGTCACGCGTGATGCCCGGCACGATGGATGACGCCTCGTCGTTGGTGATCAGGGTGCCAGCTTTGACGAAGAACAAGTTTTGCCCCGTGGCGCTGGACACCGTGCCCTCTTGCGTGAGCAAGATGGCGTCGTCGAAGCCTCGGTCCATGGCTTCGTGAGCCGCCAACACCATGTTCGCGTAGTGCCCGCTGGCTTTGGCCTGGGTGGGGTAAACGGTGTGATGCGCTTTGCGCCAGCTGGACACCGTCATGCGCACACCATTGCGCAGTGCGCCCTCGCCCAAGAACGTGCCGAGCTCGCGAATGGCGACGAACACCCGGACGGGGCACTCCTTCTTTGGCTTCAGATCGATGGGCCCTTCACCGAAATAGGCGAGCGGCCTCAAATAACCGTTGTCGATGCCGTTTTTCCGCGTCACCTCCAGGCAAGCCGCGATCAGCGCCGCCTCGTCGTAGGGCATCGACATGCCGTACAACCGAGCTGACATCAAAAAGCGCGAGATGTGATCGCCGAGCCTGACCAGCACGGGGCCGCGGTCGGTGGGGTAGCAGCGAATGCCTTCGAAAACGGCGGTCCCGTAATGCAGCGCGTTGGCGTAATAGTGCACATTCAGCGTGCTGGCTTCGCGCACATCGCCGTCGTACCAAACCCAGCGCGCCAGCCTTTGCCCCTTCGGCCGCGTCATGGTGAGCGTGTCGTCTTCGGGAACTCCGGCAAAGTTGGGCCACTCGTGCTCTATGGGGGGCATTGATCCTCCGAATATGCCTCAGCGTTCAGGTCGTCGAGATGTGGGTCTTACCCATTGAGTTATAGCAGCCAAACCACCCAACCAGCACCCACCCAAGCGCCGAGCGCAGAGCCAATGGTCGAGAGCACTGCCACGAGCAACACCCTGGTAAAGGGATTTTTGTAGATCCCCCGAATCGTCATCATGTCATCCGCCACGGTCTGGCAGTCTGCAACGGTGGGTTTTCTGAGCCAGGCTTCGACGAGCCCCGCGACCATGCCGGCCCCGATCGTGGGGTTGAGCGAAGTGATGGGAGAGGCCACCGAGGCCACCAAAATGGTCAAGAGCTTGGCGCCGGCGATAGCGCTCAGCAAACCCGCCAAGACGGCGTTCGGAACGATCCAAGCGAACAACATTTCTTGAAGGCCTTGTCCCGAATGCTGGACATAGCCGTAGTAGAAGGCTGACAGCACGATCGCCGGGATCACCCATTTGAGCACCTGAGTCTGCTTGGAGGGCGGTGGTATCTTGCTCAATTCTTCGCGGTCGACCTGCTCGCCAAGGTGCGCGAGCAGACCCTCGACATGCCCGGCGCCTACGACCGCTACGATGCGCTTGCCCGGCGCCTCTTGAATCTTGCTCATGAGGTATAGGTCGCGTTCGTCGATCAACGGCTTTTTGATGCCCGGCATGAGCTTGGCAAACTCTTTGAGCATTTCGTTGATTGTGTCGCGATCTTTGAGCTCCTCGATTTGCTGCTCGCTGATTTCTTGAACGGCGAAGGGCGCTGCCAGCAAGCCGCTGGCGAGCTTGAGCTTGTTCCAGAAAGAAACATTGGCCCAAGTGCGCTTGAGCGTGGCTTGAATGTCCCTGTCGGCCAGGACCAGCTCGGCGCCGACCTCTTCGGCGCCTTTGACGGCAGCGAGCAGCTCGGCGCCCGGTTTGACCCCCACCTTCTCACCCAGTTTTCGCTGGTAGGCAGAGAGCGCCAAGCTCGTCAGCAGAAACAGCACTTTTTTTTCGCGGATGACCTGGAAAATATCGAGCTTTTGCCAACGAGTGTCGTCTACCAGTGCGTCGTAGCGGACTTGGTCGAGCTCGACGCAGACCGTGTCGGGACGAACGTCTCGGATGACGCGCTCGACCTCCTCGACGCTGCGCTGTGAGATGTGGGCCGTACCCACGACGTGAATCTGCCGACCTTCGTGTTCGACTATCGTGACGTGCCCGGGCTCTGTCATCGAGGCTTGCGGCACCCTAGTGTGCTGGGGCAGGTGTCGCAATGCGTATCGTCGCGATCGAGGCGGTTCGCCGGGGAACCAAAATGTTGGTCCAAAACGCTGGGCATCGACAAAGGCTTGAACGGGTGTCGTTGGTCTAGTTCACTCGTCTGGTGTTTTCGCGCCGCCTACCCCAGTCCGATCCCGAAATGGCGGTGCGCGAGCTGTTGGGCCCGCTGGCGAGCGGCGTCATCGATCTCACGCTGACCAACCCCACCCGTGTCGGGCTCAGCTATCCCGATCAAGAGCTTGCGGCGGCGCTGGGGCGGGCGAGCTTCGGCGATTATGCTCCCGAGCCACAAGGCTTGGTCACGGCTCGAGAGGCACTGGCGGCCGACTGGAGCGCGCGTGGTCGACACGTCGTGCCCGAAGACTTGGTGATCACCGCCAGCACGAGCGAGGCCTATTCGCTCTTGTTCAAGCTTTTGTGCGACCCGGGTGACGAGGTCTTGGTACCCCAGCCGAGCTACCCCTTGTTCGAAGTGCTCGCGGCGCTCGAGGGCGTGCGCGCGGTCGGCTATCGCCTGGTGTATGACGGCGCGTGGCAGATTGACCTCGACAGCGTCAAGCGAGCAAGAGGCCCCCGAGCTCGCGCACTCGTCGCCGTTCACCCGAATAATCCGACGGGCTCTTTCTTGAGGCAGGATGAGCTTGCGGGTCTTGCCGAATCAGGCTTGCCGCTGATCGTGGACGAGGTGTTCTGGCCCTACTCCTTCGGGGCCGACTCGAGTCGCGTATCCACGGCTCTCTGTGCCACGAACGCGTTGGTGTTCGTGCTCGATGGGCTCTCCAAGCGTTGCGGCATGCCGCAGCTGAAGCTCGGTTGGATTACGCTGGGTGGACCGGCCGAGCTCAAACGCGAAGCGCGAGCGATGCTGTCGCTCATCAACGACACCTACCTTTCGGCGAGCACGCCCGTACAGCAGGCGCTCGGGGAGCTGCTCGTGCTGGGTGACCAGGTGCGGCGGCAAATCGCAGCGCGTTGCCTCGAAAATCGCAGCACGCTCGAGCGCGTGCTCGAAGATTGCCAGGTCACGCCTTTGTTTCTCGAGGGAGGCTGGGCCGCGCCACTGCGTTTGCCCAATACGCAGAGCGAGGACCACTGGGCGCTGTCACTGCTACGCGAACGACGGGTGCTGGCTCAGCCGGGTTGGTTCTACGACTTCGAGCAGAGCGCGTTGCTCGTGATTAGTCTGTTGCCCGAGCCCGAACGCTTCGCCACCGGCGTTCAGCGGCTGCGTGAGCACGTGGAAGCTTCGAGTCGCTAAAGGTTCAGGAGCGGCGTCTCAGCACCAGCCCTGCCCCGAGCACGAGCCCCAGAAGCAGGGCGCTCGGCGACGAGGAGCCGCCCATGACACGACAGCCGCAGCCGCCGGGCTTCTCCTTGACCTCGCCATCGTTCTCGAGCTCTTCGTCGTCCATGTTCTGAAGGTCCATCTCCTCGGCTTCGCTTTCCCCGCCCGAGTCGCTGGCATCTGCCCCGTCTTCGGAGGAGTCGCCGGACTCATCGCTCGCCTCGTCTTCTTTGTCTTCTTTCTTCTCTTTCTTCTTGGTGGGGCCGCTGAACGTGATGCTGCGTCGATCGATGATTTCGTTCTCACCCAAGAATTTGACGGTGGTCGGCGCCCCGATCTTTTGATTGTTCCTGACGTCGTAGATGGTGACCTTGTATTCACCGGCGGCGTAGTCATGGGCGCGCGTCACCTTGAAGCTGAACTTGGTGCGCGATTGGATTTTGGCTGTACCGGGATCCAAGAAACCGACGTCGACGGTTTCGATCAAAGACTGCTGGTGGGTCAGCGGCACCGTCCGCTCGACCAGCTTGTCGCCATCGACCATGGCCCGCTCGTAGTAGGCGATCGGCTGGAACTCGAACTTCATCGGAACGTAGGCCGTATCGGGGGGCCTAGGCAGGTAGATGGTGAGCTCGATGCGCCAGGACTTCGAGCTCTTGCGCTCCTCCAGCGACTTGGTCTTCCACTCGACTCGGCCGGCAGCGAACGCGCTGGCTGCAATGAGCATCACGCTGAACAGGACCATGCAGCTCGAGAGGAATTTGGCGATTGGGCGACGACGATTCTCTAGCAAGGTCAACCTCCGACGCGGACGCTAACACGGTGTGGCCCCGTCGAGGGTGCTCCGCTTTCAGCTCCAATGACCGGCAAAAGTTCAAGCTGAGCGAAAAGCGAGCGGCTCAATCCATGACTTCGTCGAACCACGCCGGTGCCGGGATGGTATCCGGGTGGTTGGCCGCGTCTTGCTGCGACGCCTCGGAGCGCCGCTTATCCTTCGGATTGGTCATGGACTCTGGCGCGACCGAGTCACCAGCGCCGGAGCCGCGTCCCGATGGAGAGCGCTCCGTGACTGCGGCTTCCCTTTGCCGCGCTGCTCGTTTCCCAACTCTGCTCGTCATGTGAACCCCCGTTTCCGCTCCAAATCGTCGCCAGCCTCGTCCGGGCTGGAGACGCGGAAACGCAGGGCCATCTACCCTAAAACAGTCAGCCGTTCCAAGGTGAATCACCCGGCGGGCCGAGCAGCGCCGCGGCCGAGCCTGTAACGGTGCGATATGACAGCGATCTTCAGTCGAGCGCCGGAAGACATTCGCACCGGAACAAGGCCGCCACGTCAGCGCCCGGGTTGGAGTAGCTGCACGGCTGCCCGGCTGCTTGTTCCTGCGGCTCTCGATCCAGCTGCCGGCCGTCGCGACTGAGCTGGCCGAGTACTTTCCACTCGATTCGACGACCTCGGCATGCCGTGCCCAGCTGACTGGTGACTCGCGGTTGAATCCGGAACAACTCGAGCCGCGCTTCGTGGGTCATGAGCAAGAGCTGATGCTCACCGCAGTCGTGCTCCGAGACCGCGACGGGAAACTGCGAGCGCTCCCTGTGGATTTGGACCGATGCCGAGCGGGCCCTGCCGCGCAGCGCTTCTGGCTTTTCTAGTCTGATCTGCAGCGCTTGCAGGGGCGCGTGCACACCGAACAACATGGCTGCAAGCTCCTCGGTCGCCACCTCGATGAGCTGGTATTCCCTGAATCTGAGCAGCCCGCCGACTTCGTCGGCAATGCGGGCGTAGTCGAGGGTGTCGGTGATCCGACCGGTTTTGCCGGCGGGGGCGAGATCGATGAACAGCGTGAGATCCAAGCGAACCAGCTGTTTGCGTCGGCGCTCCGAAGGGCGCACGCCAACGATGCAATCGACTTCTAGTCCTTCTATGAAAATGCGGTCCACGAGGGGTAGCCAGGAGTTAGCACAAATGCGGGCGGCGCGGCCCGCTCCCGAATCGGACTAAACACGTGTGCGGGTATGCGGTGTGCCGCCCGCCGCATACACGACCCATTCATGCCGACAAGTGGGCGCCGGCAGGGCGTATCGCATAGAATGACCTGGATGGCACGCGGCACTCGGTCACTCTGGTGGGCACTCTCGGCGGCGAGCGTCGCCGCGGCGTGCGGGTCGCGCACGGGTGACGAGCTCGCGGCGGGCAGCGGCGGGGCAACGGCCTTTGGAGCCGGTGGTACTTCCGGTCTGGTGACGAATGCGACAGGGGTGACGTCGTCGGGGTTCGGTGCCGGTGGCGGATTAACGGCGGGCAGCGTGACGGGCAACACTGCGGTGGGCTTTGCAACGGCCATGGGTATCGGCGTTGCCACGAGCACCACAGGCGGGGGCTGCAATCCCGGCAACTGTCGTTGCCCGGATTGCTACTCGGAATGCGAGTGCCGGGGCGGTGATGCGGAGCAATGTAGGCGTGCCTGCTTCGGAGCGGGCGGAAGCTTCGGTATGGCGACGACCAATACCGTGAGCGTTGGGGCAGGCGGGGCATCCGCGGTAACCCTGACGGTGAGTGCCACCAGCGCGGGTGGCAGTGGCGGAATGCTTGGCTCGTGCTGTGTTGCGAATGCGAGCGCTGGTTGTGACGACCCGGATGTTGCCTCTTGTGTGTGTGGGCCCGATCCGTTCTGTTGTCGGGTTGCCTGGGACCAGCAGTGTGTGCGTGAGGTCGACACGTTGAATTGCGGCAGGTGCTCGAGTCCCATGACTGGTGCCGGGGGAGCCAGCACGGTTTCCACCGTTACTTCTGGTACCGGCATGGGAGGCATGGGAGGCGGGGGTCTAGGTGATTGCTGCGAGGTTTCTTCCAGACCCGGGTGCGAGTCGCTGCACACGACGGCGTGTGTCTGCCGGGCTGATGACTACTGTTGCGACGTGGCCTGGGACGCGCTTTGCGTCGCCCAGGTGGAGCTTTTGGGGTGTGGCTCGTGTGACGGCACGAGCGGAGCAGGCGGGATGGGCGGCAACACCTCCACCACGACGACCAGTGGTGAGGGCGGCGGCGGTGGCGTTGCAGAATGCATCGCTCAGGCCGATGGCGAGTGCGAAGCCTGCTTGTGTTCGAGCTGTTTTCGCGCATTCGGTAGCTGCATCGGCGACTTTGGTTGCCCACGCATCCTCGAATGCTTCGACGAAACCCAGTGTAGTGGAGACGGCTGCTACGAGCCGGAGACTTGTCAGAGTGTGATCGACCAGTTCGGCGGTTTGAACGGGGCATCGCTCAGGTATGCTTCGGCGCTGCTCGCCTGCGCCGTGCGCGGTTCGTGTCCCTGCGACTAGTTGGCTTGCTGACCATAGGGCCCGGGACTACTGTTCGACGGTGACGGTCAGTCGCAGAAACCTGCTCAAAACGGGCGCCGTTGGAGCTTTGGGAGCCTGGTCGTTCGGCTGCACCTCCGAAACGGTGCAGAGCGATGGGGCAACGCCGTTTCAGCACGGTGTCGCCAGCGGCGATCCCGCTACGGATTCGGTCATTTTATGGACGCGACTCAGCGTTGTCGATGCGCCACGACGACTGACGGGGAGCTGGGAGGTGCTGGCGAGCCCCGATGCCGCCGAACCGGTGCAACACGGCAGCTTCGAAACGGACGCAGAGCGTGATTACACCGTGAAGGTGGAGGCAGCGGGCCTCGAGCCCGCGACCACGTATTACTATCGCTTCCGCGCGCTGGGGTTCACGTCTCCGCTCGGGCGCACGCGGACGCTGCCGGCAGCAAAGACCGCTCGCCTCAGGTTGGCCGTGTTTTCTTGTGCCAACTATGCAGCGGGCTACTTTCACGCCTATCGGGCCGCAGCCGCTCGCGCCGATATCGATGCGGTACTGCACTTAGGCGACTACATCTACGAGTATGGGAACGAAGAATACGGAGCGGTTCGAAGCTACGATCCGCCGCACGAAGTCATCACGTTGAGCGACTACCGACGGCGCTACGCTCACTACCGTTCGGACCCCGACCTGATCGCACTGCATCGACAGTTTCCCATGCTGGCAGTTTGGGACGATCACGAGGTCGCGAACAACGCCTGGCAACGCGGCGCGGAAAACCACGATAGCAGCGAGGGCGCTTATCTCGACCGCAAGCGCGCGGCCCAGCGCGCGTACTTCGAATGGTTGCCCGTTCGCGACAACGATGCCTTTCGTCTGCAACGCAGCTTCAGATTCGGCGACCTGGTGCACTTGGTTCTGGCCGATACGCGGCATTGGGGTCGAAGCGAGCCCGTCCCCGACGTGACCGATCCAGCTTTCGCGAGCCAAGAGCGGAGCATCTTGGGCGACGATCAGACCGCTTGGCTCACCGAGGAGCTTTCCAGTGCGACGACGCGGTGGCGCATCTTGGCGCAGCAGGTCATGTTCAGTCAGCTCGACCTGGGCGTGCTCAATACGGATGCCTGGGATGGCTACCCGGCGAGTCGTCAGCACTTGCTGAACTTTTTGCAAGACGAAGCGATCGACAACTTGGTCATTCTGTCCGGCGACATCCACATGTCTTGGGCCATCGACGTGGTTCCAGAATCGGTCGCGGACTACGATGCCGAGACGGGCGCAGGTTCGGTTGCCGTCGAGATCGTGGTGCCCTCGGTGACCTCGCCCAGTTTGGAGCGCGAGCCCGCAGAAACGGTGGCTCGCGTTGCGCTCGAATCGCAAAAAGTGCGGCTGGCGCAATTGTGGCGACGCGGCTACGTGGTGCTCGACATCGATCACGAGCGTTTGCAGGCGGAGTGGTACCTCTTCGATCGCGTCGACCGCCCCAGCGACGAAATGTTTTACCGAGCGCTTCATGTGCGCGCGGGAGAGAGCTTTTTGCGCGAGAGCGAGGGGCCTTCCGATGCGGTTGACGATGCCCCGGGGCTAGCCCCAACGGTCCGCATTCCTGCGCGTTTCCCAGTGCTGTAGGCCGCGTGAACACATGGTGAAAAGCTCCGGTGCGCGAGGTTTTGCTCTCGGTTTCAGCGGTTGCTTGGGCTAAGCTCGCCGGCTGAGTTCTTGATAGCTTGGCAGCTCGAGTCAGTCATGATGCGCAAACTGTTGGGTGGATGGATCCTGGGTAGTCTTTCGATTGCGGGTGCGGTGGCGGCCTGTAACGCCAGCTCGACCTCCTCGGCCACGACGTCCGGTTCTGGGGGAGCGAGCTCCGGCGGTCCTTCGAACGGCAGCGGTCAGGCCACTTCGTCGGGGGTCGATTTCGACGCGTGTTTTGCCTGTGGCGATCAGGCTTGCGCGAGCGAGGCGAATGCTTGCAACAGCGCCTGCCGCGGTCTGCTCGACTGCGTGTTTGGGTGCGAAGCTGGTGATTCCAACTGCCAGCTCGACTGCGTTCCCGAAAATGGGCAGCCCGAAGCGCAGGCCGCGGTCGCGTACTATGCGTGCACCATGCAGAAATGCGTGAACGAATGTGTCCCCCAAGCCAACACTCCGGCGGTGACCAGCTCCAGCTCGTCAGTGACCAATGCCGCCAACACGGCGTCCGTAGAAACGAGCGCCACGAGTACTACGAGCGTGGCTGGCACGACGGGAGCTGCGAGCACGACCGGCAGCGTCACACCGATGACCGGGATCAACTGGCTCAGCCTCGACGGCAGTTGGGCCGATCCGGCCGCCGGGGTCAACGGGGCATTGAACATCAGCGGCGCCGTGTATGCCTATGGCGACGCGTGCGCGAGCGTGAATTGGGATCCGGACACCCGCTGCGTGTCGGGTACCTTGTGCGAACCCGGCAGTGATTTCGCCAATTGGGGTATGGCGGTGGCGTTCGACTTCCACAACACGGGCGAATCCGGAACGCCACCGGACACCAAGATGGCATGGGACGCGAACGCAGTAGGGGCAGTAGGGGTTGCCTGGCAAGTCAGCGGCACTGCGCCGGGGCTCCAGGTGTGGGTGACGAACATGGACCCTTCGTGGAATGGCCAATGCAGCGCGGACGAATGCGCGATAGATGGTCCTCCCGATGGCAAAACCACCACCGTTCTCGGCGCTCCCGATCAAATGCTGTTTTCCAGCATGGTGAAGGACGACTGGGGCGGCGCCGGCACCAGCTACAGTTTCAGCTCTTCGAGCATTCTCACGTTGCAGTTCAAGCTGGCCTCGGTGGTATCGGGCGCCACCGCTTTCGACTTTTGCATCGATCAGATCGGGATCGTGCGCTGAGGGCCGAGTGGGCCGAGGTCTAAAGGCAGCCGATTCGGTTCGCGGCCACGGCCACGTCGTCATACCAGGTGTTGCGCACCGTTCCGTGCAGAGCGTTGTAGCCGAACTTGAACGTCGTGAAGGCCGACGTCCCAGCAGGGTAGTCTTGCGCGTCGATCTGGAGCTCACCCTCGATGTAGAGCTGCTGCGCACGAGCGCTCCCGTCGTAGTGAATCTCGATGCAGTGCCAAGCATTGGGAGGCAACGCGTAGGGATTGGTTCCTCCGCCATCCAGCCGTCCGTAGCCTTGTGGCCAGCGCACCACGTCGTGCGAATTGAAGGATAGCCCTACGTCTTCTGCGAATTCGACGAACACTGACTCGTTGGGGTCGTCGCTACCGGCTGCTGCTGCGAAGACGTTGTGATCCACGACACCCAGCTCGACATCGCTGCGTATGTAAAAGCGGACCCAAAAGGCTGCGCCAGGAGTGGGGACGGCCAGCATTTTGTAGGCTCCGCTGCCCTCTCCGCTGGGGCGTACTCTGAGCGAGGACGCCCCGCTGTGAGCCTGTGTGCCATCCACTTCGAAGTCGGTGGTCCAAGGCGTGGCCGGGTCCCCGTTGAGCTTGTAGACGGCTCCCTCGGGCAACGCATTGTCTTCGAAGCTCGAGCAAAACGTGGCATCGCTCGGGCATGACTCCCCAGTGCCCCCCGTAGTGCTCGTAGCTGTCGCCGTACTGCCGGTACCGCCTGCGCCTGTGCTGCCGGTAGTTGCCGAACCCGTGGTCCCCGTCACGGTGGTCGCCGATGCACCAGTGGTCTCGCCCCCTGTGGTGGAGGCGCTGACTTGCCCCGTGGAGGAGCTGGTAGTACCTGCGCCTGTGCTGCCGGCACTCGTTGTGATCGTGGCATTGCCGGTCGTGGCAGTGGAGGCTGCGCCCGTGCTGCTGGCGACCGAGCTCGTGATGCTGCTTCCGGTCCCGCTACCCGTGGTCAGCGTGCTGCCCGAGCTGGTGCTACTTTGGGCTTGTGACGGCTCAGGGCTGTCGTTTCCAGAACAAGCGGCCACCGCAAGGGTGAGCACTGAAGCCAGGCTACGCTGGTGGAAAGTAAGCATGGCCGAAGGCTAGCAGAGTCGAGGCGGTGCGCGAGGTAGTCTCCTGCGCGCGAATTGATGTCATATTGGGCGGCACATGTCTTGCTTGGAAATTGACGAAGCGCGTCGAGGCCGCTTGGTTTGTTACGCTTGTTTTCGCCCGCGACCGCTGTGCTACTGCGCGGAGCTGCCGCGTCTGGACAATGCCACGCGTGTGATCGTCCTCCAGCACCCGCGTGAACAATTCCACCCGTTGGGTACGGCGCGCATCGTAGCGCGTGGCCTTCGGAACTCGGCGCTGGTGGTCCTGCACCGACATGTGGCCCACGAGCTCGAGTCGCTGTTGCCAGCGGGCAGCGCTCTGCTTTATCCAGAGGGCAACGCTCGAGATCTCGCGGCGGTGCCGAGCCATCAGCGCCCCAAGACTCTCGTCGTGCTCGATGGCACTTGGCACCATGCGCGCCGGTTGTATCGGGATCACCGCGTGCTGCAGCAGATGCCCCGGTACTGTCTGAAGCCGGAGCGTCCGACGGAGTATCGGGTTCGGCGAGAACCCAAGATCGACTACATTTCCACGGTAGAAGCCGTAGCGGCAGCGCTCGAGCTGTTGGAACCGGGGGCGAGCTACGAAGCCTTGCGCGCGCCGTTTCGTCGCATGATCGATCTGCACCTGCTTGCCACGACAGGCTCCGAGAGAAAGCGTCACCGGCGGCGCCAGCGTTCTCGCGCGGCGCGGCGCCTGCCTCGGGTCCTGGCGGAGCGCTTCGACGACGCGGTCGTCGCGTACGGCGAACCGGCTCCCGTGCTGGAAAGTCCCGACCGGAGAGCACCGCTGCTCGGCTACTGGGTGGCCAAGCGGCTCGTCGATGGGCAGCTCTTCGCGGAAATGGTGGCGCCCCCGGCAGACGTCGATCCCGCACGCATCGCGCACACGGGCCTGCCGCGCGAAGCACTCGAGCAGGGCGTCACGCTCGACGAGCTCAGGCGCCGCTGGGCACGCTTTTCGAGACGCGACGACATCGTGGTGGTTTGGAATCGGAGTACCGAAACACTCATGCGCCAGCTGAACGGGACTGCCAGCGTCAACTTGAAGGCTGCTTATCGCGGGTTCAGGCAGGCGCAGGCTCAGCGGGGCTCACTCGACGAGGTGGTTCGAGCCGAGGGGCTGGCCTGCCCACCGCTGCCGCTCTTGGGTCGTGCCGGCCAGCGCTTGGCGCAGGCGGAGGCGGTGGCTCGCCTGCTCCACGGGCTTGGCCTCGATGACCACGGCTAGTGGGTGATTTTCGGGCGCCTTTCGGCTTCGGCAATCGTGACCGGCCAGGTGACGCTATCTCGCCGGTAGCCGACGTTGCCGAGCACCCGTGTATCGACGCACAGCGTGTAGTGCCCAACGACCGGCGGAAAGGGTAGCCCCAGGGTCCTGGTGCGATAGCGCACCGTGACGGGTTTGTGCGTCACCGGTTCGCTGGGCGTCTCCAAACCGGATGGAGCAACCATCACGAACCGGAACTCGAACGTCGTCCCGAGCTCCTCGGGAGCGATATGGAAGTACGCGTGGACCTCGAGCGGCACGCTGTTTCTGGGAGGTGGTGGCGCGCCGGGCGGAACGTTGATCTGCTCGACCAGGTTGAACAACGTCACGTTGTTCGATTGCTGGTCGACGCTAGAGCCAGCGCTCACGCACAAGAAGTAGCACTTGGGCACCGAACGACCCTACCCAAGCAACCACCCGAAGAGCAAGCGCTTGGAGGTTTCTCTCGCGACGTTCTGAATCGAATCGACCAAGGGCAGGTCCCGAGGACAGACTTCGACGCAGTTCTGCGCCTTGCCACAATGCTGCACGCCGCCGGGTGCCATCATGGCTTCGATGCGCTCACGGCGTTCGTGCTTGCCGCCCGGCGCGCTGTTGCGCACGCGCACTTCGTGCAAGGTGGCCGCGCCCACGAATTCGCTGTGCATACCGTACTGCGGACAAGCCTCCAAGCAGGCCCCGCAGCGGTGACACTGATCGAGCCCCGCCAGCTCGAGCGCTTCGGTGGCAGAATGCGGCGTATGAGCCAAGACCGCGCCCGGTGTCGCGGGCCCCGCGACAGGTACGTTGCTCAACATGCGCGCGATCCGTGAGCGGTCGACCACCAGGTCGCGGATCAGCGGAAACTTTTTCATCGGTGCCAGCCGCACACGCTGTTGCTTGTCGCAAACCTCGCCGATCAAAGTGGAGCAAGCCAGCGCCACCCGGCCGTTGATCGATATGGCGCAAGCGCCGCACACCGCTTCGAGGCACTCGCCCTCGAATGCGATGCTTCCACCTTGCGGGCTCGGTGTGCCGTCTTGCGCGCTTCGGGCCAGAATCAATGCGGCTTGCACGCTGGTGTCGGGAGTGCACGTCACGTGTACTGCTTCGCTGCGCCGGGTCTCGGGTTTCTCCAGCGCATCCTGACGTTCGACGATTAGAGTGTACTGCCTCGTCGCTTGCTCCGCAGGCTGCGGATTGGAGGGCTCGGGCTCCGGTGGGCTCGATGGAGTCGTCGTTGTTTCCGTCACAGCGAAATGCTCACGTTCTGACCGGCACAGGTGTAGTCGAAATGTTCTATGGGCTCTGCTTCGCGCTCGGCGTTGGCTCGGACCAAGCTCGACTTGGCGAGCGCTTCACGCGCCGCCGTGAAGTCCGTCCTGGTGTGCGCCCCTCGAGATTCTTCGCGCGCCTGAGCCGAGCTCAAGATGGCGCCTGCCAGGTCGAGCCAATCGTCCATGCTGGCAGCGACGAGGGCATCGTCGTTCCAGCCCGTGCTCGGGCCCGAAACGCTCATGTGAGCGGACTGCTCCTTGAGCTGATTCAGCCGCTCGGCGAGCTCGTCGAACCCTTCGGCGCTGCGCTTGGCCCCACAGAATCGGGCCATCGCCAGTTTCAGCTCGTGCAAAAGCACGTGCGGTCGCGCCTCGTCCTTTCCTTCGCGCTTGAACAGGGCCTCCAGCTCCGCTTCGGCCGCGGACGTCGGCTTGTCGAACACCGACTTGGGTAGATCGTACGCGCTCTTGGTTTGGGATTCTCGGAAACAACATAGCCCGCGCGCAGCGCGCTGGCCGCCAAGCAAGGCTGCCGGCGCAGCGTTGCCGGCTAGCAGCGCGGCACCATGGTATTCGGCGCTCGCGCCACCGGCGGCGTAGAGACCGGGAATACTAGTGGCGTGAGTCCTGGGCGAGCCGTCGTGCGTCGTCGCGCTGGGGTCGGCGTCTACCCATAGGCCGCCCAGGGCAGCGAGCGCGCGCGTTTTCACCAGCACGCCCTCGCGCGTCAAATCGCCTCGCAAAATCGCGAGCACGCCCGAGCCGAGCGAAGCCATGAGAGGGGCGAGTTGGCTGGGCTCGAGCGCCGTTAGATCTAGGCTCGCGATGGCGTCGGAGTCTTTGTTGCGCCCGCTCAGGCGAGCTCCACGCGCTCTCAACAGCTCGGGCAGAGCAATGGATGCGCCTCCCCGTACGGCCACGAGCGTATGGTGTTGCACGAATTCAAGGTTCGATAGGATCGCCCCCTGCCGGTACACCGCACCCAGAGCCGCACCGGTGGCATGGCTGGCCGCCTCGGCGAACAACCCTGCGTAGTCGCCGGTGCACAGGACGATGCCATCGGCTGGAAACGCCTTGAGCGTCAGCGTGCGCCGATCTTGCGCTAGCACACCGACGGCAGTTCCGTTGTCGTCGAGCACCAAGCGTACGAAGCGCCAGGGCTCGAGCCGCCGCACGAGCTTTTCGCCCGGCACCACCACGCCGGACTCTTCCGTAGCGGGCACCATTTCTTTGGTACGGACCAGCGCGTCCAAGGCGCTGATCAGGTGCCGCCCGGTGCTCGCTTCGGCGTAAGCCGCGCGAGGGTGTCGGGCTCCTCGAAGCTTGGCCCGCGCCAGCACGCCTCCCGGCTCACGGGAGAAGGGAACGCCAATGGAAACCAGCCATTCGAGCAAGCGCGGCGCTTGGCTGCACAGGCGCGTGACCGCTTGTTGAGAAGCCAACCCGGTTCCCACTCGCGCTGTATCGCGCGCATGTCGCTCGACGCTGTCTGGGCCACTCGAGTCTACGGCGTTGAACGCTTCGCGGTCGCGAGCGGAGCTCGCCTGAAACGAGCTGCCGTCGCTGATGAGGAGCACGGGAATGCCGCGGCTGGTCAGTTCGAGCGTTGCGCTCAGACCTGCCCGCCCGGCTCCGACCACGATGGCCCGGCGCAATCGCCCGCGTTCGCTTTTGATCGTGCCGTTCACCTGGCAGCGTGCTCCTTTTCGCCGAGCAGTCCTTCGCCCACTAGTCCGACTGCGCCGAGCCGTTCTTTCTCGCCAAGGTGTTCGCAGCTGACGGGCGGCGGTACGTCCGAAGCAAGGCCGGGTGCGAGCACCAGTTTCGAGCCAGTGGCAAAGTAGATCACGGAGCTAGCTCCGAGCGCGAACGACACGATGGCCAAAATACCCGCCAGGCCCAGAGCTCGCTGCGTGGCTCGTCGCGAGCTGGTGATGCCCCACGAAAAGCAGAAGTTCGCTAGCCCGTTCGCGAAGTGATAGCAAGTCGCGGCAATGCCCACCAGGTACCCGACCGCAACGAGCGGTATGCCGGTGGAAGTAGTGCTCGACAGCGAACCGCACAACTTCGAAAACAGCTGGTCTCGTTCCAGATTGCCGAGCGCGAGTTGAATGGGATACTCGTAAGCGTGATAGCCGATGAAGGCGAGCACGATCACGCCCGTAACGCGTTGCCACAGGTACGCCCAATGGCGAGCGTACGGGTAGCGCTTGACGTTGGGTCGTGCCTCGAACGAGAGCACGATGCCGTATCCGGCATGGAATGCCAGGGGCAGCCAAACCAGGAAAGCATCCAACAGCCAACCGTGGGGCGATTCGCTACGCGCCCCATAGCTCCGTTCGAACGCGTGCTGTCCTGCGAGCGCGCTGCTATACGTCCACAGGTGCAGCACCAGAAAGCCACCGATGGGCACCACGCCGGTCAGGGAGAACAGCTTTCTTAGTATGAACGAGCGGCGTTCACTGGCGGAAAGCACGGCGCTGGAGTCGGATTCGGTCACGGGTCTACACCACGGCCCACAAAGGCAAGAGTCGCCGTGCTACGAGAACCGGCAGCGTTCGTCAAGCGGGCTGCCCGCTCGTGGGCAACGGCTTGCGATCCTGGCTCTGTTCGCCCCCATTCTGGCAACGCTGACCGCGAGCTGCGGGGCCTCACAATCCGAATCCACCAGGCCCGTACCCTCGTTGGCTTCGACACCCGAGGCACAGCGCGACTTCAGGATCTTGCGCGAAGCGTGGAGCAACTCGCCCGAGGCAGCCAAGGGTAACCTCGAATCACCTCTGCGGGCCTTCATTCGCAAGCACCCGAACGACGGCCGAGCGCCGCTGGTTCGGGTGTACTTGGCGCTTGTCTTGATGGATCAACAGCGCCTCGACGAGGCCCGGCGCGTGCTCGCGCCGCTGGGCAGCTTTCCCGCCGGCACGGCTCGCGACTTCGCGGCCTTGGCGCGCGCCATGCTGCTCTTGTCGAACGACAAACCCGCCGATGCCCGAGTGATCCTCGAAAGGCTGCGGGGCAAGCTGATCGATGCCGACGAGCGGTTCCTCTACGGCGAGCTCTTGGTGCGCACGGCGCTTGCCGAGAAGCATTTGGCCGAGGCCGTGTTGGATATGCGCTGGTGGCTCACCGACGTGGACGCCAGCGACGTGTCTCGCGTCAAGTTGAAGGTGTCGGGCTACATCACGCGTTTCGATCGTGAAGATCTCGAGGAGGCTCGTGCCTGGCTCGCTCGCGATAGAGGTCCGCGTTCCAAGCAGCAAGTGGCCATCGATGAATGGCTCGAGCGCCAGGTCACCCAAGAGTTGGCGCAGTCAGCGCTGCGCGAAGGAGACAGCGAGCTGGCACAACGCTTGGTGAAAAGCGCACCCAGCGCAATCGCAGACGATCAGACTCGTCGCAAGCTCAACCGCTTGGCCGAGGATGGACAGCTGCCACGGCGTGTCGTGGGACGCACTTTGGGGTTGGTGCTCAGCTTGAAGAGCACCCGAGCACGCACGCTGTCTTCGCAAGTTGCGGCCGGCATCACCGAAGCGTTGGGCTTGCTTCAGCAGCCTCAGCGCGCGAAAGCCACGAAGCTCTTGGTCGAAGACGATGCCGAGGGCATGCGGGCGGCGCTCGGCAACCTCGCCGGCGGAGGGGCCTCCATCTTGGTGGCCGGTATGGACGGGCCGGGTGCCGAAGAAGCGGCGGCATTCGCCGAGGAGGCGGCTATTCCGGTCATCGTACCCGCGTCGTCGGCGAGCGCCGCCAAAAGCTGGCACTACGCGTTTTTCCTGGATGTGCCCGCAGAAGAGTCCAGAACGATCTTGAGCGATAGGCTTCGACGAGAGGGGCTTTCGCGCTGGGTCGAGGTGAGTGGGGACAGCGAGAGACCTGAGGTGGTCTCTTGCGATCGAGCCTCGTCGCGCGCCGACCAGCCTCGCTTTCCGGTCCTGGACTGGAAACGCCAGAACGTGCAAGCATTGCTGCTGCTCAGTGACGAGTCGTGCAGTCGTGACGTGATTCGAGAAACCAATCGCTATGGGCTCCGGGCAACGCTGGCGCTCGGCCCCGAAGCCGCGAGTCTAGCGAGCCAGCTCGATTCGCCAAGCCGCATGATTTGGGTGAGTACCGGAGGCTTTCCCGGCAGCGCGCGGGCGGGCTCGCCCCGCTCCTGGTACGAGGCGCTCGGCCACGATGCGGCCCTGTTGGCCCAGACCGCATTGTTGGGGTTTCCTGACGATGCAGTCGACGACGCGCGCATCGTAGCCGAGCTGCACACGCGCGCGCGCGACCGTTTGCGCTCCGCGTCCATCGATCTGCTCACCACGGAGCGGCGCGGGTTTGGCGGCGGCCACCAGCTCGAGCGCTCTCTCGTCGCCGAAGCCCGTGACCAGGGGAGTACCCGTTGAACTTCGACGCTCCGCTGAGCTACGACCTTGCCGACGAAGCGGCAACCGTGCGCCTCGCACGAACGCTCGCGCCGTGGCTGAGCCCCGGCGATCTAATCATTTTGACGGGTCCCCTGGGGTCTGGAAAAACGTTTTTCACTCGTGCCTTGTGCCACGCGCTCGGGCTTCCCGAAGACGCGCGCGTCCCCAGCCCGACCTTTACGTTGGTGCACGAACACCCGACCGAGCCGCCCGTCGCACACGCCGACCTTTACCGCCTGAGCCAGGAGGACGAGGTGGCCGAGCTCGGCCTATTGGCGCTGCGCGATGAAGGGTTCGTCGTCGTGGTGGAATGGGGGGAGCCTTTCATCGCGCTGCTCGGCGGGGACGCGCTGGTGATTACGCTGGCACTCGACCCGCGCACCGCTCGCGTGAGCGCCACCGGGCCAAATGCTTCGAAGTTGCTGCAAGCTATGCGAAACTCGTGAGCCGTGGCTGTGGCTGTGCTCGAACCAGACAACAAGCCCCCAGGGCCGGCGACGCGCTTGATGGGCGCGGTGGCCAACTTTTTCGACGCCATCGGCTCCTTTCTGATCCTGACCACTAAGACCTTGCTTTGGATGGTGCGACCGCCGTATCGGCCCAGTCAGCTATTCGGAGCCATGGACTTCATCGGCGTGCAGTCCGTATTCATCGTAGCGCTGACGGGAGTTTTCAGTGGCATGGTGCTCGCGCTGCAAACGGTGCAGAGTCTGCGGCAATTCAGTGCCGAGGGCGTGGTGGGGTCGGTGGTCGCCATTTCTCTGACTCGCGAGATTTCACCCGTATTCGCGGCGCTCATGGTCACGGCTCGTGCCGGCAGCGCGATGGCAGCCGAGCTCGGCAACATGCGCGTCACCGAGCAGATCGATGCACTCACCACCATGGGGGTGAGCCCCGTGCAGTATCTGCTTTCGCCGCGCATGATTGCCTCGGTCCTCATGGTGCCGCTGCTCTGTATTTTATACACGTGCGTCGGGATGGCCGGTTCCTGGCTGGTAGCGGTCGAGTGGCTCAGCGTCGATCCCGGCATCTTCATCTCGAACATCGAAAAGTACTTGGCGCTCGACGATTTCTGGATGGGCGAGATCAAGGCTGCGGTGTTCGGCTTCTTGATCTCGGCGATCTCCTGTCATCAAGGGTTTTACGCTTCGGGTGGAGCCAAGGGGGTAGGTGAAGCGACCACGCGCGCAGTGGTTCAGAGCGCGGTCGCGCTCCTGATCATGAATTACATCATCACCAGTTTGTTGACCGAAAACTGAGTGCTATTGTCCCCGCGGTCGAGTGGATCGCATTCAGGTTTCATCGGGGCTTGGGCCCGATCAGGTGGCAACTCAGCGCGCCACGCGTTCGAGGTACGCCCTGCTTCGTCGCGTCGCCAAATGGCGCAAGAAGCTGTTTTGGGTGTGGCTTTCGTTGCCTGTCGTGCTCGTGCTGGCGCTCGACCTAGGTCGGCGCTGGCAGCGTTTGGTCGCGTTCGACTCGTATCACCTGGGTACGTACGTCGCCTCGGCATTGGAGGGCTGCCTCGCGTGGGGTCTATTGGTCTACGCTGCGTCCCGGCGCCGTGGCGTCGCACCCTGGATTGCGGCCGTTCTGTTCGTGGGCTTCGTCACCTTTGCCATCGGCGGCCAGAGCTACTTCTACGAGCAATACAACGCCTACCTCAATGTCGACGTGTCGTTGTTCGCTTCGAATTTCGTCGACAGTGTCATCAACCAGCTGTTCGCTGATTTGCCCAACTACTTGGCGGCGAAACTACCGGTGTTCGCGTTCGCCGTGTTCGTCGTCTGGGTCGCGCGGCGTTGGGTGCGTCCCAGGCGCCTGCCGGGGCGCATCGCGTCCATCTTGGCGCCGCTGGTCTTGATCGCCACCTTCTTCATTCCCACCCAGCATCGCCATCTACAGGCGTCGACACCGGACATGCTGTACATGCAAGCCATCGGTGGCTTGCTACGCACCCAGGCAGGGTTCACCGAACAGAGCAATCAGTTGCGCCCGCGCGCTCGCGAGTCGCTCCCGCTGCCCGAGCTGAAGGCCCGCCCGCCCGTTTCACGCAACGTACTGTTCGTCATCTTGGAAAGCGTGCGCGCCGACAGCACCTGCCAGGAGTACTCTCCGGATTGCCTCGAAACACCGTATAGCAACGCGCTCACTCCCGAGCGTTACCCGTTCACCCAAATGCGTTCGCTGGCGTCGTCCACCGCCATCTCGCTGGCGGTGCTCTGGGCGGGCGTAGGTCCGCACGAATCGCGGGAGGTGCTGCACACCTGGCCATTGATTTTCGACTATGCCAAAGCCGCAGGTTACGACACGGCCTTTTGGACCAGTCAAAACATGATGTTCGGCAACGCGCGGCTCTGGGTGAAGAACCTGGGAGTCAGCCGTTTCTGTTCGGCCACCGACCTCGACCCGACCGCCGATCTCGACATGGGCGCGCCGGAGCAATTGCTCGCCGCGCGAGTGAACGAAGAGCTCGACGAGCTACGCGAGCCCTTCCTTGCCGTGGTGCAGCTTTCCAACGTGCACTACCCGTACTTGCTCGATCCCGAAGGTCCGATGCCGTTTCGGCCTTTCACCACCAGCAAGGCGCCCGACGACAATACGGCTTTCAAGAACCTGTACAAGAACGCGGTGCACCAACAAGATCGGCACGTGGCCAGCATGCTCCGCCATCTGCGCTCGCGGGACTATGGCAAACGAACGGTCGTCGTCTACACCAGCGATCACGCCGAAGCGTTCCGTGAGCACGGCCAAATGGGCCACACCTTCAGCATCTTCGACGAAGAGATCAAGGTACCCGGCTTCATCGATGCGCCGCCGGGGACCCTGACCGAGAGCGAGGCTCGAGCGCTCTCCGAAAAGAGGCACGCGTTCAACTTTCATCCGGATCTGGCCGTTACCGTGATCGACCTCATGGGGCTATGGGACGACCCGGCGCTAGACCGCTTCAAGCAGCGCATCATCGGCAAGAGCTTGCTGCGCCCTGGAGCGAACGAACGGCCCATGCCGATGACCAATTGCGCGGGGGTCTGGAGCTGTGCCTTCGAGAATTGGGGATACATGCGCGGCGCGATGAAGCTCGAGGCGCGAGCTTGGGACCCGGGTTGGCATTGTTATGATTTGAGGGCGGACCCTGGGGAACGGCGCAACCTGGGAGTCGAGGCGTGTGGAGCTTTGCAGCAGTTGGCGCTCGGCACTTTCGAGCGGCTCCCCGGCGGGGAGCGGCGATAAGCATGTTTCGAACCGAATCGAGGTAGCATGAAACTCTACAACGACGACCAGTCTCCCAATTGCCTTCGCGTGCGAGCGGTTGCCTTCGAGCTGGGCGCAGAGCTCGAGATCGTCCCTATCGATCTCCGTAAAGCTGCGAGCCATCCGGAGCTCGTGGCCCTCAACCTCAATGGCAAAGTCCCCGTCCTGGTAGACGACGACTTCGTGCTCTGGGAATCGCGCGCCATCAACGCCTACCTGGCGAAAAAGCATCCTGAAAAGAACCTGTATCCCCAAGACGTGCGTCGAGCAGCTCTGGTGGACCAGTGGTCGTTTTGGCAGGCCATTCACCTGGGTCCTCCCATGCAGAAGGTCGCCTTCGAACGCTTCGTGAAGCAGCGCTACGGTCTGGGCGAGCCGGACGAAGCCGCGGCAGCAGCCAGCCACAAAGAAGCGGTGCGCTATCTCGCAGTGCTGGAACACGGACTCGAGCAGCGCGAGTGGGTAGCGGGTGAGCTTTCGCTCGCTGACTTTGCGCTGGCGAGCACGTTCATGTTCCGCGTTCCAGCTGGGATTTCACTGCAGGAGTTTCCGCGAGTCTCCGCCTGGATCGAGCGGATGGAAGCGCGGGATTCTTGGCAGCGCGCCGTGGCCCCCCTTCCGAAGGTCTGAGCTTCTATTTCATCAACCCGATGGCGGACGCAGCTCAGCGCTCGGTTTGTTGGACTCCACTTTGGAACCCAGACTGCATCGGCGTGGGACTCGAGCACTTGCTCTTGAAGGAGGGTGAAGCGGACAGCGTGGTCCTCGCAGTGGACGAAAAGCAGGGGCCTTTTCGCTTGAGTTACCGCCTCGCCTGGGACGCCGCTTGGCAGCTCCGTGACGCCGAGCTGTACCTCGTGACGGAGCGAGCCACGCGGTCGCTGCGCCTTGGGACAGATGGTCAGGGCCACTGGCATTGGGCCGACGGTCAGCCCCTGCCCGACCTGGAAGGCTGCTTGGATATCGACATCTGGCCGACTCCGTTCACGAACACATTTCCGATTCGACGCGAGCAACTGGCGATCGGCGAGCGTCGCGAGTTCCGAATGGCCTGGGTGTTCGCTCCCGAGCTTACGGTTCAGCCTCAGCCTCAAGCCTACACACGCCTGGCTGATCGGCTGTACTTGTTCGAAAGCCTGGACGGGAGCGGGTTTCGCGTCGAGCTGCCCGTGGACGAACAGGGCATCGTCCTGGACTACCCGGAGCTGTTCCGTAGAGTCATCCCGAGCGGGTGAGGCTCGACTCGCTGCAACGTTTGCGCACCTGCGAGCACGCGTGCAGAAGTTGCCAGAATGGGGGCTGGCCAACGTCGAAAGTCATGCGAGATGCCTGGCACGCGGCCTGCTCACTGCGTGGGTGGGAGCATGCCCTTCACCCCATTGAAACAAGCTGCGATTGACTCGGGACTTGATCCGATCGGTCGCTACAAGGTGCTTCGCCCTTCGCTGGATCGACAACTGGCGATGGACGCCTTCGCGGCGATCCGCGGTGGTCACCCCATGGTCGCCTTGCTCGAGCTGGACGTCACGCGGGCACTCGGTGCGATCGACCAGCTGCAACGCGAGGGGATCCACGTGTCGCTGTTCGCGTTCGTGGTGCGCTCGATTGCGGTGGCGATCTCCGAGCACCCCGATCTCAACCTAGTGCGCCATCGCAGGCGCTTGGTGCTGTTCGACGATGTCGACGTGAGTGTTCCGGTCGAAGTTCGCACCGAAGAGGGGTACGCTCCTCGCGAAATGGTGGTGCGCCGGGCCCAACACAAGAGCGCGGCGGCCATTTATGCGGAGCTCGAGGCTGCGCGCAGCCAGCACGACAGCGCCGGCGAGCTGGGTCGAGAAGACCGCTGGGCTCGCAACACCCTGCGCGCGATTCGCTGGTTGCCGGCCACTCTGAGAGTGGGTCTGATTCGCCACATCATGCGGAGCGCCTTTCGCGTGAAGGCCCAGGCAGGCACTACGCTCGTGACAAGTGTCGCCAAATTCGCGGCCGTCCCAGGCTTCTCGTTCACGTTTTCCACCGGACCGCGAGCCGCTGTGTTCGTGGTCGGCGGTGTGGTCGAAAAGCCTTGGCTCTGCGCCGGTCAGGTGGTGCCGCGATCGGTGCTCTCGCTGTCGGTCATGGTGGATCACGACCTGGTCGACGGTGCCCCTGCGGCTCGCTTCGCGCGCCGTCTGCAAGGGCTGATTGAAACGGCGGATGGGCTGACGAGCCTTCGGTAGCCGAGCGTTGTCGCGAACCTTCCCTGTGGGTCTCGGTCCCACCCGGGAGGGCACGCGGTGGACTTGCTTCTCCTGGGCGTCACCCCCGTGTGGTAGCTTCGCATCACACGAGTCACGGTCCATGGAGAAAGCTATGCGTCGTCTTCTACCTATCGCCGTCACGTCATTGGCTTGCGCTGCCTGTGCGGCAGAGCCACCCGCCAAGTCTCCCGCCGACAGCAGTGGCGAGGCATCCCAGTCGGGTGAACCCACGCCCGCCAGCGATGCCGCCGGCAGCTCTGAATCGGACGCTACCGAGGAGTCCGATACGGAAAATACCTTTGCGCTTCAGGATTCCGATAGCGCTGAGGGCGCTCACGGTGCGTCGCCCTCCAAAATCAAACCGACCAAGACCGAGGCTGCGCTCAAGTTCATCGTCATCGACAAAGACAAGGGGCCAATCCCCGGTATCGTGGTGTCGCTGACGTCCCCGGACGGCAAAAAGTATTACACCCAAGAGACCGACTCCGAGGGCTACGCAGAGGTTCTGGTACCCGTGGGGCAGAAGTACGATCTGGTCTACCTGAGTCTGGGTCGCAAAGACGTGGCCGCCAAGGTACCGGTGAGCAATGAGCCGAATCAGAATATCAAGCTCACCTTGCGCTACAAACGCCACGAACCAACCAAGGAACCGCGATTCGTACTTTCGGGCGTCACGTTCGACACGGGAAAGGCGACGATTCGACCCGAGTCATTCCCACGCTTGGATAGCGTTGTGGAGTACATGATGTACAAGAAAAGCGCGCGCATCGAAATCGCAGGTCATACCGACAACGTCGGTAACCCGAAGGCCAACAAGACGCTTTCCGAGAAGCGCGCTCAGGCCTGTCGCGACTACCTGATCTCGAAAGGCATCGACGGCAGTCGCATCGAGGCCGTTGGCTACGGCGACGAGCGCCCCATCGCCCCGAACGACACCGAAGCAGGACGCCAGCTGAACCGTCGCATCGAAGCCACCGAGCTCAAGTAGTTGGCTGAATGTGTTGGCCAACGCTCCCGCCCACCCCGACGACTGCGCACCCCGGGCGCGAGTGGCCCCGTCCCACCCGCGCCCGTCCAGGCGACAGCGCCCCGTCTCTCTGGCAGGGGAAAGGGAAAACAGCAGATCTATAGCCGCTGCGATTGCCAGAAGGTGCACGAGGGCTGTCACTTGGCAGTTTTGTGCTAGTTTGTCGCGTATGCAGGCGCTGAAAGCCCGTGTCGAAGGCGGCAAAGTGATCGTGGAGGACGAGGTCGACTTGCCCGATGGTGAGTTGTACCTGAAGCCCGTCGACATCATCGAGAGCCTGACCGACGACGAACTCGCGGAGCTGGATGCGAAGCTAGCGCGAGGCTCGGCCGACATCGAGGCGGGAAGAATGGTGGACGCTTCGGAGGTGTTGGCTAAACTGCGCGCTCGTCGTGAAGCTAAGAATCTCTGAAGAGGCGCAGGTCGACATCGAGCGCATCGATGCGTGGTGGGCAGAGCATCGCCACAAGAACCCCTGGCTCTTTCAAGACGAACTCGCCGAAGCTCTGAAGCTGATCGAGTGCAGCCCCGGCCTCGGGCGAAGCTACGATGGTGCTCGCAAGTACCGCTGGGTGTTGCTGCGCAAGAGTCACTATCTCGTCTTCTATGAGCACCTTTTAGAAGACAACGCGGTGGCTATCGTTGCCGTGTGGGATCCACGTCGCGGCGAAGCTCCGCCGTTGAAGTAGCTCCTCGTTCTAGTTGCATCACTGTAAGTAGTTAGTACGAGAGCTATTGGGTTGTGATGTTGGAGCAGGTGAACGATGGGCTTCTTTAACTGAGCGCCAACATGCGCTCGATGGGGACGAGCGCGCGCTGCCGCAGGGTCTCATCCATCGTGAGCTCGGGAGTGAGATCGCGGAGCGCGAGGTACACCTTCTCGGGTGTGTTCAAGCGCATGAAGGGGCACTCGTTGCAGGCGCAATTGGCGACCGGCGGGGCGGCGATCAGCTGCTTGTCGGGGGCCCGCTTGCGCATTTGGTGCAAGATGCCCGGTTCGGTGGCTACGATGAACTCGCGGCCGTTGTCGTTCTCGACGAAGTTCAAGAGCTGCGAGGTCGAGCCTATGAAGTCCGCCATGTCGAGCAGCGCTTCTTCACACTCGGGGTGCGCGATGAGCTTGGCGTCTGGGTGCTTTTGCTTCAGCTCGATGAGCTTGCGCTGACTGAAGGTCTCGTGGACGATGCAGGTCCCCGGCCACAGGACGAGCTCGCGCCCCGTTTGCTTCATGACGTAGCGGCCCAGATTGCGGTCCGGAGCAAAGAGCACCTTGCGGTCTTCGGGTATTGCCTGCACGACCTTCACGGCATTGCTGGAGGTGCAGATGTAGTCGCTCTCAGCTTTCACCTCGGCCGAGCAATTGATGTAGCTCACCACCACGGCGCCGGGGTGGCGCGCCTTCCAGGCCTTGAAGCGATCGACGGGACAGCCGTCGGCCAGCGAGCAACCCGCATTCATGTCGGGCACGAGCACCGTGCGAGTTGGATTCAAGATCTTCGCGGTTTCGGCCATGAAATGAACCCCGGCAAAGAGGATCACCTCGGCCTGGGTGCGTTTGGCGGCTTGCGCCAAAGCCAGCGAATCTCCGATGAAATCGGCGAGATCTTGGATTTCGCTTTCTTGGTAGTAGTGGGCGAGCAGCACCGCGTTGCGCTCACGCTTCAAACGCAGGATTTCCTCGTCCAGATCGAGGCCGCCGAGGTCGGCTGGCAAGGTGGCCTGGGCCATAGCGGGTTCTTAGCGCCGAACCCTTCTGCCCGCTAGCCGTATTCGAGCGCGGCTATTCGACAGGAGGCTTGTCGCCTTGCGGGACCGCCTGGGCATAGCGCTCGGCGAAAGCTTCGGGAGAGCATGCCTTGCTGAGATCCAGCTCGAAGTCGGGAGGTGCTGTTGTCGGCGTTAGCTTTTCGAGTAGCTCGACCACCTCACGGCTACTCATGCCCAGCTCGGCAAGCTCTGCGGATTTGAGCGCGGCACCGCTGCGGGCGGCCAGCCCGTCCTGCTGGACCTCGAGCAGCCGAGTCAGCGCCGCTATTTCCATACGACTCAGGCGCGCCCCGCAAACGTCGTAATCCAGCCAAGCTTCGTAGCTGAGTGGGGCGACTCGCTTGAGCATGCCCGCCATCACCTTGCCATACTCCTGGATTTCCCATTGGGCGTGCGGGTCGACGCGCAGCTTCAAGAAGTGCAGCAAATTGTGCAGATCGATTTTCCAGTACCACTGGGTATAGGTCGAAAGCGGGAGATCGATTCGGGCCAGCTCGCGAGCCATGTCCTCGCTGGTCATCCATTCATAGGCCTGGCGACTTTGGTCGCGGATACCCTGCCAGTAGCTGACGGCACGCGCGTGCTGCTCCGGGCTCACGGGAGTGCCGGAGCGCCCTTGATGGTTCTTGCGGCTCTGGGTTTGCAGCTGATCGGCGCTGGGCGTGTAGAACAACATGGGTATCAACGAGTAGCGGCCGCTGTACTCGTTGACGTTGGCCGTCCGGTGGCGAATCCACTGGCGTGCCACGAACATCGGCATCGAGCAGTGAAACTTGAGCTCGATCATTTCGGAAGGAGTCGTGTGTAAATGCCGTCGCAGATAGCGCAGAAGCCCCCGGGTCTTGCTCAGCTTGCGTGTTCCGTAGCCATAGCTGACGCGCGCGGCGCGCTCGATACACGCATCGGTTCCCATGTAGTCCACCAATGCGACGAACCCGTGATCCAGGACTGGGAAATAGTTACCCAAAATTTCTTCCGCGCCAGGCGAGGTCGGGCGGCGCGTGGTTTCGGTCATGACAGGGCTCCTCTGAATGTGTCGGCGGTCCGAACTTAGGATTGCTCCGGCCCAGGAGCAAACGCCTTGAGGCGACGTCGGCAAAAAAGGGTGCGAGCGCCGCCGGCTTTTGTTTACTAGGCTTGTGCGTGTGCTGCTCCGACGCATCAAAAGAGCTCGCGCCGGAAATCCGTCGTACGGCGCACTATGCGCCTGTTCGTTGGCGGCGCTGGGGCTCGTGTTCGCTTGTTCTGGCGGCGCGGCCGCGCCTAAAGCCCAGAGCCCGAACCAGCGCGGCGTCACGCGCTCCTTGTCGTCCGGCTATTTGACTCCCGCAACGGTGTTTGCCGCTACCGATCCCGAGCTGGTCAGTGTCTCGCGGCTGGATCCCGACGGGAGGCGCCTGTTGGTGTCCCAGGGCCTGCGCATGATTCAACATCGCGATGGCTCTCTCGAACGAGCGTCCGAGCTTTTGCCGGCCAAGGAGGCCGTGCGCATTGCCGTGCTGCCACCGCGTTTGGGTGGCGGCTACTTGTTCTACGTCACCTCGAGCAGCGCTACGCTGATCTGGCTGGCTCGCGAGTTTACAGGCGAGCTCGAGCCGCTGGCCAACGTCGACTTTGCGGTGGAGCAAATCGTTGCCGGGTTCGATCGCCTGTACTTGATGCGCTCGCGCACTGCGCCACCGGTAGCGATCGATGTGGACACTGGAGAGGCGCTCGACGTCGGGCCGCTCCCTGCCTCGCCGAGCTACGAGGCTCTAGCCGTTGCCGACGCCTGGATGGGAGCCGTGGAGGTGCCGCTCAGAGGCGTGCTCGCCACGTTCGATGCCGGTGCCTCGTGGCACCCGGTTTTAGAAGCGGACAAGCTGGTGGGCACCGAGCTCGGACCCTTTCTGAGGACGGATGACGGCTGGGCCGTGCTCGACATCGACGGAGTGCTCCGGCATTGGGAATCTCCCACCACCGAGGCCAAGCGCTTGGGGCAGTTGATCGAAGGGCTGCGCAATGCGCCCGGCCACGGCGCTAACGGTGCGTCGAGTCGTGAGCTCGAGCGCGGCATCAAGCGGCCGCTCGGGCGCGAACCGTTGCGCTTGGCGGTGCTCCACGGAGTGTTGGGACCGAAAGGCTCGGCCTATGTGGCGCACCTTGGCACGCTGGCGAGAGTGCGGCTCCGGGACGGGAAAATCATGGAAGCTGCTTCTGGTCAATTCCCCGAGAACGCCACTTGTCACGGCATTCGCTTGGGTGCAGGCCACGGTTTCGTGTGCTCGGAAGAGCGCGGTAAGACCCGTATCTATGCTTTCGAGCCCCCACTGCGCCTCGAAAGCGTCATGAGCTTCGATGAGCCGCGCTACGTTGCGGCCAATGAACACGGCGGGTTGGTCATTCGGGGCCGTTGCAGCTCGTCCTTGCCCAAAGAACCCGGGTACTATTGCCTGCTGGGGAAACAGGAGCCACGAGAAATCCGTGTGCGCGGAGATGTGGGGGCGGAGCGTGTGGCCCTTTTGAAAGACGGAACCGCCGTCGTGATCGTACCCCCGCGTAAGGGGGCTCGAGCCACGTTGACGCGCGTGGATGCGAGCGGCAAGTCCAAGTCAATCAAGCTCAAGTTGCCGAAGTCGGGACCTGCCGCCAACTTGATCCGCGAAGGCATTTGGTTGGACGGGTTCTTCGAAACCGACCAGGGCGTGCTCCACGGGTGGGTAGCCGGAGGCGGACCGTTTGTCGGGATTCGCATCAAGCCCGATGGAACGGTCGAGGGCGCCGAGGTCAAGAGCGATATCGAGCGAGCGTTGATCTCGGGCCGCTACGCCATGCTGGTGACCCAGTACGGGCGCGCCCAGCAGACGGTCGACGGCGGCTTCGAGTGGCTCGAGGTGTCCACCGTGGAGGCGGCGGGTCAACGCGACGATGCGGTGCCGGCCGGCGTCGAACAAGGCTGTTCTCCTTTGGGGTGTGCGACGGCGCACTGGGTTCGAGTCGGCTGGAGCAAGCCGGAGAGCAAAGAGAAGGTGGCGGAAGCGAAGCCGCCGGAGCGCACAAAAATACCGTCGCCGGGCGGTGGCCGTTGGAGCATGCACTGTTTCGCGAATGGGACCGCGAGCCCTCGTGCACTGCCCACCGAGTCCGCAGAAAGCGCGCGGGAGCGCGTTCGGCGAGCCATTCAAAGAGCGACCAGCCTCAGCGCCGGTGCGCCGCAAAGCGAGGGTACCGCCTGGCAGCCGTTCTTGGAGGCCCGCGCTCCGGAGCTCTCCAGTCGCCATCTAGGGTTCGACTTGTCCGTCGAGTACGGCAACGAAGAGCTGCACGGATACGCCTGGGGCGAGCGCGGCGCCGACTGGGAGCGAACCGGCAAGTTCTTGGTGCGCGTGCTCGATCGCTTCGCCGCTGCCAAGGGGGTTTGGTCCACCCAAGTCAGCAAGAGCCCGTGGCCCGACGAAATGAGTGTCGCCGCGGCGTTTGGCGAAGGGCTTGGGGGCGGTTCGGCCAGTTGGCAATTCGAACCGGAGCCTTCCGGGCGCGAAGGGCTCTTGCTGGTCAGGCAACAGTCGCACGCCGACTTGTTCGTCGTGGCCGAAGGCCGAGCGATCATGCCGATTCGCGGCGCCGATCCGATCACTCGCACCTCGGGCGTGGTGAAGCTGGGAAGCACGTGGCACTTGGGAGCGCTGAACGGCGACGCTGAGTTCGCGGTCTACAAGATCGTCGGTGATCGGCTGGAGCTGTGGGGCACGTATCCCTTCGACGAAGGTCAGTCGGGGCTACGCACGGTTCCAAGGTTGGTGCGCAATACGCACGGTGATGCCTTGGCGCTCATGTTGGAGTCCACCTCCAGCTACTTCTATCCCATCGGTCTCGAGGATGCCGCTTTGGAAGCACCGCTGGTGATTTCGCCAAAGGCCATGGCGGCCTTGCCTCCCAGTTGTGAAGGCAACGAGAACGGCTTCACGTTCGTCAACGATGTATCCGTGGCGCCCTACGTCGAGCTGATGGGAGAGGCAGCAGCCGTCAACGCCTCGCGCGTGGAGGGCCGCTTTACCACGTTGCCATCGGGCGTCTGTGTCGAGGCTCTGGCGGCTCGCGCCTCCGCGGTCCTGCCGGAGTCCCTGACCAGAAGCAGGGTCCGCGCGCCCCAGCGCCCGGAGCGCGCGCCGGTCGCGATGGTGCTCTCCGAGCAGGGCGCCGCGTCGCGACGCTGGGAGTTCGACTGCTACCCTTGACCAGCGTTAAGGCGTGGCGAGTCACGTCTTATCGGCCATTTTGGATTGGTCATCTTTCAAGGATGAAAGGTCAGGCGTGCGACTCTGAGCTCAGCGTTTGGTGACGGAACGTGAGGAGCTTCATGCATTTGCTTTCTGACAAACTGGCTGCTACGAATTGCTTGTCCGCGTGGAGCGAGGCTGTCCCCCCCCCGGCCCCTCTGCGCGGACACTTTCGTTTTGTGAGGCCGATACTTGGGGGCTCGGCGATGGCTGGGCGCGCCCGAGCTCTGCACTGCGCTCGGTGGCCGCTAGCACGGCTTCGATCAGCGCACTTCGGAGCGCTCGCGCTTCCAGCGCGCATAGGCCTGCAATCGTCGTCCCTCCTGGGCTCGCTACTCGATCTTTGAGCACGGCCGGGTGCTCCCCCGTCTTCGACAGGAGCTCGGCCGAGCCATACAGGGTTTGGATGGCCAGTGACAAGGCGACGTCCCGCGCCAGGCCGGCTCGGACGCCGCCGTCTGCCAGCGCCTCCACCATCAGCATGACGTAACCGGGACCGCTGCCCGATAGTCCAGTCACTGCGTCGAGTTGATGCTCCGGCAGCACGACCGCAGTACCCACCGCACGAAACACCTGCAGGGCGAACGCGACATCTGCGTCCGTAGCATGCGGGCCTGCCGCCAAAGCCGTCGCCGCTCGATGCACGAGCGCGGGTGTATTGGGCATGGCGCGAATGATGCGAGCGGTTGCCGGCAGCGCCGCGGAAAAGCTAGCGATGGGGGTACCGGCGACGATGGAGATCAACAATTGTTCGGCGCGATGAGTGGCGACCAAATCGGGCACGATCTTGGGAACGACCTGCGGCTTGACGGCCACGAGAATCACGTTCGCCCAAGAGAGGACGGCGCGGTTGTTGGTGTCCGTCGCAACGGAGAACGAGTCGCGCAGCGGTTTTAGCTGCGATTCGAGCACGTCGCTCACGCGGATTTGCTCAGCGGTCAGCAGTCCGGAGTCCAGCAAGCCGCGAATCAGCGCCGTGGCCATGTTGCCCCCGCCCAAAAAGCCCAGTTTGGTCGCCTTCATGTCGGGCTCAGCTTACCCCAGCACCGCGCCCAAGGGCGACCGTCGATCGCGATGCGTTAGCCGAATAGCTCTTTCAGCTTGTCCATGAACGATCTCTGTTGGGGTTCTGCGTCTCGGTCCAGCTCTTTGCCGAGCTCCTTGAGCAGCTCTTCTGCTCGCGCGCTCAGGCGAGCCGGAACTTCGACCGCGATCTCCACCAATTGATCGCCGCGACCCGCTCGCAGGCGATGGGCGAGACCTTTACCGCGCACGCGCAACACCGTCCCCGGCTGGGTAGAAGGAGGCACCGTGAGCTTGATCTTGCCCGACAGCGTCGGAATTTCGACCTGCCCTCCCAGCGCAGCAGTGACGAAACTGATCGGCACTCGGCACAAGATATTGTCGCCCGAGCGTGAAAAGAACGGGTGACTGCTGACTCGCAGAGTGACCTCCAGCCGACCCTGCTTTCCAGATGGCACCAGCCGGTGCCCAGCCCGGGGCACCGTTTGAATCGAGCCGTGTACTGCGCCGGCAGGGACCTGCACCAAAATGCTGTGCATGCCACGACTCAACCCTCGACCCTGACAGGTGTTGCACGCTTGCTCGGGGATTCGCCCCGTGCCGCGACACTTCGAACACGTCCGCTCGCTGAGCAGCGACAACAAGCCTTGCTGAAAGCGTACTCGCCCCCGGCCCTCGCACGCCGAGCAAGTGCTGCTGCGGGTGTGAGGCGCCGCACCCGAGCCATGGCAGGCGGGGCAATGATCGATGCGTTCGTAGCTGAGCTCTTTGTTGCATCCCTCGGCGGCTTCTTCGAAGGATAGCTGCAGCGTTTGCGAGATCGTGCCGTCACTTCTTCCAAAGCCCACGGCTTTGAACAGATCGGCGACTACGGATTCGAAGCCGGTCGGATCGAAACCGGGATTGCCGCCCGGTCGAAAGGCGGCGCTGCCGAAGCGGTCGTAGGCGGCGCGCTTCTGCGGGTCACTCAAGATCTGGTAGGCGGCATTGATTTCGGTAAAGCGCGCTTGTGCTTCAGCACTGTTTCGATGGCGATCGGGGTGGTGTTGTGCCGCCAGGCGGCGAAACGCCAGGCGGATCTCTTCCGCTGTTGCGTTCGAGGGCAGCTCCAGCACATCGTAGGGGTTGCGCACTTCTCCCCACGTTAGCATTTCAGCGCGGCTACCGCGGCGTTGGATCCGGATTTCGACGGACTGTGGCAGCCCGCGGGCGCTTGGAAAGGCCACCCGGCGGCTTGCGCGCGGATGGCCTTGCGCGTGTCGAGACAGCCCCGCTACTCTTGGCGGGTGAGTCGCCGTGACCATGATCGTCGCTACGCGGAACGGATGCCCATCGAGCTCAAAGTCGAATACAAACGCCTGAACACGTTTTTTGCGGACTACACCCGCAACATCTCTCGTGGGGGGACGTTCATCGGGACGGAGCGGCCGCTCCCCGTCGGCACCGAATTCGTGTTCGCTCTCGGGGTACCCAACATGGATAAGCCCCTGAGACTCCGGGGTAAGGTCATCTGGACGACGAGCCCCGCCGAGGCCACCAAAGCCAACCCGGCCGGCATGGGCATCGAATTCCAATACGCGAGCGAGCAGGAGCGTGCGGAGAAAGAGGGCGCGGTCGAGGCGCTGTTGACCCAAGAGCTGGGCGAGCACCTGGCCACCAAGCTGCTAGGCCGCAAACCGCATCCGATTTGAGCTGCAAGCCTTGGAACTAAGGGATGTCCACGTTGCTCGGCAGCTTCAGCTGCGCGTGGCCCTGCTTCTGCGCCAAGAGATCTTTGGCAATGGTGACCTCCACCAGGTCGACGGCGGTGCTCTGAGCCACCTCTTTGAGCTGGGGCAAGGCATCTTGCTGTCCCGTGGCGTGCTTGGCCATGGCTGCGTAGAACTTGGCCTCTGTTAGCTGTGCGGTGCCGCGGGCAGCGCTGATGAGCGCGGCGTCGTCCAGGTGCCCTCGACCCCAGGCGCGCAGCTTCGCCGGCCAGCCCGAAGCGTCGCTAATGGTGGCAAAGGCTTCCTCGGCGGTGCCGTCGCTCGGCAGGTTCAGCTGTTTTTCCAGCAGCTTGAGCCAGAGGGCGACGTAGATCACGTCCTCGTCGGCGAGCTGGGCTTCTACCGCCTGGCGCACGGCATCGCGCGCGGCGTTCAGGTCGCGCCGGGTGAGTGCCCGCCGTGAAGCGTCGATCACCGTAGCGGTCAATTGATCGAGATTGGACGCGGAGGCTTCGTAAGCACGTTGCGTGGCGCGCCGGACGGCATCGCGATCGTCGTAGTGCTCCAAAACCCGGGCCAGCAAACGCTCGGCGCGGGCCTGATCTTCGTCGCTGCGAGCCAACTCGCGTGCATCGAGCGTGCGATTGAGCGCGAGCGCGAGCGCCTCTTGAGCTTCGTCGGTGTTGCCCAGGTCGCGCTGTACCTGGAAGATCTGAAGCAGAGCTTCGCCCTCGGCAGTCAGGTCGGCGTGGTGTTTGGCGAGCTCGACGATGGCACGCAGGGTCTGCAGCGCTTCTTGCTTGGCTCCGCGCTGGCGATCGATGGCTGCCAGCGTGCTGAGTGACTCGTGCGTGGGCTCTTCACGAACGGCCGCCACCAAATGAGGGCGCGCCCTGGCCAGCTCGCCGTGCCGGGTTTCCAGAGCGCCCATGACGTATTGCAGGCGCGCCGCCGTGGGTCGTGTGCGACCGAGAAAGGGCTTTTGACGAGCCAGTTCCAGCATGGGCTCAGCCGCCGCGAAAATGCGTCGCGCCGCTTCGATATCCCCGCTCTGGTCTTCGGAGACGATGGCGCGCAGCACCAGCGACAACGACCAGCTCACTTCTTCGACCGACGATTGCTTGGTCGTGGTCCTGGCCAAAAGCTGCGGCGCTCCTTCGGCCATCCCCAGCTCGAGCAGCATGAGTGAAATCGGCATGGAGCCGCGAAACGAGCGCGGCTCGCTGCGGAACAGGCCCACCGCAGCGCCCCAGGCCGCGGCGCGCGCCAGGTCGGGATCAATCGCAGTCTCCGGTTGGTCGTGGGTGGCTGCCGAATCGACCAGGCGAAAGAGGTCGGCCCAGGCCTCGGGGTTGTCGTCGTCGGCAGCGGCCTCGAGCCGATCTCTGAGCCCCGGTGGCACGACGCGTGACAGGTCGCCCTGCTCGAGCGCCGCCAAGGCTCCTCGCGGATCACCATGGCGCAGGTAAAGCGCGGAGATGACGATGCCACCGGTACGCACCGCGCGATACGCTTCTACTGCCTCGTCACGCTCGAAGCTCGAGCGAATCGGGCCGTCGGCGGCGTCGAGGGCAGCGTGCATCCACTCGATGGTCCGGTCCTTGGCGCCCTCCAGCGCCTCGATCCGCGCGTCTACGAGAGCCCGCTGAACGGCGGCTTTCTGATCGGCGCCCGTGGCCTGCATGCGCCCCTGACTCTTCGTAGCGCCGTGGAATTCGCGCATGGCTTCGAGGTGGCTCTGCACGTCGCGTTTGCTTTTGCCCTCGGGGAGCAGGCCTTCCAGCATCGAGTAAAGGGCGAGCGCGCGACCCTCGTTGCCCACGCGAGCCGCTTCGGTAGCCCCTTGTAGCAATGCCTTGGTGCAGCAGCTGAGGGTGTCTAGACGCAGCTCTCCGGCGCGCATCAAATAGAACGCGCCATTGAGGGCCCGGGTTCCGGCTTCGGTGTGGCCGGATTTGAAGCGCGCCGCAGCGCGTTTGAGTTGGTGCTGGACCACCCCCGCGAGCAAATCGTTGCGTTCCTGCGACGGCTGGCCGTCGGTCAGCAGACGCTCGAGATAGCCTGCAAATTCGGCGTGGGTGACGGGGACCGGATTCACCGGACCCTGCAGCGCCTCCGCGGTCGTGGCGGGCTGATTGGGGCTGGCGCCGCCACATGCCGGCACCACCAAAAGCAGCGCGGCTATCAGACTCAGGGCTCGCATCGTTTTCGCAAGTCTACTCACGTTGACGCGGTGTGCACACCGCCCTTTCGGCGCGAGCCGATTCGAAGGCTCGGTGGCCTGCCACCTGTTTAGGTCGCCTGCCCGAGTTCCGGTCGCCTGCCCGCTTGCTCTAGAAACCGAGCTCGGCCCTTAGGCGAACGCCGCTGATATCTTCGAGTCGGCCACCTAGTGGCCTGATGTAGCTCGCGGTGAGCTTCATGAAGTCGAAGTCCCAGCCCAGTGCTGGTTCCAAGACGAGCTGCAGCTTGCTGGGTGGGGTGGCATCGGACTCCCGGTTGATCTCGTGGATGATGTCCCAGCCGAGCCAACCATCCAGCCCGAACCAAAGCCCGCTCCAGGGATTGCCCCAGATGCCGGCCTTCGTCACGTTGCGCAGTGCGACCGGATTGTACTCGTAGCTTCTCACGTCCACGTCATTCGGCTGGGGGAGCTGCCCTTCTTGCTCGAGCTCGCCCCTGATCTTGGGCGCCACCACGAACTTGGTTGCGGCATGAAAGTGCCACGACACACGCTGCCTCACGTAGCCGATGCCGATCTTCACCGGCACACGCCCCACATAGTAGAGCTCACCGTCTTGCCAGCCGGTGCCGGCGTCCATGGTGCGGTTGACCATCGCTTTGGCCGCGCTGGGGTAGTCGTTGGCAGTCGGGTCCGGGTTACCTTGAGCAAAGGGGATGCCGATGCCGAAGTCGATGGGTATGTAAACACCAGGTGACCGCTTCATGCGGTACTGCCCGATGACCTCTGGGTTGCCGAGCGCGCTGCTGGTGCCGTTGAGAGGAATCTCGAACAAGCGATTCTCGACCTCGAAATCGGCGCGAGACCAAGGGATCCGGAGGCCCAAGCTGAAATTGGGCTCGAGGTCGTAGGTGCCTCCGAGGACCAGGCCGAACGCCCCGACGTCCGCCGTTTCGACGTCGACGGGATGAGCATCGGGATCGGGTGGCACGCCCCACACGTAAAGCAGGTCGGCGAAGACGTTGATCTGCTTGCGCGGAATTTCTTCGATCTCTTCTTCTTCTTCCTTCTTCTTTTTCTCTTCCTTCAGCTTGCCGGTCTTGCCTTTGGGAGCAAAGCGGCCTTCGTCGCTGGTTTCTTCGTCGACGGGGTCCCCTCCATCCGCGAGCGAGCCCGTGGGAGCGCCCTCGCCCTCGGCTTTCTCTTCGCCCTCGTCTTGAGCGGCGGCCTGAGCCGAGAGCAAAATTGCCACCAACGCTGCGGGCAAGCTGTGTCGCATTCTTCGTCTCCGTGGGGGTGTTTGGTGCGGTAAAACCAGGGGTATCCCTGCTCGAGCGGCCGGGACGTTACCACGCGCGGCCCGGAACGTGAGTCGAACTTTTGTGGAACAGATCCAGTAACAGGGCATATTTTTGCCCGAGGTCGTCGGCAGCAAGCTGCCGTTGCTAGGACCGGCGGCCTGGAGTGCGGTACCTTCCCGGTGCGGACAGACCCATGAGCTCCGAGGCGCGTGATACTCCGAAGCGACTAGCGGAATTCGAGATCATTCGGCGCCTGGGCGTGGGTGGCATGGCCGAAGTGTTCCTCGCGAAGAAGCGAGGCGCCGAGGGCACCTACAAGGTGCTGGTGGTCAAGCGCATCTTGCCGGCGCACGGCTCGTCGCGGCGCTTTCGGGCGATGTTCGCCGAAGAAGCGCAGCTGGCCACACGTTTGAACCACCCCAACATCGTTCAGGTCTACGAGTTTCAAGACTACGGCGACGAGGGGCAGCTGCTCAGTATGGAGTACGTGGAGGGACCGGATTTGCGCCGCCTGAGTCGCGCCGCGCGCGCGAAGGAGCAGCGCCTGCCACCCTACGTTGCGGCTTACATCATTGGCGAAGTGGCCAAGGGTTTGCACTATGCCCACGAACGCAAGGACGAGGGCGGCACTCCTCTGGACATCGTCCACCGCGACGTGTCGCCGCAAAACATTCTGCTGAGCTACGAGGGCGGCGTCAAAATAGCCGACTTCGGCATCGCTTCGGCCAATCTGTTTCGCGAAGAGCCGGGCGTGCTCAAAGGCAAGACGGCCTTCATGTCACCCGAGCAAGCGCGCGGTGAACGGGTCGATCGCAGGACGGACATCTATTCGCTGGGGGTCGTGTTTCACGAGCTGCTCTCGGGGCGACCGCTCCACACTCAAGAAGACGAAAAGGAGCTCTTGGCCGCGGTGCGCAGCGGCCAAGTGGAACCTCCCAGCACCTTTGCGCGGGGCGTGCCCGGCGAGCTCGAAGCCATCGTCATGCGCGCCCTGGAGCGGGACCCCGAAGCTCGCTTTCAGACCGCGCGTGACCTGGCCACGGCGGTGACTCGAGCCCTGTTTCACAAGCAAGAAGTGGTGGATTCTCACGTGCTCGAGGCGGTGATTGCCGAGTACGTGGGCGCGGAACGCACCTCGCTGGCGGAAGTCGCGGCTGGCGCGGGCTCGACCCACGGCAGCAGCCAGGGTTCCGAGTCCAGGCGAGGACCCACGGTCGGCACCGGCGACGATACCGGGGTGGGTCGTCCGGCGTATGGTTCGCGTGGCCGCACGCAAGCCGGCAAAGAGGTGCGGCACGTCGCGGTGATCGAAATGGCGTTTCACGGGCTCGATGCGCTGGTCGAGACCGTGGGCAAGGGCGCGGCGACTCAGGCGCTCGACCAGCTGCGCGCGACCATCGAAGAAATCGCCTTCAAGCGCAACGCTCGGCTCTCGTGGCAGCTTTCGCCCAACAAAGATCCTGTCGAACAGATGAGATTGGCGCGCGTGGTGGTGGGGTTATCTGCGAACCCGGCACGCGCGGCGGCTGATTCGGTTTGGTTCGCGGTGGACGTCCACGAAGTCATTCATGCGGCCAGCGGTGATCTCCCGGTCAAGCTCAGGGTGGGCATCGGCATCGTGCGCGGCGTCGCGCTGGGCGAACGAGACAAGGCCGGCAATCTCATCCACCACACCCTGCGACCACCGGCGTTTTACCTGGCGGAGCTCTTGAGTCAGCGGGCGGGCGCGGGGGTGAGCTTGGTAGCCGGCGGCCTTTACCGCTTGGTGCGCCGGGACTTCTTGTGGGGCGATGCGCCGACGGTCGACATTCCCGAACCCGAGCGCCGCAATCTGCCGCGCGCGATGCGTATCTACTCGCTGCTGCGCCCCTTGACCCGAGAAGAAAAGCTGCAGGAAATGTCGATGGCGCCCAGTGACTTGATCGGTCGCGACGCCGAGCTCGCCGATTTGCATGCCGGCTACTACAGCGTGGTGGGTGCGGGCGCGGGGCAGGGGCACGCGACGGCGCGGCTGATTTCGGGCGAAATGGGCATCGGCAAGACGGCGCTGACCTCGGCCTTCTTGAGCGAGCTGCCTCCCGACGCCCGCGTGCTGCGAGTGGAATGCTCGCCGGCAAAGAGCGAGGTGCCGCTGTCGACCATCAACGAATGGATTCGGGAGCTCACCGGAACCAGGCCCGGTCAATCCCTGGACGTGGCGCGCCAACGCATTGCCGATGCGCTGGATGCCTTCGCGGGCGAGCGGGACGGCGCGGAGATCATCAATCGCTTGGCGGAGCTCACCACGGGTCGCGTGGCGTCCGTGATGAGCGAGGCCGACGACGTCCACAACCGTTACCTGATCACCACGGGCTTGTCGCGGTTCCTCGCACGGGCAGCCAATCAGGCGCCGCTCGTGATTTTGGTCGATGGCTTGCAGTGGTGCGATCGCGCGAGCCTGGAGCTGATCAGTGAATTGGTGCGCGGTTTTGGCACCCTGCCGGTGTTCGCGATTTTGGTGACGCGACCCGAAGAGCGGGTCGACCCCTATGTGCGAGGTTTGGTGCGCATCGAGCTGAAAGGCCTCAGCAGCGAAAACCAAGTCAGGCTGCTGCAAGCTCGCCTGGGGGTGGGCGCGGGAGTGGCCCAGGTGTGCGCCGACCTGTTGCCTCGTGCCGCCGGCAACCCCTTCTTCCTTTTGGAAATGGTGGATGCGCTGCTCGAGCGCGGCATTCTCGAAATCCGGGAACGGACCGGGCAGAGCCCCGAACTGGTGAGAGTCGAGCGGCAAGACGAAACCGCCAACGCTCTGCCCTCCACGTTGGAACAGCTGATCGCCGATCGTCTGGGCGAGCTGCCAGATGCAGAACACGCGGTGGTCGACTGGCTTGCGGTTGCCGGAGGCCCGCTCAGCGATGTCGAGCTGAACGCCCTCAACGGTGAGCAGAGCGCGGAGGCCGTGGCTCGACTGTGCGCGCGCGGTCTGTGCGATCACAATGCCCAGTCGGTCGATGTGCGCCATCCGTTGACGCGCGACGTGGCATACCGCTTGCTGAGCCGGGACCAGCGCGTTCGCATGCACGCCGAGCTCGGTCTGTATCTGGCCAAGACGCCGCTGGGCAAGGGCTTGACCGCTGCCGTCGTGGCTCGGCACTTGGCGCGTGGCGGTCAGAAAGCAGAAGCGGCGGAGCTCTACCTCGAGGCGGCCCAGGCGGCACGCGCCAACTATCAGACCCACCTGTCTACCCGTTGCTATCGGCGAGCGATCGCGCTGCTCGACGACGACGATCTCAGGCTGCTCGAGGCGCACGAGGCCATGGAGGCGATTTGCCGAAATCGTGGTCGCTGGCGCGAGCGCCGCAAACACCTCAAACGGCTTCGCGAGCTGGCCAAACAGAGCCGCAGCCCCGCATGGGTCGCCACCGCTCTCAACGGCACGGCGCGTTTCGAGTTCGACGCGGGGCATTTGGCCAAGGCGTTGAAGTCGGCGCAACGCGCCGAGCAGGTGGCCTCCGCGGCGGGACCGGCCTTCATCGCCGTTCAGGCGCAGGCGCTGGCGTCCGAGATTCTGCGAGATTTGGGTGATATGCAAGGCGCGCTAGCCGCCGTGGACCGCGCCTTGAACACCGCCTCGGGCCCTGACGTGGGGGTACGCTTGCGCGCCGAGGTGCTGAGGTCGCGGGGCACGCTGCTCAGGCGTATGGGGCGGGTTCACGAATCGGTGAAAGCCCACGCCGAGGCCATCGCCGTGTTCAAGAAGGTGGGCGCGAGGCGGCTGGAAGCGCAGGCCAAGAGCTCACTGGCCTTCGCGATGTACGTGCTCGGCAAATTCGAGGACGGGGTAGCTCTGGCGCTCGACTCGATCCAGATCGATCTGGCCATCGGCGGGCGATTTCAGATCGCCAAGACGCTGAGCAATATCGGTCAATGTTACGCGGGGCTCGGTGATCTCGAGCGCGGGCTCGCTTACCTCAAGCGCGCCCGCGACGCGCACGAGCGCTACGGCGATCAAGACTCTCGCGCCGATACACTGCTGGCCACCGCCGAGGTCTTGATGGAGGCGGGAGATATCCAAGGTGCGACTGTGTTGGTCGGCGATGCCGGGGCGCTGACGCAGGTTACCGGTAGCGCCTACGACTCGATCCACGAGAAGATTTTGCGTGCCGTGCTCGCCCGCGCCGCCGGCGACCCGAGCACAGCCGTGCTGAGCGCGTTCGATGCGCGGCAGGCGGCCGAAGCTCAGGCCTACGTCGCGTTTCATTTCTATGCCATGGCCGTGGAAGCGGTAGCGCGGGTCGAAGTCGGCGAGGTGCATACCG